>DASVYG010000001.1:0-9701 GCA_036392315.1 Gemmatimonadaceae bacterium
TGCACGCCGCGGTCGTCGAGCTGGTCGCGCTCAAGGGCGCGACGATCAAGTACTCGACCGTGCAGAACTGGTACGCCGGCGACAAGGAAGGTCGCGGCGGCATCTACAACTTCGTGACCAAGCGTGGCAAGGCCGCGGAGAACGCCAAGATCTCGTGGACGCAGGTCGAGACCGGCTCGGCGATCACGTGGAAGTATCCGAGCGTGATCCTCCAGGGCGACAATTCGGTCGGCGAGTTCTACTCCGTCGCCGTGGTGAACAACAAGCAGCAGGCCGACACCGGCACGAAGATGATCCACATCGGCCGCAACACGAAGTCGACGATCGTCTCCAAGGGCATTTCGGCGGGCGAGGGGAACAACTCCTATCGCGGCCGAGTTCAGGTGCTGCCGCGCGCGACCGGCGCGCGCAACTACACGCAGTGCGACTCGATGCTCGTGGGAAATCGGTGCGGCGCGCACACGTTTCCGTACATCGAGGTCGGTAATAACAGCGCGATCGTCGAGCACGAGGCGTCGACGTCGAAGATCGGCGAGGATCAGATCTTCTACTTGAAGGCGCGTGGGTTGTCGGCCGAGCAGGCGGTGTCGATGATCGTGAGTGGGTTCTGCAAGGAAGTGTTCAAGGAACTGCCGATGGAGTTCGCGCTCGAGGCGCAGGCCCTGCTCGGCATCACGTTGGAAGGAAGTGTTGGGTGATTGGCCACGGATTTCGCGGCTATTCTCTCGGAACTCAAAGTCATGTCATTAATCGAAATCAAAGATCTTCACGCCACCGTCGGCGATAAAGAAATTCTCAAGGGCATCGATCTCACGGTGAACGCCGGCGAGATCCACGCCGTAATGGGTCCAAACGGCTCGGGTAAGAGCACGCTGGCCCAGGTACTGGCCGGCAATCCGGCGTACGAGGTCACCGGCGGATCGGTGACGTACGACGGCAAGGATCTGCTCGCGCTGCCGCCCGAGGAGCGTGCGCAGGGTGGAATCTTTCTGGCGTTTCAGTATCCGGTGGAGATTCCCGGCGTGTCGAACGCGTATTTCCTGCGCGCGGCGTACAACGAGATTCGAAAGGCGCACGGCGAGGAGGAGATCGATCCGCTCGAGTTCGCCGACTTCATGGAAGAGAAGCTCGCGCTCGTCGACATGGACGCGTCGATGCTCAATCGATCGGTGAATCAGGGGTTCTCGGGCGGCGAGAAGAAGCGCAACGAGATCCTCCAGATGGCGGTGCTCCAGCCGCGTCTGGCGATTCTCGACGAGACCGACTCGGGCCTCGACATCGACGCGCTGCGGATCGTCGCCGACGGCGTCAACAAGCTCAAGCGGCCGGACAACGCGACGATCGTCGTGACGCATTATCAGCGTTTGCTCAACTACATCGTGCCCGACTTCGTGCACGTCTTGGTGAACGGCCGGATCGCGACGTCGGGCGGGAAGGAGTTGGCGCTCGAGCTCGAGGACAAGGGGTACGATTGGGTGACGAACGGAGCGTCGTCGCCGCTTCCGGCGGGCGCGGCGTGAGCACGTCCGTCATGGCGGGGAGCGCGGCGGAGCCGTTCGTCGAGGCGTTCGAGGAGCTGACGTCCGGCGCGTCGACGCCGGCGTGGGTGCGGTCGATGCGCCGCGCGGGGTTCGAGCGATTCGGCGCGCTCGGGTTCCCGACCACGAAGAACGAGGATTGGCATTTCACCAGCGTGTCGCCGATCGTCGATCAGGATTACGTCTTCCTGGCGGCAAAGAGCGGCGACATCGGTCGCGACGAGCTCGCACCGTTTACGTTTGGCGCCGCGGGCTGGTACACGATGGTGTTCGTGAACGGCCGATTCGCGCCGGAGTTGTCGGACATCGGCAAGCTGCCCGGCGGCGTGAAGCTCTGGGATCTCGCGTCCGCCTGGAGCAAGGCGCCCGACGTCGTCGATCGCGTGGGCAAGCTCGCGAGCTATGACACGCAGGCGTTCACCGCGTTGAACACCGCATTCATGCTCGACGGTGCCGTCGTTCAGATCGCCAAGGACACCGAAGTCGATCGGCCGATTCATCTGCTCTTCGTCACCGACGCCACGGCGGCGAAGGGCATGATGCATCCGCGGAATCTCATTCTCGTCGGGCGGAACGCGAAGGCGACGGTGATCGAGAGCTTCGTGTCGACGACTGATGCGGTGTACTGGACCAACGCGGTCACCGAAGTGTCGGTCGGCGAGGGCGCAACGCTGCGGCATTACAAGATGCAGCGGGAGAGCGAGCGCGCGTTCCACGTCGGAACGATCGAGGCCAGCCAGGCGCGCGACAGCCACTACATCTCGTTCTCGCTCGCCATTGGTGCGGCGCTGTCGCGGACGAACGTCTACACGACGCTCGACGGCGAAGGGTGCGGCGCGACGCTGAACGGGCTGTACATGACCGACGGCGAACAGCACTGCGATCACCAGACGCAGATCATTCACGCCCAGCCCAACTGCTTCAGCCGCGAGCTGTACAAGGGCGTGCTCGACGGACGCTCGCACGGCGTGTTCAACGGCAAAGTCTTCGTCCATCCGATCGCCCAGAAGACTGACGGTAAGCAGACGAACAACAATCTTTTGCTCTCCGAGACGGCGCAGGTCGACACGAAGCCGCAGCTCGAGATCTTCGCCGACGACGTCAAATGCACCCACGGCGCAACCGTGGGCCAGATCGATCAGCTCGCGCTCTTCTATCTCAAGAGTCGCGGCATCGACTCGGCCTTGGCGCGACGGCTGCTGACGTACGCTTTCGCGGCCGGCGTGCTCGAGACGATCGAGGTCGACGAGGTGCGTGAGGCGCTCGAGAAGATGACCTTGGAGCGATTCGTGTGAGCCGGTAGTCATGTCCACCGAAGCCCTCTACCAAGAGCTCATCCTCGAGCACAATCGAAAGCCGCGCAACTTTCGAGAGATGCCCGATGCGAGTCGCACCATCGAGGGCAGGAATCCGTTGTGCGGCGACGCGCTGACGCTCTGGGTCAAGCTCGAGAACGACGCCATCGTCGACGTGAGCTTCAAGGGACAAGGGTGCGCCATCTCCAAGGCATCGGCCTCGTTGATGACCGCCGCCGTCAAGGGAAAGACCCGCGCCGAAGCAGAAGATCTGTTCCAGCGCTTTCATCAGCTGGTCATGGGAACACTCCCGGAGTCCGAGCAGCAGTCACTCGGCTCGCTTCGAGCGCTGGGTGGCGTGTCGCGTTTTCCGCTCCGCGTGAAATGCGCGAGCCTCGCATGGCACGCGCTGCACTCGGCGCTCGAGTCGAACGAGAGCGAAGTGTCGACGGAGCGGGAAGGACCGGAGCCACCGCCGCTGGAGGGCGCGTGAGCGACTTCGAGCATCTCGCCGACATCGCCGACCTTCCGGAAGGCGCGCTCTTGAACGTGCAGCGATCGAACGGCGATGACGTCTGTCTCTACAACTTCCGCGGTTCGATCGGCGCGGTCGGCAACATCTGCACGCACGCGGAGTTCGCGATGTCCGACGGAACACTCCGCAACGATGGGATGATCGAATGCGTCTGGCACGGCGCGCGGTTCGACTTGCAGACGGGACGCGTGCGTCGCGGTCCGGCCGAGGATCCGTTGCCGGTGTTTCCGGTGCGGATCGATGGAGGGCGGGTGTTGGTGGGCCCGCGCACGCTATGATCGTCGACCGCGCCGACTTTCCGCTCCTTGCCGCGAATCCAAATCTCCACTACCTGGATTCGGCGGCCACGTCGCAGAAGCCGAGTGTCGTGCTCGACGCGATGATGCACTATTACACGCACGACAACGCCAACCCGCATCGCGGCGCATACGCGCTCTCGGCGCGCGCGACTGAGCGCTATCACCGGGCACGCGAAGTCGTCGCGCGGTTCGTGGGCGTGCGCGACTCGTCGCGATTGATCTTCACACGCGGTACGACCGAATCGCTCAACCTGGTCGCCGCGGCGTGGGGACGCGCGAACGTCGGCGCCGGCGACGAGATCGTGATCACCGGCCTCGAGCACCACGCGAATTTCGTCCCGTGGCAGCAGCTGGCGAGTGAGAAGGGCGCGGCCCTCCGAATCTGTCGGCTGACGCCGGACGGGCACATCGACCTCGATCACATGGCCACCTTGGTCGGACCGCGAACGAAGGTCGTCGCGTTCGCCCATGTATCGAACGCCCTGGGGACAATCAATTCGGTCGCCGAGCTGTGCGCGATCGCCAAGAGAGTCGGCGCGGTCACGGTGTGCGACGGTGCGCAGGCGGCGCCGCACCTTCCGCTCGATATCGATTCTCTCGACGTCGACTTCTACGCATTCAGCGGACACAAGATGCTCGGCCCCATGGGCTGTGGCGTGCTCGTCGGCCGGCGCGAGCTGCTCGAGTCGATGCCGCCCTACCAGACCGGCGGCGACATGATCGAGTACGTGGGCGACGAGCGAAGCACGTGGAACGTTCTCCCCCACAAGTTTGAAGCTGGAACGCCGAACGTCGGCGACGCCGTCGGCCTCGCCGCGGCATGCGAATATCTCGACCACGTCGGGATGGCCACGGTTCGAGAGCACGAACAGGCCATCACTACGCTGGCCACGAGCTCACTGTGCGCGATCCCGGATGTTCGGGTCTACGGACCGTCGGCGGCGGAGCGCAGTGGCGTGGTGAGCTTCACGGTCGGCGACATTCATCCGCACGATCTGGCGACGATCCTCGACGAGGTCGGCGTGTGCGTGCGCGCCGGCCATCACTGCGCCCAGCCGCTGATGCGCCGACTCAACGTGCCCGCGACGGCGCGCGCGTCATTCTATATCTACAACGGGGATGCCGACGTCGACGCGCTCGTCGCCGGCATCGAGCACGCGCGCGAGGTGTTCGGCTGATGTACGCCGTAGCGATCATTCGCTACCGCCGCCCGCTGGAAGAGGTGCTCGAGGTGACGGACCGGCATCGGGCCTACTTGCGCGAGCTGAAGGAGGAAGGGCTACTCATTGCCTCCGGCCCGATGGATCCGCGGAGCGGCGGGCTGGTGTTGCTACGTGTGCCCGACGACGACGTCATCGGCACTCTCGATCGCATACGCGACGGCGACCCGTACGTCACGTTCGGACTCGCCCAATACGAGATGATTCCCTGGATGGTCGGGATCGGAAAAGAGGATCTCGACAAGATCGGCGAGTGATCCCCTGGCGCACCGGCGCGCCGGCCGATTGATTAGCTCGCTCTCTCTGGGCCACATCGCTCCGTGTCGGATCCCGAGGTCTCCGTGTCGACTACGCGGCGTCATTCGACGATCGACGAGCTCGAGCCGATCGAGCGCGCATCTCGCGACGAGCTCGGCGCGCTGCAACTCCAGCGGTTGCGCGCGGTGCTGCACCACGCGTACGCGAACGTTCCGCTCTATCGCAAACGGTTCGACGCGGCGGGCGTCCACCCAGACGATCTTCGGGGCCTCGATGATATCTCAATGTTCCCGTTCACCGTCAAAGACGATCTTCGGGAGCATTACCCGTTCGGCATGCTCGCGGTGCCGCGCGAGCAGCTCGCGCGCATTCACGCGTCGTCGGGCACCACGGGGCGACCGACCGTCGTCGGCTACACGCCGAGCGACATCGACATCTGGGCACAGCTCATCGCCCGATCGATGCGCGCCGCGGGCGTACAGCGCGGTGACCTCGTGCACATCGCGTATGGCTACGGCCTGTTCACCGGCGGATTGGGCGCACACTATGGTGCCGAGCGCATGGGATGCACCGTCATCCCGATGTCTGGCGGGCAGACAGAGAAGCAAGTCCGTCTCGTCAACGACCTTCGTCCGACGGCGATCATGGTGACGCCATCGTACATGCTCGCCATCGGCGACGAGTTCGAGCGGCAAGGGCTCGACCCGCGCGCGTCGTCGCTCCGGGTCGGCATCCACGGCGCGGAACCCTGGACGGAGTCGATGCGTCGCGAGATCGAAGAGCGCTTCGACATGCACGCGGTGGACATTTACGGCTTGTCCGAAGTCATGGGACCCGGCGTCGCGAGCGAATGCGTCGAGACGAAGGACGGCTTGCACGTCTGGGAAGATCACTTCTACCCCGAGATCATCGATCCGGCGACCGGCGACGTGATCGACGACGGCACCACGGGCGAGCTCGTGTTCACGACGTTGACGAAGGAAGCGCAGCCGCTCATCCGATATCGCACGCGCGATCTCACGGCGCTCATGCCGGGAACGGCGCGAACCATGCGCCGCATGGCGCGGATCGGTGGTCGTTCCGACGACATGCTCATCGTGCGCGGCGTCAATGTATTTCCGACACAGATCGAAGAGATTTTGCTCGCCGAGTCATGCGTGAGCGCACACTACGTGCTCGAGCTGCGACGCGACGGACGACTCGATGATCTGACCGTCGTGTCGGAGCTCAAGGCCGGGCTGCCAGAACACGCCCGCGATCGCAAGACGATCGCGACCGCCGTGTCGGCGCGAATCAAGGATTTGGTCGGGGTCACCGCTCGAGTGCAGCTCGTCGATCCCGGCACGATCGAGCGCTCGCTCGGCAAAGCGAAGCGCGTAGTGGATCTGCGGCACTAGCCGCGTACCATGCCTACCAGACGTCTGACACCCGGCCGCGCGGTTGCGATGATCGTATTCTCCTCGATCGTCGTATTCACGGCATGCCGTCGCGAGATGCCGAGCGTGAACTCCAGCATGATCGAGGAGGCGCCGCCGCCTCCGCCGCCAGCCGAGCGATCGCGGTTCAGCGTCCCGCTCGATTACGATTTCACCGCGGTGCTGCGCGTCGTCGAGCGCGTCGTACCGCCGACGTTCGGCTCGATGGACAGCGTGCGCATGGTCGGCGACGACAGCCACCGCCACTACGCCTTCGAGGCCGACCGCGGTCCGTTCACGGCGTTTGCCTCCGGCAGCATGTTGCATCTTCGCGCGACCCTGTCGTACTCGGCGCGCGGATTCTACAAGCCGATCGTTGGACCGACGATCAGCGCCGGGTGTGGAAGCGCCGAGAACCGGCCACGCATCGTCGTGGAGCTCGCGACGCCGTTGACGCTGACCAACGATTGGCATC
Source organism: Gemmatimonadaceae bacterium (assembly GCA_036392315.1). Taxonomy (GTDB): domain Bacteria; phylum Gemmatimonadota; class Gemmatimonadetes; order Gemmatimonadales; family Gemmatimonadaceae; genus JAQBQB01. The sequence continues at coordinate 7,036 of DASVYG010000001.1, forward strand.
TCGCGTCGCGCGCGAAGCTCGTCCGCGTCGAGCCGGCGTCGACGGAGCAGCGCGACCACTGCGACGTCAGCATTCTTCATCACGACGTCACCGACCGCGTGGTCGAAGCGGCGCGCAATGGAATCAGCGCCCACCTCGCCGACATCGACCACAAAATTGCCGAAGTCAATCTGCAGAGTCGCTTCACCCAGTGGTGGTCGCTGCTCTCCCGTCCGATTCGATTGACGGAAGGCGTGTGGTTGTTGCTCGGGCCCGAGCAGCTGGGAATGGGACAGCCGAGCGGCCGCGGGCACGTCCTCACGGTTCCCGTAACGCTCGACGCGCATCCGCGAATCGTGACGTCGGCCGATGAGCCCCACGTCGATACTCCACCGCTCCCGCCGCTCGGACACGACACGACGGCGAACGGATTCCACATCAACCTCGACGGGATCATCGATTACGCCACGGCGTCGCTGGCCGCTGGCCTGGCCCTGACCAACAAGAAGTTGACGGAGGGGGGCAAGACCGTGATGCTCGAGTCACTGCGCGTCACGCCGGCGTCGAAGGGTCGGCTTGCGCTCACCGTCAACTTCACGGGCGACGCAAAGGGCACGCTGAGGTTCCTCGGCACGCCGGTATATCACCCGAAACGGCGCGAGATTGCCGTCCCCGACCTCGACTACGATCTCGAGACGGACAGTCAGCTCATCAACACATATACGTGGCTGAAATCGGACGAGCTGCGGGCGACCTTTCGCGACAAGGCGCACGTACCGGTCGACGATGCGTTGGAGGCGGGGAAGAAGCTGCTTCTCAACGGATTGAATCGAAAGATCGGCGACGCGCTCACGCTGAGCGCGACGGTGGACTCCGTCGCCGTGCGCGGAATTTACGTCACGCGCGCCGGGATCGTCGTGCGCGCGGAAGCGCTCGGGCAGGCGGGCGTCGCCGTCAAGCAGCGATGATCGACGGGTCGCCCGTTCGTTGGGGCGTGCTCGGCGCGGCGAACATCGCGCTGAAGAAGGTGATTCCGGCTATGCAGCGCGGCCGACTGTCGCGCGTCGTCGCCATCGCGTCGCGCGATGTGAACAAGGCGCGTGCGGCGGCCGAGTCACTTGGCATCGAGCGCGCGTATGGTTCATACGAGGAGCTCATCGCCGACGCCGAGGTGGAGGCCGTCTATAATCCGCTGCCGAACCACCTGCACGTTCCGTGGACGATCCGCGCCGCAGAGGCAGGCAAGCATGTACTCTGCGAAAAACCCATTGCGTTGACGTCGACCGAGGCGCGCTCGTTGATCGACGTGCGCGACCGCACGGGCGTGCGCATCGGTGAAGCGTTCATGGTCCGAGCCCATCCGCAATGGGCCAAGGTCCGTGAGTTGATCCACGCCGGTCGCATTGGCGAGATGCGGCTGGTGGTCGGCCATTTCAGTTACTATCGCCGCGATTTCGAGGACATCCGCAGCCGGCTCGAGTTCGGCGGCGGCGCGCTCTTGGACATCGGCTGCTACCCGATCACGCTCTCGCGTTGGCTGTTCAATGGCGAGCCCGTGGAGGTCATCGCGCAGATCGAACGCGACCCGGACATGAAAGTCGATCGGCTCGTGTCGGCGTTGCTGCGGTTCACCGGTGGCCAGGCGAGCTTCACCTGCTCCGGCCAACTCGTGCCGCATCAACGAATGCAGATCTTCGGCACGCGGGCGCGGATCGACGTCGAGATTCCATTTAACGCGCCGCCCGACGCGGCCTGCCGCATCTACCTCGATGGCGGCGGCGATCTCGCCGGTCGGAGTCGCGAAACGATCGAGCTGCCGGTCGTCGATCAGTACACGTTGCAGGGCGATCGCTTCTCGGAGGCCATTCGCAATGGCGGCGATGTGCCGGTGTCACTGGAAGACGCGATCGGTAACATGGCAGTGATCGACGCGCTGTTCCGATCGGCGGAGACGCGGCGATGGGAAGCGCCGTCGTGACGAGTCGTCAGCGGCGGCGCTTCGCTTCGCCGCTCATGTCTTCGTCTTCAATTCGCCTTGATGCGCGGCGATGAACGCTCGAATGTCCTCGGACATGTCGAGCAGCTTGGTCCACTGCTCCTGATACAGCGTGATGGGAAATCTGCCCAGGCCGTAGACGGAGAGCCCTCCCTTCTCGCTGACTTTCATCGAGATGCCCTTGGCCGCGCCCTTCTTCAGCGATTCGTTCTCTTTCCGCAGCCGTTCCAGTTCGGCTTTGAGATCTTCGTCTGACATCGGTGCTCCCCGGTCGTCACGTGGTCCCATTCCCACACAATGAGCTATCGAACAATAGAAGCGCCGGCTCGTCGCGCTAGCTCCCTTGACGAACTGGCTCCGCTCACCGCGTCATCCGTTTCAGCAGGTCGTAGGTGAAATCGAGCGCCTGATCGAAGGCGGTGATGAGGATTCGCTCATCCTTGCCGTGCGCACGCACGTCATCGATCGCGATGAACAGGCCGCTGAAGCCGTAGACCGGCACGCCGGCGTTTCGTAGATAGAGACCGTCGGTCGCACCGGTCTCCATGATCGGAACGATCGGGACGGCGCCCCAGATCGCCTTGACCGACGCCTCGACTGCGGCGAACACGTCCGGGCGGAGTGGCGACGCGGGGCTCGGCACGGCGGTATCGATTGGCGCGAGATGCACCGCGCTGTCGTTGACGACGCG
>DASVYG010000002.1:0-4178 GCA_036392315.1 Gemmatimonadaceae bacterium
GCGATCGGCGGGCAGCTTCTCGAGTGCGACGCGCAACGCGTCGTCCACGCTCGCCGGCACGCTGGGACGCAGGACGGACACGGCTCGCGGCGGTTCCGTCAACACCTTGGCGACGATCGCCTGCGAGTTTGGACCGGTGAACGGCGGCTCCCCGGCCAGCATTTCATATAGCACCACGCCCAGCGCGTAGATGTCGGCGCGTGCGTCGATGTTCCGCTCCCCCATCGCCTGCTCGGGCGCCATGTACTGCGGTGTGCCGAGCGAGAGGCCGGTCTGCGTCATCCGCTGCCCGCCCGCCTGCTCCACCGCCAACGCGATCCCGAAGTCGGCGACGAGCGCGTGACCGCCTTGGAGGAGAATGTTCTCTGGCTTGATGTCTCGATGGACGACGCCGCGCTGATGGGCATACGACAATGCGTCGGCCACTTCTCGCGCGATGCGCAGCGCGTCGGCGACGGGCAGTTGACGCTCGCGCTCCAAGCGCGCGCGCAGCGTCTCTCCGTCGACGAGCGGCATCACGTAGAAGAGCTGGCCGTCGGCGCTCCCGCTGTCGAAGAGCGGCAGGATGTGCGGATGCTGGAGGCTCGCGGTCACCTCGATCTCCTTGAGGAACCGCTCGGGCCCGAGCACTGCCGAGAGCTCGGGGTGCAGCACTTTTACCGCGACGTTTCGGCGATGTCGGATGTCGACCGCGAGGTAGACGGTCGCCATGCCGCCGGAGCCGAGCTCGCGCTCGATCAAGTAGCGCTCGGCGAGCGCGGTCCGAAGGCTATCGGCGGACGACAAGCGTCATGACCCGACGACGGGAGACATTCACCGGCGCACGTCCGGCAACCCCAAGCGCTTCAGCAATACGGCGTACCGCGGATCGCGGCGGATCGGCGCCAAATCGGCAAAGCCGCCCACGTAAATGATCCAGATGGTGCGCTGGGCAAAGGCTGTGTCGAGATCTCGAAACGCGCCATCGATGTCGCCAAGCTGCGCGCGCCATCGCGCGCGCTCGAACGGCAAATCCTGCGCGCGGGGCGACGCGATCTGTGCACGGAGGACCGCGTCGCGCCCGCCAGTGGCCCAAGCTCGCCGTAATTCGGCGACGGGCGCGCCGACGCGTGTGGAGCTGGCGTCCAGTCGCTCGTGCGCGGCGAAGAAGCGCGCCGAATCGCCGCGGCTGAAGTAGATGACCGCCGCGTTCTGCAACGCCAACGGGAGATCGGGATCCAGTGCCAATGCTTTCTCGAGCCAGTTGACCGCGTCCTCCTCCTTGCCCATCGACGCGTACGTGCTGCCGATGTTGGCCATGATGATCGGAGCCAACGGGTCCAGCTCCCGAGCACGCATCAGCTCTCGAAGCGCTTCGTCGAGACGTCCCGTGACCTCGAACAGGTCGGCGTACCACTTGTGCGCCGTTGCGTATCCGGGACTCAGGGAGATCGCTCGCCGGAACGTGCTGTCGGAGGCGGCAAAGTTCCAATCCTGCACCATGAGTAAGTACGCGCGCGCCGCATATGCCTCGCCGAGCTCGGGATTGAGCGCCAGTGCATGCTCGGCCGCGGCACGCGCTTTGGCCAGCGTCGCGGGACTCGAAGCACTCGAGTAGAACGCGAGGGCAATGTAGTCGTCGGCGAGCCCCGACCACGCGAGCGCGAAGGCGGAGTCGCGCGCGATCGCCTGCTCGAAGAACCCGATCGCCCTGTTGAGATCAGGGACAGCGCGCTTGTTCCAGAAGAAACGTCCCTGGAGATACAGGTCGTACGCCTCGCGATCGCGCGTCGGCTCGCTGCCGGCGAGACGCGCCTGACCGGCGAGAAGTTTTCCCTTGAGCGCCGTCACGACCGCGCGCGCGACTTCATCCTGCACGGCAAAGATGTCGGTGGCGTTGCGGTCGAACGTCTCCGACCAGAGGTTGGTGCCGGTGCTCGCCTTCACCAGCCGCGCGCTGATGCGCAATCGATCGCCCGCGCGCTGGACACTGCCCTCGAGGACCGACGCCACGCCCAACTGTCGTCCGATCTCGCGCGCGTCCACGTTCTTGCCGCGGAACGAAAACGCCGACGTGCGCGCCGCGACGTCGAGCCCCGGCACGCTGCTCAGCGCGCCAATGAGAGTTTCCGCGATTCCGTCGCCGAAGTATTCACTGATGCGTTCCGGACTCAGATCCGCGAACGGCAGCACGGCGACGGACGCCGCATCCGTACTCGCGACCGTCGTACGACGGCTCCACGCAAATCCCGCCGCGATCACCAACACGGCGGCGACGGCAGCACCGATCCTCACGCCCCGCTTGCTCGGGGCTCGGGCCGTGCGGGCCGATGCCGCAGTCGCCGCACCCGATTCGATCGCCGCCGAGAATTGCGCGACTGGATTGAATCGATCGGCGGGATTTCTCGCGAGTGCGCGCTGCAGCGCGTCGGCGACCGCCGCGGGCACCGCGGGCCGCAGATTGGCAATCGGTGGCGGATCGGCAACGAGCCGCTGCCGCACGATGGACTCGGCCGTCGGACCCGTGAACGGCGCCTGTCCGCCGAGCATTTCGTACAGGACGCACGCGAGGCTATACAGATCGGTGCGTCCGTCGAGCTCCGCGTCGCCCACGGATTGCTCGGGGCTCATGTACATCGGCGTGCCAATCGACATACCGGTCTGCGTGATCCGCTCACCGCCGGCGGCGCTGAACGCGCGCGCGATGCCGAAGTCGGCCACCACGGCATGTCCGCCTTCCAGCAGGATGTTCTCCGGTTTGATGTCACGATGAATCACACCGCGCGCGTGCGCGTAACTCAGCGCGTCGGCCACTTCGCGGGCGATGCGGAGCGCGTCGTCGATCGGCAGCTGCTTCTCGCGCGCGAGCCGGTCACGCAATGACTCGCCCTCGACGAGCGGCATCACATAGTAGAGAAACCCGCCCGCGGCACCCGAGTCGTACAGCGGAAGGATGTGGGGATGCCGCAGGTTGGCCGTCGTCTCGATCTCGCGCAAGAATCGCTCGGCGCCGAGTGCGACACCGAGCTCCGGGCGCAGGACTTTGATGGCGACGCGGCGACGATGTTTGAGATCTTCGGCGAGATAGACGGTCGCCATGCCGCCCGCGCCGAGCTCACGCTCGATGCGATAGCGATCGGCAAGTGCGGCGGCGACGTCGCCACCGATCGTGGTCATGGGAGGGAAACTCCGTGGGGCGGGAGGCGACGGCTTGGCTATCGACGACGAATGTACGATCGTGCGAAGGTCGCGTCCAGAAAGAACACCAAGCCTGCGCTGGCGCCCGTGCCTCGGGTGTGTTTAGATGGACACGCTCACACCCGGAGATCCCGTGCATGAAGAAGTCGATCGTCTCGTAGAGCTTTACGATGGAGGCCGCATCAACCGACGGCAGCTCGTTCACAGACTTCTCACGATCGGATTGGGAATGGGTGTTGCGGGCCGAGAACTCGTCGGTCAAGCGCCGGCACCGGTCGTGCGGGCGCAATCGATCAACCACGTGACGCTCTACGCCAGCGACGTGGCGCGCTCCAAAGCGTTCTATCAGCGCCTTGCCGGCCTCTCTATCCGCGACGAAGCGAAAGATTTCTGCGAGTTCAAGCTCGACAACGGCTTCTTGGGCGTCTACGCGACCGAGCCCGGACAGCACGCGGGGTTCGATCACTTTTGTCTTGGAATGAAATCGTACGACGCAAAACGGACATATGCGTCAATCGCCGCCGCGTTCCCTGATAACCACGCCACGATTGAAAACACGGATCAGGTGTACGTGCAGGATCCCGATGGCGTGCGCGTGCAGTTCGCCGACGTAGGCTATAAGCGCTAGGCAAACGCCATGTTATTGCGCAGCGACGCGAGCACACGATCACGCCGTCGCGCTTCCCGCCATCCGCCGTCTTCATGTGGACCGTCCGCCATCGCGTCGAAGATCGGGTACTCTGAGGGCGGAGACTGCTCTGACGGCGGAGACTGCTCGAACAGCGGAGACTACTCGAACAGCGGAGACTACTCGAACAGCGGAGACTACTCGAAAGGCGGAGACTACTCGAAAGGCGGAGACTACTCGAAAGGCGGCTAATCGCCGATTTGTTCGCCCAACATTTTCACAAGGGTGCGACCGAGGTTGAACAGCGCATAGAACTCCTTGCGCGGTAGCAGTTCGTCGTCGAGAAGACCTCGCAGTTGGTTTAGGCTCTCCT
>DASVYG010000003.1:0-26868 GCA_036392315.1 Gemmatimonadaceae bacterium
GTTACTCACGGGCGGCATCGACCGATGGCTCGCGTCAGGCGATTGCGCGCCGGCGCAAGCACGGCGTCTTCGGCAAGCCGCTAACGACGGGCTGCGCGCGTTCGAGCAGCTCGCGGAAGCAGTGCGCGCGCATGAGAGTGTTTCGAATGACGCGGCGTCATGCGGACCGGAGTTGTGCGATCTGCTGCTGCATCGCGGTCACCACTGCACACGTTCGCGCGCCGAGCTGCTTGCTCAGGCGCAAGCGCAGCTCCGCGAAGAACAGAGACGTCTCGACGCGATGACGCGCGAGCTCGGTCCAACGTGGGCGGACGTTCAGACCCGCCTCGCCGGCGATCATCCCGAACCCGGCGACTACCTCGCGACCTTCACGCGAACGTGGAACGCGTGCCACGCGAGCGTAGTGGAACACAGCGTGGTCACCTGGCCCGACTGGCCGCTCCGCTACACTACGATCCCGGAGTTCACACGTGACGCCGCACCGTATCTCTACTATTTGTATTATCGCTCGCCGGCCCCATTCGATGCATACGGCACGCACGACTACGTCGTGCCCGCTCTTCCCGAGGCGAACGCGGAGGCTCACCTTCGAGCGTGGAACAAGAGCGTCATCAAGCTCAATCACGTCGTGCATCATGGCGCGGTGGGGCATCACGTGCAAAACCGGCACGCGTATCACCAAAGGTCGTCGCGGGTGGGGAAGATCGCGGCCGTGGACTGCGCCAATCGCATCGGCATGTTCTGCGGTGGCACGATGGCGGAGGGATGGGCATGCTACGCCACGCAGTTGATGGACGAGTTGGGCTTCCTCTCTCCGCTCGAGCAGGTTTCAGAGCAGCACTCGCGCGTGCGCTTTCTCGCTCGCGCCATTGTCGACATCGGCTTTCATGAAGGGTCGCTTTCATTCAACGATGCCGTCGCCTACTTCATCGCTGAGGGGCGGATGGAGCCCGGCGTCGCGCGCGCTGAGACCGTGAAATGCTCGATGTTCCCGGGCACGGCGCTTATGTACTGGCTCGGCACGCAGACCATACTGGACCTGCGCGAGCAACGACGACGCGCGCTCGGCGCGTCATTCAGCCTGCGCCGCTTTCACGACGAGCTGCTCGGCTACGGATCCATTCCCGTGCCGCTGGTGAGCCGGCTCATGCTCGCAGGCTCGGCGTGAAACGCCTGCTCTGCTGCGTGGTGATCGCGCTCGCGGCCTGTGCAAAAAGCGCGGGCCGCGCTGGCCCATCCAACGATTTGCTCATCGTCGGCTACGATCGCGAGCCCGACACGATGAATCGGTACTCCACACACATCTTGGAGGACATCCAGACCTGCGTCATCGAAGGACTGGTTACTACCGACGAGCGCATGAATGTCGTGCCGGTCTTGGCGGCAGAGGTCCCGACGATCGAGAACGGCGACGTCGTCCTTCGACCCGACGGCGGCATGGACGTCACGTGGAAGCTGCGGCCGGGCGTCACATGGCACGATGGCCATCCGCACACGTCGGCCGATGTGAAGTTCACAGCGGACGCGATGATCAAGGGCGACTGGAAACCCGAGAGCACCGACGGCTTCGATCGCATCACGTCGGTGGACACGCCGGATTCACTGACGGCGGTGGTGCACTATAAAGAAGTGTACGCCCCGTATCAGATGCAGTTTCTGCGCGGCACGCTGCCCAAGCACCTGCTCGAGGGTCGCGACATCGACAAGGCCACCGACTACAATCGGAACCCGATGGGCACGGGCCCGTATCGCGTCGCGGAATGGAAGACCGGCGAGTACGTGCTGCTGGAGAAAGTGCCGCACTACTGGCGCGGCGCCGAGTTTCCGAAGATCAACCGGATTCTCTTTCGCTTCCTCACGAACACCACGACGCGCATCAATCAATTGAAGGCCGGCGAAGTGCATCTCGTGCCGCTCGTGCCGTGGGACAAGGTGCGCGAGCTCAAAGGCGTTCCTTCCCTGCGACTCAATCAAGTGCTCGGAAATGGCTACGAACACGTCACGCTCAACGAGCGGCACTTTCCGCCGTTCGCGGACGTGCGCGTACGTCGCGCGCTCGCGCATGCGATCGATCGCGATCTGCTCGTGCGCACCATCCTCGACGGCCTCGTCACCACCGTCAACGGCCCCATTCAGCCGTTGTCCTGGGCGTACGAGCCGAACGTGGCGAAGTACGACTTCGATCCCGCGAAGGCCAGAGCGATGCTCGACGAGGCCGGGTGGAAGGCCGGCGTCGACGGCATTCGCACGAAGGATGGCAAGCCATTGGCGTTCACCATAATCACGCAGGCCGGATTCGCCATTCGCGAGAACGTCGCGCAGGCCATCCAGAAGGAGTTCAAGGACATCGGCGTCAACGCGCAAGTGAAGTTGCTTGACGGAACCTCGATCAGCCCGGTGTGGTTCAGCGGAAACTTCGACGCCATGCTGCACTGGTGGCAGCAGGGCGCCGATCCGGAGATCACCACCTTCTACGCCGCCGACAAGGTTCCGCCCGCCGGTCGCAACATCGACTATCTCGATGACGCCGAGCTCACCAAGCTGCTCTATGCGTCCGATCGCACGGTCGATCGGGCGCAGCGCCGCGAGCTGCTGCAACGAGTGCAGAAGCGCGTCGCCGAGCTCGTGCCGGAGATCTTTCTATATAACACGTCTAAGATCGATGTCGTCCCGGCAACGTTGATGAACTTCAAGGGCAATCCGAGCAACGCCGGCCCGTTCTGGAACGTGCACGAGTGGACCATCAGGAGCGGCGCGCCGTGATGTCCGCGGGTGGGCGCTGAGTGAGCGGCGTGTTGTCGTTCGCCGGACGTCGCGCGCTGCAAGTCGTGCCACTGCTGGTGATCGTATCGCTCCTCGTCTTCGCGCTCATTCACGCCGCGCCGGGCGGACCGCTCGCGCTCTATCTCGACAATCCCAACGTGCGGCCGCAGGACATCGAGCGTCTCCGTCGCCAGATGGGGCTCGACCGACCACTGTCCGCGCAGTACCTCGCGTGGCTCCGCGCATTCGTCGTTGGAGACTGGGGCTACAGTTACGCCGACGGCCGGCCCGTCATCGATCGCATTCTCGAGCGCGTGCCTGCGACGCTCCAGCTCATCGGCGTCTCCACACTCGTTGCCGTGATCATCGCGATCGCCGTGGGCGTCGTGTCGTCCGTGCGTCGCGGATTCGATCGCGCGGCGACGATCGGCGCCGTCGCCGGCATTTCGCTCCCGGTCTTCTGGTTCGGCCTCGTCGTCCAGCTCGTCTTCGCCAACGGGCTCGGATGGCTCCCGTCGTCGGGACGCTCGTCGTTTGCCGACACCGGAATCCTCGATCGGGTGGCGCATCTCGTGCTGCCCGTCGCGGTGCTCGCGGCGGCGCATGCGGCGGGGTGGTCGCGCTACTTGCGGTCGTCCATGCGGCAGGCGCTGCGCGCGCCATTCATCACCGGAGCTCGCAGCCGAGGCGTGGGCGAGCGACGCATCGTCATGAGGCATGCGCTGCGCGACGCGCTGCTGCCGTTCGTCACCGTCGTATTGCTCGACGCGTCGATGATGGCCTCGGGCGCCGTCGTCACCGAGAGCGTGTTCGCGTGGCCCGGCGTGGGCGGCCTGTTCACCGAAGCACTCGCCAAGCGCGATTACACGGTGCTCATGGCATTTCTCATGTGCGGCTCCGTGGCGGTCGCCGTGCTCAGCCTCGTCGCCGACATTGCCGTGCATGCTCTCGATCCGCGCACGCGAGGCGAGGCATGATCGCCCGGGATCGCGCTGGGCGCCGCACTGCCGTCGCCGCTGCCGTCGCGTTGACTGCACTGATCCTCCTCGCCGCGCTCGCGCCGCACGTCGCCCCGTATGGCGTGGACGTCATCGACCTCGCGCATCGACGCGCGGCGCCGTCGACGCAACATTGGTTCGGCACGGACGAGCTGGGCCGAGACCTGCTCACTCGCGTGCTGTTCGGTGCGCGCGTGTCGCTCGCCATCGGTCTCGTTTCGGCGGCGCTCAGCGCGACGATCGGCGTCGCCGTCGGCGCCGTTGCCGGCTACGGCGGCAGCATTACCGATGCGCTCCTGATGCGCGCCACAGACGCGATGCTCTCGGTCCCGCGATTGCCGCTCCTCATGATCGCGGCGGCCGTGCTTGCGCCGGGAGTGCCGCTGCTCATCGTGCTCGTCGGCGCGGCGGGGTGGATGGAGACCGCGCGCGTCGTCCGCGCCGAGGTGCAGTCCACGAAGACGCGCGACTTCGTGGCGGCTGCGCGCGCGCTCGGCGCTAATTCCCCACGCGTCGTGCTCCGGCACGTGCTGCCTGCCGTCGTGCCGACCGCCGCGGTGTCGATGACGCTCGCCGTGGGTCGCGGAATTCTTCTCGAGAGCGCGTTGAGCTTCTTCGGCGTGGGCGTGCAGCCTCCCGCCGCGAGTTGGGGGAACATGCTCTACCAGGCGCAGACCACGATGAGCAGCGAGCCTTGGCTCGCGCTCTTTCCCGGCGCCTTCATCTTTGGCACGGTGCTGTGCTGCAACATGCTCGCCGACGCGCAGTCGTCGGAACCGATGTCGACCTAAGGGGAGCAGACGGTCGTCGCCTACGCTCGTCAGTACTGGCGATCGCGATCCACGATCCATTTCGGCGTTTCGCCGCGCTCCAACGCTGAGAGACAGTCGAGAAAGCCAGTCACCGCGCCTTCAGTCGTCGTGATCCCGGAGATGTGCGGCGAGATCATCACGCGTGCATCCGTCCACAGTGGCGACTGCGGCGGCAGCGGCTCCGTCTCGAACACATCGAGCGCCGCTCCGCGCAACCAGCCTTTGTCGAGCGCTTCTGGTAGCAGCGCCTCGTCGACGACGGCGCCGCGGCCGGCGTTCATCAACACTGCACCCTGGCACGCCTGGAGCACGTCGCGGCCGATCAAGCCGCGCGTCTCCGACGTCAGTGGAAGCGTCGCGATTAGCCAGTTCGCCGTCGAGGCGACGGTCGCGAGCGACGACACGTTGTGGCGTGTCGAGAACACCGACTCGTCGCCTGAGCCGGAACGCGACACGCCGTGTACGTGACATCCCATGCTTCGAAACATCCGGCCGACGTGCGTCCCCACATCACCCGTGCCGACGACCACCACGGTCGTGCCGCGAAGCATGGCAACGTCTCGCGGTTTCCACTCGCGGCGACGCTGATGCTGTGCGAGGTCGAGCAACTGCTGCGAGAAGGCCAGCGCTCTTGCCAGCGCCCATTCGGCGATCATCGGCCCGAATGATTCCGACGTACGCGTGAGCAGGATGTCTCGCGGTAGCTCGACCGGAAACAGCCACGAGTCCACGCCGGCGCCCGTGCAATGCACCCAGCGGATGTTCCCCATGGACGAGCGCGGCGGCCGGCGAAAGCCGATGTAGGTATCGCCCCACTCGAGATCGTCGGCGGTCAGCTTCGTGTACGTGTTTCCGCGGACGGCCAGATCCGGGCGCGCGCGACGCAGCGCCTCGGCGAGCGCGGCGTGGGCATTTGCGCCGATCACGATGTGCTTTGCCGGCGCGGCCATGGCGCGCTCATTCTCCTGTTCGACGATCACGTCATCGCAGACCGTAAACGACGATCTGACTCGCCGCGGATCCGCCGGGCCAAATCGGTGACTTCATTCCCATCGCGACGCCGATCAATTGCCTGCCGCCGGCGAGATAGCTCACGATCCCTCCCCCCATCGACTGCCCCGTTGCCGTTTGCCAAAGTATCGCGCCGCTCGCTGCGTCGAACGCGTAGAGCGTGCCTCCGAGGTCGGCGGCGAAGACTAAACCGCCGGCGGTCGGGGTGACGCCGGCGAGGACGGGACGCGAGCCGGCGAACTTCCAACGGACCGTGCCGTCATCAGCGTCGAACGCAGTGAGCCAACCCTTGGCGTTGGCCGGCGGATCCATCACTTGGGTCGCCGCGCCAAACCAACCCGCGCCGGTCGGTGGCACGGGCGCCGATGCCGCCGCGAGCTGCACAGTGCTGCACCAATCGACGGCGCCGACGAAGAGCGTGTTGAGCTGCGGATGATACGCGGCGCCATTCCACTCGGAGCCGCCCAAGTAGCCTGGACAGAACCGGGTCTTTCGTTCGCGCGAGAGCGGCGTCTCGATGTTCTCGCGCGTGGTCGTGGGCGCCTGGAAGACAAGCGGCAACGCGCCCGCGCGCACGCGGCCACGATCGACGACCGACAACAGGCCATCCTTGTTGGCCGACGCGGCGATCTCGCGGCCCGAGCGCGTCGTGACGAGCGGCGCCGGGCTGTCGACGTCCCAGTCGTGAAAATCGTGTTTCACGAGCTGGTTGTACGCGAGGAGCCTGCCGTCAGAGGCATTCAACGCGATGAGCGAATTCGAATACAGGTTCTCACCGTCGCGGACCGCGATGTCGTAGTCCGGCGCCGGGTTGCCGGCGGCCACGTAGAGAACGCCGGCCGACGGGTCGAGGGTGAATGCCGTCCAGAACGCGCCACCGGAAATCGGATACCGGTCGGCCGTGGGCCACGTCGCGCGCGCTAGTCCACTGGCCGGCACGACGTCGAACTTCCAGACGACGTGCCCGTCGCGCGCATCCAGCGCGTAGACGTGGCCGATCACGCCGGAGAGATCGCCGCCGGCATTGCCGACGTACACGAGCCCATTCCACGCCGTCGGCGCCATCGGCACTGTCACACCTCGACCCGCCACGTCGAGTGCGACGTCCCAGAGCGCATGACCGTCGCTCGCGTCCATGGCGACGACGTGCGCGTCCGATGTGCCGCGAAAGAGCCGGCCATCCATAAATGCCGCGCCGCGATTGACAGCGAGGCGACTCGGTGTCGGGCTATGACGCACGCTCTTCCATCGCTCGGCGCAGGTGCCCGCGTCGATGGCGTAGGAGATGGTGTCGGTGGTGAAATACATCGTGCCGCCGACGACGATCGGTCCCGTCTGCAGAGCGGTGACTTCGGGCAGCGCATAGCGACACACGACGCCCAAGCGGGCGACGTTCGCGCGGTCGATCTCGGCGAGCGGAGAGAAGCGATCGCCGGCGAGCGTTCGGTTGAAGGCCGGCCAGTCGCCGGGTGCGACGCTCGCCACGGGTGTGGCCGAGGGCGATATGACCGACGGCGAATGGCCGCATGCAGTCAAAGCCAGCGCCAAGATCGCTGGCGAGTGCTTGATCATCCGCACGCGCGTCTCCAGTGAGCCAAGGGTGTGGGGGTCGGGCGAGCCGGATAATAGTGGCGCGAATGCCGAACGGCGCGCCACTCCAAGGCTTCCTCTGTTGTGCTCCTTGGCAGACATCCAGCGGCGTGTCGGCATGGCAACGCAAGACATCGCGGTGACAGGCCCCCAGGCTGACCGCGAAGGAGGGCAGGTCATACCTGGCCCCTGATCGTCGACGTTCGGCCTAGCGGCGACGGTTTTGACGACAAATCCCTGCGCTCATTTCGAGACTCGCAATGCCTTTCGATCCGACGCTCACGCTCGTTACTTGCTTGGTTGAGGCACAGAATGCGGCTCACGAAACCCGCTCTGGATTCGCCGCATCGACGGTGAGGTCGTTGATCGTTGACGAATCGCGATTACCGACCTAGTGTAGTTGCAGAGTCTGAAACTTCACCGAACGCCTGTCCGACATGAAGTCAGTCCCCGTCCTCAAAGGCACGCTCGACCTGCTCGTGCTTAAAGCTCTCAGCTGGACACCTATGCACGGGTTCGAGCTCCGGCACTGGTTCGACGAGCACGCTGCCAGCGCGCTCGCCGTCGAAGATTCGGCGATTTATCAGTCACTCTATCGCATGGAACATCGCGGCTTGGTTCGCGCCGAGTGGGGCGTGACTAACGAAGGACGTCGCGCGCGATATTACAGCGTCACCGCCGCTGGCCGCGCCCACCTCCGCGCCGAAACCAAGCAGTGGACGCATTATGCCGACATTGTCGGCGCACTGCTCACCCTCGCTCCGCAGCGGCGGTGACGCGGCGCGACATGATCGCCAATCGCATTCGCCCAGGCGTTCGCCGGTTTTTTCGTCTGAGTCTCGGCCGGCGCGATATCGTCCGCGCCGACGTCGATGAGGAAATTCACAATCACCTCACCATGCTCGCCGAGGAGCTGATACGCATGGGGATTCCCGAAGACGCCGCGCGACGGGAGGCGGAGCGCCGGTTCGGACCGCTCGACGCGCGTCGGGCTGAGCTTCACCGCCTCGCCGAACTGCGGCGGCAATCGCGCGAAATTGGCGACTGGTGGTGGGGCATTCGGCAGGATTTCCGGTTTGCGCTGCGGAACGTGCGCAGAAGCCCCGGATTCGCGATCGTCGCCACGCTCATCTTAGGGCTCGGCATCGGTGTGACCACTGCCGCGTTCAGCGTATTCGACTCCGTTTTGCTCCGCCCGCTCCCGTTCCGCGACCCATCGCATCTGGTGGTAATCTGGGAAACCGCGCGAGACGCATCGAGCGATCTCTCGGCCGGCGTGTTCGACAACTCCCGTGACGCCGACGAGTGGGCGGCGCGCACTCGCAGCTTCGATGGAATTGCCGAAGCGACCTGGGCGCGCGGTCCGCAGGTGTATCGGCCGGGAAGCGGGCCCCCGCGGCAAGTGCTGGCGATTCCGACCAGCGCGAACCTGTTCGACGTGCTCGGCGTACACGCCGAACTTGGCCGCACGTTTTCGCGCGATGACATTCTTCACGGCTGCGCCGTGGTATTGTCACACACGTTCTGGCGATCGGCGTTCGGCGGCGAGCCGGGGCTCATCGGCCGCACCATCACACTCAATGACACGCGGTGCGCCATAGTCGGTGTGATGCCCGCGTCCTTCGAGTTTTATCCGCGCGCAACCGAGCTCTGGTCGCTCATGACGCCGGTCGCCGATACCATGCTCGCGCGGCACGCAGAGCATTACTTAGTCGGCGTGTTCGCTCGACTCCGTCGTGGCGTGACCGCCAGCGCCGCCCAGCACGAGTTGCGCGACATCCAGGCATCGACCACCGACGCCACCCCCTTCCACCGCGACTTCGTACCGACGGTATTCGATCTCCAAAACGAGTTTACCTGGCTTGCCGGTCGCAACTTGCGCACGACGCTCGCCATCCTGCTCGGTGCGGTCGGACTCGTGTTGCTCGTTGTCTGCGTGAACGTCGCGAACCTTTCGCTCGGCCGTGCGGTGACGCGTGGACAAGAGTTTGCTGTACGCGTCGCAATCGGGGCGGGACGATGGCGTCTCATCCGCCAACTGCTCGCCGAGTCAGCCACGATCGCGTGCCTCGGAGCTGTTGTTGGGCTGGGCGTCGCGGTTGCGGCTCTGCGTTACGTCAACGCCGGGAAGGCGATGGAGCTACCGCCGGGTGGAACAGCACGGCTGGATCTCGTCGCGCTGACCGCGACGATGGGGATGACGCTGGTTGCGACGATCGTCGTTGGTATTGTTCCCGCGCTTCGCGCGACGCGCGTCAATACCGCTGATGCGTTAAAGTCCACGAGCGGAAAAGCATCTGGCGGTCGGCATTCGAGCATGCTCGCGAACGCGCTCGTGGTCTGTCAGGTCAGCGTGTCGGTGACGCTCCTCGTTGGCGCGGCTTTGCTCCTCCAAAGTCTCGAGCGCTTCGGCAGTGCCCCATTGGGCTACTCGCCCGATCATCTGTTGACGGCGCACGTCAGCATCGCGAGCTCGGATACACTCGCGATCAAGCGCGCGTTCGGCGACGCCCTCGCCCGGGTGCTGGCAACGCCTCGCGTAGTGAACGCCGCATGGACGAGCGTGGTTCCAGTCGCCGGGCGAGGCGACATTCAGTCGGTCGTTGTCGAACGGGGCGCGGCAGCGCGCACCGATTCTCTGCCTGACGTCGGCGTACAAGAGGTCAATGCAACATACTTTTCGGTAATGCGAGTCCCGCTCGTTGCCGGTCGCGACTTTGGTGTTTCGGACGATCCTGCCGCGCCGCCTGTCGCGCTCGTCAATCGCGCGTTTGTGGATCGGTACATCGCTGGCGCGAACGCCGTCGGCCGCCGAATTCGCGTTGGCGATTCGAGCGAGCCGTGGATCACGATCGTGGGCGTGGTCGGCAACGAGCAGCGGACCATGGTCACGCGGGAAATGAGCTGGGTCTCACTCCCGATGGTGTTTCGTCCACTGACGCAAAGCCGCGTTGCGCGATCGATGACGTTGGTCGTTCGCGCGTCGGCCGACGATCCCACGCTCGTCCAACACGTGCGTGGCGCGGTAACCTCGGCGACCCCGGACGCGATCGTGAGCGATGTGGCAACGATGCACGAGCTGCTCGATCGATTCCTCGCGTCGCCACGCGCGCGGGCTGAAGCGCTCGCGGCGCTCGCGCTACTCGGGCTCACGCTCGCTGTCATTGGACTTTACGGATTGCTTTCTCAGCTCGTGGCACATCGGACTCGCGAGATCGGCATTCGCGTCGCCTTAGGAGCGCGAGCGAGTCAAGTCATCGCGCTGATAGTTGGTCGCGGTGCCGCGCTCACCGCGACCGGCGTAGCGCTTGGATGCGGCCTCGCCATCCCCGCTACGCAGACTATGCACTCGTTGCTGTACGGAGTGACGACCTTGGATCCGTTGACTTTCGTTGTCGTCGGGAGCGCGATGATCGCGACGGCCGTCATTGCGAGTCTAGTTCCTGCACGCCGGGCGGCGCGGATCGATCCGATGATCGCGCTACGATCGGACTGAGACGTTAGGCGTGCGGCTCGAGCGAGATGAATCGGCGCGCACGGTTTGTCACGCCGATGACGCGGCGTGTGTCTCGGCGGACACCCGGGATCCCGCGCCGGAGGTGTATATCTTGCCTCGCCAACGGCAATACACGGCGAGGACGCCAGCTGCAACAAGCAAGGTTTCGTCATCGAATGCGCACGCCGCTTCCGCAAGTTGATGCCGGCAACAAGGACACTAAGATCGTTGCCCAACGGCTCCTGAGTTTCATCGCGAGACGTTCGACCCAAGCTCAAACCGACGGTGCCTGCCAACATTAGTGTTACAAGCTCGCACGATTCCGTTGTTCCGTGACTGTCGGCCCACCACAGTCTTTTGACATCTCTGAAGCCAAGACGATGGATCCGCGCTCAAGGCACATGGAGCGGAATGCCGAACGGCGCGAAATGCCAAGCGGCGCGATCGGGCAAGGGCGAGAGGTATCGGTTGGCGGGCGTCTGTAGAGGATAAGTCAAGGCGCGCTGGTCAGGCATGCAGCAGAGAGTTCAACATTGTCGCGATCACAACCAAGGGGTTGCGGATACGCCTGCCTGGCCGTCGCTCCACCGCAACGCTACCTTAGTTGCCCTTCCTCGCCGTTCCCGTCGTGGTGAACACCCGACCCTCGCCGAGTTGCCACTACACCTGAGCCCTCGGACTCGCCGCTGAGCGCATGACACGAATGAGCCCGTTACCCAGGAATCTCATCATGCAACGCATTGCCATTGTGTGCGCTGTCGTCTTCGCGACGACAGCTGGTGCCCAAGACCGCACCATGCCGCCCGAGAGCGAGCGCCAATTGGCGCGCGCCATCTACAAAGAGATGGTGGAGATCAAGTCCGGCTACACGACCGGAGCAACGACGCCGGTCGTCGAAGCCGTCGCGAAACGTCTCAGGGCGGCCGGGTTCCCTGCGGCCGACATCTTCGTCGGCGGCGCGAGCCCGAAGAAGGCAAATCTGGTCGTTCGCTACCGCGGCACCGGACGTCGCCGTCCCATCCTTCTCCTCGCGCACACCGACGTGGTCGAAGCCAAGCGCGAAGACTGGAGCATGGATCCGTTCACGCTCACCGAGAAAGATGGCTACTTCTACGGTCGAGGCGTGGGCGACGACAAAGCACAAGCCGCGGTCTGGATCGCGAACCTCATTCGCTACAAGCGCGAAGGGTTCAAGCCCGACCGCGACATCATCGTCGCGCTCACGGCGGATGAAGAAGGCGGCGGCCCGTACAACGGCGTCGAGTGGCTGCTCAAGAACAAGCGCCCGCTGATCGACGCCGAGTTTGCCCTGAACGAAGGCGGGTGGGGCGAGTCGGTCAACGGTACCAGACTCTCGAACGATGTACAGGTGAGCGAGAAGTACGTCATCAACTACCGGCTCGAGGTGCGCAACAAGGGCGGCCACAGCTCGCTGCCCGTGGCGGACAACGCGATTTACCACCTCGCCGGCGCGCTCTATCGGTTGTCGAGCTTCGGCTTTCCGCTCAAGACCAACGACGTCACACGAGAATACTTCCGCGCGATGTCTGGCATCGAGAAGGGCGCGGTCAGCACGGATCTCGCGGCGGTGGCCAATGGCGACGCCGCGGCGATGGCGCGTGTCGCGGCGTCGTCGACCCCGTGGAACGCGACGCTTCGCACCACGTGTGTCGCGACGCAGCTCGAAGGCGGTCACGCGAAGAACGCGCTGCCGCAGCTCGCGGCGGCGAACGTCAATTGTCGCGTGCTCCCTGAGGACAGCGTCGGCTACGTGACGGCAACGCTCAAACGCGTGATCGCCGACAGCGCGGTGATGCTCACGCTCGATGGTACGCCGCAGAGCGGACCGCCCTCACCGATGCGCGACGACCTGATGACAGCGACGAAGGCCGCGACGACGGCGTTGTGGCCCGGCGTGTCGGTGGTCCCGATGATGGTGATGGGCGCGACGGACGGATTGTATCTGCGCGCGGCCGGCATTCCGACCTACGGTGTGCAGGGATTTTTCTACGATCGCGACGACATCCGCTTTCACGGCCGCGACGAGCGTCTCAAGGTCCAATCGTTCTATCAGGGTCAGACATTCCTCTATGATCTCGTGAAGCGACTCGCTGGAGCACCGACTGCGTAGCATCGATCATGGCGACTCAAGCCGACGTCCGTCGCATCGCGCTGTCATTGCCCGACACCGAGGAGTCGAAAACTGATTTCGCCTTCTCGGTGTTGAATAAAGGAAAGCCCAAGGGCTTCGCCTGGGTGTGGAAGGAGCGCGTGAACCCGAAGAAGCCTCGTGTGCCGAACCCGGGCGTGCTCGCGGTGCGCGTCGCCAACTTGGGGCAGAAGGATGCATTGCTGGCGGCGGATTCGAAGAAGTTCTTCACCGAGCCGCACTACGAGGGATTTCCCGCCGTGCTCGTGCGACTCGCCGCGGTGACGGTCGCGGATCTCAAGATTCTCCTCGCCGATGCGTGGCGGTGTCAGTCCCCGGCAGAAACTCCGAAGAGCGCGAAACGCGTGACACGGGCAACCCGCGCCAAGTGATGTCTGGCCGCGTGAGCTGGGTTCGCGTCGTCGGTCGCGTAGCGGTGCGGATGCCATAGTCATTCTCGGAGCCGGCACCGGGCGCGGAGTATCGCGTTGATCGATCCCGTGCCATGTTTGCGGTGTCGGCTACCGCTGATAGTTACTCACCCAGCGGCGGGACCTTCGTGATCGTGTCGACGCTGACCACGGATCCGAGATGACTGACAGGACTGTCGATGACGCCATCAGGCGGCTCTCCACGGCCCTCGCCGATCGCTATCGCGTCGAACGCGAGCTCGGCGCGGGTGGCATGGCCACGGTCTATCTCGCCCACGACATTCGCCACGATCGCGACGTCGCTATAAAGGTCTTGCATCCCGATCTCGCCGCCGCCCTCGGCGGCGAGCGCTTCCTGAGCGAGATTCGCACAACCGCGCGATTGCAGCATCCGCATATCCTCCCACTGCTCGACAGTGGTGACGCGGACGGTCTGTTGTACTACGTCATGCCGCTCGTCACCGGCGAGACGCTCCGTGCGCGACTCGAGCGCGAGCATCAGCTCCCGGTCGACGACGCGCGTCGCATCGCGCGGGAAGTCGCCGACGCGCTGAGTCACGCGCACTCGCACGGCGTGATTCATCGCGACATCAAGCCGGAGAATATCCTGCTGCAGGGCGATCACGCGCTCGTGGCGGACTTCGGCATCGCGCTCGCGGTGCAGCAGTCGGGCGGGCAGCGCTTGACGCAGACAGGCCTGTCCCTCGGCACACCGCAGTACATGAGCCCCGAGCAGGCCATGGGCGCTCGCGCGATCGACGCCCGCAGCGACATCTATTCGCTTGGCGCCGTGACGTACGAAATGCTCACCGGCGATCCCCCGTTCGCTGGTTCCAGCGTGCAGGCGATCGTCGCCCGCGTCATGACGGAAAAGCCGGCGCCGATTCGGACGGTGCGTGACACGGTGCCGCCGCACGTGGAAGAGGCGGTGTTGACGGCGCTGTCGAAGCTGCCGGCCGACCGGTTCACCACGGCGGCGGAGTTTGCCGAGGCGCTGACCGCAACGGCGACCACCGGCATCCGTCGCGCACCGACGGCAGTGTCACGTCGGCGTACGCGTGTCCTCCCGATCGGCATCGTCGGTGGCTTCGCGCTCGGCGCGGCCGCAACCGCATGGTTGCTGTCTGCGCGGCGCGAGACGCAGGTGGTGACGGGTCCCATCATGCACGTCACGATCGACGACGGGCTCGAGATCCAACCGGCCATCTCACCCGACGGCAAGGTCATCGCGTATGCCACGGGCACATCGTTGCACGTGCGACTCTTTCTGCGACCGGTCGGTGGCGGACGCGCGGTACCGCTCACCAACGATTCGGTGACGAATCAGCAGGAGCCGCAATGGTCGCCGAGCGGCGGGAGCATCCTCTTCCTCGCCGATGGCGGCGTCGATACCGTCGCCGCGGGACTCGGTGGGGGAACGCCTGTCACGCTGATCAACGACACGAAAGGGCCGATCGCCTCAGCCACCTGGTCGCCCGACGGGCACCGGGTCGCATTTGTGCGGCATGACTCGATGATGGTATACACCATCGCGAATGGCGAGACACGATTTATCGCTAGTCAGCCCGCCAGGGAATGCACCTGGTCGCCGCGCGGCGATCAACTCGCGTGCACCGCGCCGAGGGATTTCGCCGGCATCGGTGCGAACATGGGGAACACTGGTCCAAGCAAGATCACCCTGACCTCCACGAATGGCGGC
Organism: Gemmatimonadaceae bacterium; assembly: GCA_036392315.1. Taxonomy (GTDB): domain Bacteria; phylum Gemmatimonadota; class Gemmatimonadetes; order Gemmatimonadales; family Gemmatimonadaceae; genus JAQBQB01. The sequence goes on from DASVYG010000003.1 coordinate 14,950, forward strand.
ACACCTGTCGCGGTCTCGGATAGTCTATCTCTGAACACCAGCCCCGTGTGGTCCGCCGACGGCCGTCGCCTGTACTTCGTCTCGAACCGCGACGGCCAGCGAGACATCTATTACCTGGGTATCGGGCGCGACGGACGCGCGATTGGCCAGATGCATCGACTCACGACCGCCCTCAACGCCGCGTCGCTCTCGCTGTCGCGCGATGGCCGCCGCCTCGCGTACTCCGTGTACACGCCGCAGGCCAATGTCTGGTCGGTACCGATCCTGACGAACGGTGTCGCCACATCCGCGATGGCGACGCAAGTGACCTTCGGACACCAACTGGTCGAAAGCATGGCCGTGACGGCCGATGGCAAGACCCTGATCTACGACGCCGATCGCAATGGCAATTCGGACATCTGGCGTCTGACGCTGGGCGAGCGTGAGCCCGAGGCGATGACGACTGACGTCGCCGATGAGTTTGGCGGCGTGCTCTCACCAGACGGACGTCAGCTCGCCTTCTACTCGTATCGGGAAGGAAGTGGCCGCGGCGTCATCTGGGTGAAACCAATGGATGGCGGGCCCGTGCAGCAGGTGAACTCCAGTGCGACCTACGGCATTTGGCCGGAGTGGACACCGGATGGGCGAACGCTCACGTGGGGATGCGGTGCGCGGGGGTGGTGCGCGGCCACCCGGGACAGCGCCGGTCGATGGAATGTCAGAACCATGGCGGAGATGCGCTCGAATTGGTCGCCCGATGGACGCTGGAGCACGAACTCCAGACGCAGCAATACCGGTTCGGCAATCGCCCGCGACAGCGTGTGGATCTTTCCTCGGGATTCGGCCGCGGGACGACTGATCTACGTCAGGCGATCCGCCACTGAGCCTCGCCCCGTCGGTGTTCAGTGGGGTACGGATAGTCGATCGCTTTACTTCAGGCAATCCGACAGCGATGGGCGAGCGACGTTCTGGTCGCTTTCTATCGAGGGCGGAGCGCCGCGCCTGGTTGCACGCTTGGACGACCTGACCCACCCGTCGTATCGCAACGACTTCGCGACGGATGGTCGGCGCATCTATTTCGCCGTCAACGACCGGCAAAGTGACATTTCCGTCGTCGAGTTGATCGAGCGATGACCGAAATGCAACGAGGAGACAATCATGACGATGCATAACGATCCGCTCTCGCGGCGGCGATTCATGGCGTTCGCCGCCGGCAGTCCCCTCCTCGCCGTCGCGGGAGTCGATCTCGAGTCCCTTCGGCGCTTGCTGGGCGGCAACTCGCGCGACCGCGCGAAAGGTCTCGCCATCGTCCAACAGGCGTCGCAGGAGCCGGCGCTCATCGCCTCGCCGGCCGACGCGTTGGACATATTCGACTTCGAGCCCGTCGCGCGCAAGAAACTTCCGCCGGCGCACTGGGGATATCTCGCCACCGGCACCGACGACGACGCGACGATTCGCGCCAACCGCGAAGGCTACGCTCGGTGGGATCTTCGCGTGCGGCGACTCGTCGACAGCAGCAGGCTCGACACGTCGGTCCAAGTGCTCGGCGTCAAATGGCCGACGCCGATCGTCATCAATCCGCTCGGCAGCCAGCGCGCGTTTCATCCCGAAGGTGAATTGGCGGTCGCGCGCGCCGCGAAGACCAAGAATCACCTCATGGTGTTGTCGACGGTCGCCACGACCAGCCTCGAAGACGTGATCGCCGCGCGCGGCGCGCCGGTTTGGTTTCAGCTCTACCATCAACAGGACTGGAATCAGACGAAGCAAATGCTGAAGCGCGCCGAACGTGCCGGCGCGCCGGCGGTAGTGTTCACCGTCGATCTGATCGGGGGGAGCAATCGCGAGACGATGCTTCGCGAACGACGCTTCGATACCCGCACGTGCACGAACTGCCACCAGGGCGGACCTCCGATGCCCGGTATCAGCGGGCGCGTGGACGAATCGCGCGACAACCGACGCAAACCCGCCATCGCCGATCTCCAACCCGACACGCCAATCCCGGAGATCGGCACACCGACGTGGGATTTCGTGAAACGGTTGCGAGACGCGACGACGATGAAGGTCTTCATCAAGGGCATTGTCACTCGAGACGATGCTGAGATCGCGGTGCACAACGGCGTGAACGGCATGTTCGTGTCGAATCACGGTGGACGCGCCGAGAACAGCACGCGCGCGACGATCGCGAGCTTGCCCGAGGTCGTTGAGGGCGTCCGCGGACGCGTACCCGTGATCCTCGACGGCGGCATTCGTCGCGGCACAGACGTCTTCAAAGCACTGGCACTCGGCGCGACGGCCACGGGAATCGGGCGGCCGTACATCTGGGGACTCGCGTCGTTCGGGCAAGAGGGCGTGGAGACGGTGCTCGCTCTCCTCCGCCGGGAGACGGAGATGGTCATGCGCCAAGCTGGGACGACGTCAGTGAAGGCGATCACCCGCGCGTACATCGTTCCGCATGGGACATAGTGTTCGGACGGCCAACCGCGATCACGAATTGGGTCAGCCGACTGCCCCATTGGACAGATCTAATCTTCGGCCGCGATGAGCTCGAGCGTTTCCCACCGCTGAATCAAGTCCTCGATCTCCACCTCCAACGAAGCAAGACGCGCCTTCGCCGCGACCACCGCCGACCCGTCTCGCAGCACTGCGGAGTCGCCGAGTGACGCGTAGATCGCCTCACGCTCGCGTTCGAGCGCATCGATCCGGTCGGGCAGCCCCGCCAACTCACTCGTCTCCTTGAACGACAGCCGTCGCTTCTTCGTGGGCTTCGTTGCCGCCGGGGGTAGCTTCGTCGCATGCGTCGGCTGACTTGCCGGCGCCGGCGCGGTGGATTCCTTTCGCTGACGAACCCAATCCGTGTAGCCGCCCACGTATTCGCCGACTGCCCCGCCGCCCTCGAGCACGAGCGTGCTGGTCACGACGTTGTCGAGGAACGCGCGATCGTGACTGACGACGAGCAGCGTGCCGGAGAACTCGAGCAGCAACTCCTCGAGCAAATCCAATGTCTCGATATCGAGATCGTTCGTCGGCTCGTCGAGCACGAGAAGGTTGAACGAGCGCGTGAAGAGACGCGCGAGGAGCAGGCGATTCCGTTCGCCACCAGAGAGCGCAGCGACCGGAGTCCGCGCCCTGTCGGCCGGAAACAAGAAATCCTGCAAATACCCGAGCACGTGCTTGCGTGCCGAGCCGATCTCGACGAACTCCGCGCCGTCGGCGATGCTGTCGAACACACTGCGCTCGGGGTCGAGTTGCTCGCGAAGTTGGTCGAAGTACACGAGCTCGATCCCAGTGCCAATGCGGATCGTTCCGCTGTCCGGTGCGAGCTCTCCGAGCAAGAGTCGAATAAGCGTCGTCTTGCCCGATCCGTTGGGCCCGATCAGCCCGACGCGATCGCCGCGCGTGATGGTCGTGCTGAAGTTGTTGATGATTACACAATCGCCGCGCGAGAACGTGACGTTCCGGGCTTCGACGACGAGCCGCCCCGACCGCTCAGCGTCCTGCGTCGAGAGTTTGACGGTCCCGATACGGTCGCGTCGTGCACCACGCTCCACGCGTAGCGCCTCGAGTGCACGAACGCGACCTTCGTTCCGCGTGCGTCGCGCGCGGATCCCCGTGCGGATCCAAACCTCTTCTCTAGCCAGCTTCTTGTCGAACTCGGCCCACTCGCGCGCCTCGGCGGCGAGCGCTGCCTCCTTGCGCTCGAGATACGAGTCGTAGTCGCCGCCCCAGTCGGCGAGTCGTCCGCGATCCAGCTCGATGATGCGCGTCGCGACGCGGCGGAGGAACGCGCGATCGTGCGTCACGAACAGCAGCGTGGTCGCGCGATCGATGAGGAAGTGCTCCATCCACTCGATCGCATCGATGTCGAGGTGGTTGGTCGGCTCGTCGAGCAATAGCACGTCGGGCTCACGGACCAGTGCGCGGGCGAGCAGCGTCTGACGCTTGCGTCCGCCGGAGGCGTCGTCGAACGGCAGGTCGGCGTCGAGCCCGAGATGTGACAAGACTGTTTCGACGCGCGTATGCAGTTGCCACGCACCCGCCCTGTCGAGCGCGTGATGCAGGCGGTCGAGCTCGCGCAGTGCCGAGTCGGTTGCTTCAATGGCCACGCGGTGCGACGCATCGTGATAGCGCCCGAGCAGCAGACCGGGCTCGCCGAGTCCAGCAGCAACGACGTCGAACGTCGATCCGGTGACGTCGCCTGGGACCTCCTGCTCGAGTCGGGCGACGGTCAAGCCCGTCTCGCGAATGACGGCCCCGCTATCGGGTACGATCGTGCCGTCGAGCAGCTTCATGAGCGTGCTCTTGCCCGCCCCGTTGCGGCCGAGGAGGCAGACACGTTCTCCGCGTTCGATATAGAAGGACGCGCGATCGAGGACCGGTGGTCCACCGAACGCGATGCTGACTTCGTGCATGCCGAGGAGGGCCATGACTGCAACTTAGACGCTCGAAGCGCGTCACCAGCGACCGATCCGTTGCCGACTGGCACGGCGACGCCGGATGCGCATATTCGTGGTGCACCTGCGCGTTCTCGAGCGGAGAGACGTCATGACAATGAAAGGCCTTTTGCGCATCGGGCCCCTCATCGCGGTCGCATTCGCCGTCCTCGCGGCGGCTCGACAACCGGCTAAACCCGCGACGGTTCAGGTCGGCGACAACGACATTGGCGGCGTCGTCACGGGTCCGCGCGGACCTGAGGCAGGCGTCTGGGTGATCGCCGAGACGAACGAGCTGCCGACCAAGTTCGTGCGCATCGTCGTGACGGACGATCAAGGCCGCTATCTCATCCCCGAGCTGCCCAAGGCAACCTACACCGTCTGGGTCCGCGGCTACGGCCTCGTCGATTCACAGAAGTCTAAATCGACGATCGGCAAGCCGCTCAACCTCACGGTGGTTGCCGCGCCGAACGAGCGCGCTGCCGCGGCGTACTATCCGGCCGGCTACTGGTTCTCGCTCCTCAAGGTGCCCGACAAGAGCGAGTTCCCGGGCACCGGCCCCACAGGCAACGGCATTTCGCCGAACGTGAAGTCACAAGCGGAATGGCTGCGCACCATCAAGTCGGGTACGTGCCTGGCCTGTCACCAACTCGGGAGCAAGGGAACGCGCCAGCTTCCCGAGGCATTCGCCAAGATTTCGCCGAGCGTTGCGGCGTGGGAGCGTCGCGTGCAATCGGGTCAAGCTGGAACGCAGATGCTGTCCGCGATCGACGGACTCGGACACCAACGTGCCCTCGCCATATTCGCCGACTGGACGGATCGGATCGCGGCGGGTGAAGTGCCGCCTGCGCCTCGGCGTCCGCAAGGCGTCGAGCGGAATGTCGTCATCACCGAGTGGGACTGGGCCGATCCAAAGTCATATCTCCACGACGTTACTTCTACAGATCGGCGCGACCCGACTGTCAACGCCAACGGTCTGCTCTATGGTTCGCTCGAGCTGAGCTCGGATTATCTCCCCGTGCTCGACCCGGTCCACAACACGGTGAGTCGCGTGCCGCTCACCGTGCGCGACCCGAACACGCAGCCGGCGACTGGCCCACGGACCGGTGCGCCGTCGGCGTATTGGGGCGAGGAAACCTTGTGGACGAGCAAGAACAACGTCCACAATCCGATGTTCGACGAGAAAGGACGCGTCTGGATTACGTCGACCATTCGTCCGTCCGACAACCCGGCGTTCTGCAAGGCCGGCTCGACGCATCCGTCGGCGAAACTATTCCCACTGCAGCGCTCCGGCCGGCAGCTCGCAATGTACGATCCGTCGACCAAGAAGTTGACGCTCATCAACACGTGCTTCGGCACGCATCACTTGATGTTCGCCGAAGACGCGAACCGCACGTTGTGGACGAGTGGCGGCGGTCCGGTGGTCGGATGGCTCGACACGAAGATGTTCGACGCGACGGGCGACGAAGAGAAGTCTCAAGGGTGGACGGCGCTCGTGCTCGACGCGAACGGTAATGGGAAGCGCGACAACTACACCGAGCCGAACCAGCCGCCCGATCCCGCGAAGGATCGGCGGATCAATGCCGGCCTCTACTCCGTCGCGCCGGCGCCGGACGGTTCCATCTGGGGGTCGACGCTCGGATTCCCTGGTGGCATCGTCCGGCTCAGCCCAGGTGCACATCCGCCCGAGACGGCGTTGGCCGAGTACTATGAACCTCCATATAACAACCCTAAAGCACCTGTCCAGGGATTCTCGCCGCGCGGAATGGATATCGACCGCAACGGCGTTGCGTGGATCGCGCTGGCGAGTGGACACATGGCGAGCTTCGACCGCCGAAAGTGCAAAGGCCCCCTGAACGGCCCCACCGCCACTGGCCAGCATTGCCCCGAAGGATGGACGCTATTCGCCGAGCCCCTTCCCCAGTTCAAGAATGTCACCGACGCCGGCAGCGCCGAGGCGAGCTACTTCACTTGGGTCGATCAGTTCGACGCGCTCGGATTGGGGAAGAACACGCCGATCAATACCGGCAATGAATCCGAAGCGTTGCTCGCACTCAAGGATGGGCAGTGGGTCATCATGCGCGTGCCATATCCGCTCGGGTTCTACACCAAATGGATGGACGGCCGCATCGACGATCCGACGGCGGGCTGGAAGGGACGCGGTCTGTGGGCGACGGTGAGCACGCGGGCGCCGTTCCATATGGAAACTGGAAAGGGAACGAGGAGTAAAGTGCTGCATTTTCAGTTGCGTCCGAATCCGCTGGCGCGATGACGCCCGAGCCGCGCCAGCCCGATGTGTTCTTTCTGCCGGGCATCATCGCGCCTGCCGCGCAGCGCTACGCGCCGTTGCTGAAGCAACTCGACGACGTCAATGCGGTGTTGAAAGACCTCGAGGTGTATCGGGGTGACACGCCACCGGTGACATACTCGATTGCGACAGAGATCGAGGGGGTGCTTCGCGCCGCCGACGAGACAGGAGTCAAGCAGTTTCATCTCTACGGTCATTCCGGCGGTGGCGCGATCGCGCTCGCGTTCGCCGTCGCGCACCCCGATCGCGTCCTGACGCTCGCGCTCGACGAACCGGCGGGCGATTTCACCGACGAAGGAAACGCGGAATATGGATGGCCCGACTTCGACCGCGCGCTGCAGTTGCCACCGAGCGAGTCGATGTCAGAGTTCTTGAGGCTTCAGGTCGCGCCTGGCGTTGCGCTGCCGTCGCCGCCCGCGGGCGCCCCTCCGCCGTGGATGGCGAAACGTCCCGCAGGCATTCGTGCATTCATCAATGCCCTTCGCGCGCACCACATTGACGCCGACCGCTATCGCGCGTTCGACAAGCCGGTGTATTTCAGTTGGGGCAGTCTGACGCATCCGCGTTGGACACTCATGGGGCGGCGGTTGTCGAAGCTGTTTCCGAACTTCCGCTCGGAGCAGTTCGCCGGCCTGCATCACCTGAACACGTCCCACGCGGCGGAGCCACAACGGGTCGCGTCGCGGCTGAGGGAGCTTTGGGAGCGCGCGGCGACCTGATCATATTCTCGCGACACCGGCGTCGCTCGGATGAAGACGGTCGCTCGCCGCCTCGCCAAGTCGAGGCGCAAGCCGCATGTTATGTGGACCGCGCCTAGAGCAGTGAACCCTTCGTTGCCTCCGCGTCGCTCGTAGCGGCCTCGCCGTTTTTAAGTAGCACCCGCCTTGGGAAGCACGTCTCTCTATCTGGAGCTGCGACGCGATGACGCGTACAGCCTCGCTACGCTAATGTCTGACGCTCAGCGCCTGGGCGCCGCGCTCGCCGACCGCTACCGCATCGAGCGTGAGCTCGGCGCGGGCGGCATGGCGACCGTGTACCTCGCGCACGATCTCAGGCACGATCGCAAGGTCGCCATCAAGGTCCTGAAGCCGGAGCTCGCCGCCGTCCTCGGCGCCGAGCGATTCGTGGTCGAGATCAAGACCACGGCGAGCTTGCAGCATCCTCACATTCTGCCGCTCTTCGACTCCGGCACGGCTGACGGCTTCCTGTTTTACGTCATGCCCTTCGTCGAGGGCGAGACGATTCGCGAGAAACTGAATCGTGAGACCCAGTTCGGTGTCGACGACGCGGTGCGCATTACACGCGAGGTGGCTGACGCGCTCGACTACGCACATCGCCATGGCGTGATCCATCGAGACATCAAGCCCGAAAACATTCTGCTGCACGACGGCCGCGCGATGGTGATGGACTTCGGCATCGCCCTCGCGGTGAGCGCGGCCGCCGGTGGCCGCATGACCGAGACGGGTCTGAGTCTTGGCACGCCGCACTACATGAGTCCCGAACAGGCCACGGCGGACAAAGATCTCACGCCGCGGTCGGACGTGTATTCTTTGGCCTCGGTGCTCTACGAGATGCTCACGGGTCAGCCCCCGCACCTCGGCGGCTCGGCGCAGCAGATCATCATGAAGATCATTACCGAGACGCCGCCGGCGGTTCGCCAGCTCAGAAAGAACACGCCCGCGAACGTCGACGCGGCGATCGCGAAAGCGCTCGAGAAGCTGCCCGCTGACCGATTCGAGAGTGCGAAGGCGTTCGGAGAAGCGCTGGCGAATCCGGCGTTCACAACATCCACGACGGCGTCGCGCGTTGGCGCGCGCGCGGTCCCATCGGGACGAGCGTCCTTGGCGCTCGCCGGAGGCGCCGCGCTCGCACTCGTCGGCTTGGCATTTGGCATGTGGGGCTGGCTGCACCGCGGCGTGCAGGAGGCCGCGCCCGTCGTACCGCTCACGCTCGAGCTGCCGAGCGCGAGACCGGACCTGGCTCGATTTGGTGTCTCGCCTGACGGCGCGCGCTTCGCCTTTGCGACTGACGAGGGCATCGTGGTCCGCGACTCGGGAAAGCGCGAATATCGGTTGCTACAGGGGACCGAGTCCGGCGAATCGCCGTCGTTCTCGCCTGACGGAGCCTGGCTGCTGTTCGAGCTTCAGGGACATGTCAGAAAGGTGCCGTTGTCTGGTGGCACCGCAGTCGGGATCGTCGCCAATGACTCGTTGCTCGGTAGTCACGTGCGATGGGGAGAGGACGGCAGCATGGTGTTCGAGTCCGGCGAGCACCTGTACATCGTGAGTGCCTCGGGTACACTGCGGCAGCTGGCCAAAGCCGAACGTCCACAGGCGGCTCGCCTGATGCCCGATGGGAGTGGCGTGCTGTATCTCGACACGCGCCGCGGGTCGAGGCTCATGTACTACGATCTGGCCGCCGACACTGCGTTCACGCTCCTCGATGACTCGGGCGAAGCCGCCTATCTCCCGACGGGTCATCTGCTGTACGCCGCGTCCGACGGCGGGCTTTTCGCGATTCCATTCAACCCGAAGCGTCATTCGGTGTCGGGCACTCCCATGCCCATCGTCGCGGACATCCAGCCGAACGGCGGATTGTCGCCGTTCGAGGTGTCGCGCAACGGCACGCTCGTGTACCGGGCCGGCGTCGATCGAGAGTACCGCGTACTCGTTCGTGATCTCCACGGCAAGGTGGACACGCTGCCCTTGGCGCCGAAGATCATGGCGTATGTGCGCGTGTCGCCCGACGGACGGACGCTTGCTCTCACCGTGGGCTCGGTGCGCGGCACCAACCGCTACACCGCGCTTTACGACCTGGCGCTCGGCGGCATCACGCGCTTCACGCAAGAAGGGGGCGGACACTCGCCGGTTTGGTCGCCGGACGGCAAGCGGCTCGCATTCACCGCGGACATCAGCGGCGGCGACGCTGAGGACATCTTCGTGCAGCCCGTGGATCGCAGCACGGCTCCGGTGCGCCTGTTCAAGATGCCTAACGACCAACACGCCAGTGCCTGGCCGACGGACACGATGCTTGTGTTCTCATCACAATCAGCGCCGCTGACGCTCGGCAATCGTGGCGTGGCGGGAGGCTCGCCGGGAACAGTGCACGTGTCGAACCCCGCGACGCCGGGCGCGATCCCGCGCACGTACCTCAAGGCGGAGTGGGGCCAATACGACGCGGCGATTTCGCCCGACGGTAGGTGGGCGGCATTCACGTCGCTCGAGTCGGGCACGCCCGAGATATTCGTGCGACCATTCCCGGCGGCCGACGCCGGCGGCGTCGTGAAGGTGTCGTCAGGCGGTGGGCAGTACGCGCGGTGGTCTGGCGACGGTCGCACGATCTACTATCACGCGCTCGACGGGAAGACCATTCGCGCAGTTCACGTGACCATCGGTAGTTCCGTGAGCGTCGGCGCGACGGAAACCGTGATGATCGTGCCCGGTCTCGGGACCGGATGGGACGTAGATCGGAAATCGGGAAAGATCTACGTGACGCAGGCAGTGGGCGGCGATCCGGCACGCATCGTGGTGATCCAACATTGGCTCGACGACTTCCGCCGCACCCTAGCGGCGAAGCGATGACCAGACGCCACAGCGAGCCTGTTACACCGGACCGCTCTACGTGCTAGTTGGCGATCGGCCACACCCGTAGCATCACGACTCCGTGTGACGGCACGGTGGCGGCGTACCGCGACTCGACCGACGCCGAATCGGTATGCGCCCACAGATCGCGAACTCGCGCTTTCTTCGTTTTGAGCCCCACGCGTCCCCAGTCCGCGGTGATCGTCGATGACACGGGCGCACGATTGAACAGCAGCACCGCGCGCGATCCGTCCGCCAGCGGCTTCACCCAGACCTGCAACTCGCTCGGAGACGCCTGCACGATCGTGCCCTGAACGCCAAGTGAATCCTGATCGACCGCGATGACTTCCTTGTTGAGCAAAATCTCGCGCGTATCGCGCGCGTTGCGCGTGGAATCCATCATCGCGCGCACATCATTCCCCGCGATGAGCGGCGCCGCCATCATGGCCCAGAGGCTGAAATGTGAGCGATACTCCACGCGCGTCATGCCGCCATTGCCCACCTCGAGCATGTCGGGATCATTCCAGGCGCCGGGGCGCGCCACGTGCCAATACTGAGAAGATAGATCCACGAGCGTCAGCACACTCGTCCAGCGATCGGCGATGTCGCCTGTCGTGCGCCAAAGATTTCCCACGTCAGGCGCCCATTCCCACGGCCGGTTGCTACCCCATTCACAGATGCTGAAGACGATCTTTCGTCCCGACGCGGCGAGCGCGTCTCGGAAGATGCCGTATTGCGTACGCGCATCGAGTCCCTCGGCGTTACACCAATCGATCTTCACGTAGTCCACGCCCCACGCAGCGTACGTCTTTGCGTCGATCGCCTCGTGGCCGTAGCTGCCCGGCCGTCCCTCGCACGTCTTGCGTCCGGCGTCGGTGTAGATACCGAACTTGAGTCCTTTGCCGTGTACGTAGTCGGCGAGCGGCTTGATTCCTTCGGGAAAACGCACCGAGTCGGCAACGATCACGCCTTGCGACGTGCGCGCCACTTGCCAGCAGTCGTCGATGGTGACGTACTGATAGCCCGCCTCGCGCATGCCGTTCGTGCTGATGGCGTCGGCGACCTCCCGAATCAGTTTGTCGCTGACGTTGCAGCCGAACTTGTTCCAGCTGTTCCAGCCCATCGGCGGCGTGCGGGCCAACCCGTTGTCGAGCGTCGGCATTCTACGGAACGCCGCGACGGGAATGACGAGCGTGCTGGCGAGGGCGCCAACGATTACGAGACGTCGCATGATGGGTCGCCTGGAAGAGGGTCGGCTGGTCATGCGGAGAAGATGCGGGTGTTACCTCGTTCGCGCGAGCCATTGGACTCTGACGAGGGCGGCGGGCGGACATCGATTTGGCCTGCGCACCGGAAAACGGCGCGGGCCACCTGTCGGTTGCGTTCGTCGTCCCGCGTCTCGATTGTTGAGGTCATGCCAACACGTTGGTTCTTCGTCGTCAGTATCGCGGCGCTCGTGCTCGCCGCGTGCAGCGGAGAAAACGCCATTCGCCGGTTCACGCCGCAGGACGCGGACGCTCGAGCGCGCGCGTATCTCGCGTTATTCACTCGCGACCAACCCGATTCGGCGGCGGCGCGGTTGGTCCCCGCTCTCGCCGGCGCCGACGCGCAGCGCGAGCTC
>DASVYG010000004.1:0-24254 GCA_036392315.1 Gemmatimonadaceae bacterium
GACGCACCGAGGATTGAGACTTCATGCCCAACGACGCAACGGAGCAGGTTCGCAAAGACTGGGACAGCCAGGCGAACAGTTGGTACGAGGAGCGCACGTCGCTGCTCGCCGCGTCGCGCCCGATCCACGAATGGCTCGTGGAGCACCTCGAGTCGCGGGACGGCCAACGAGTGTTGGAGATCGCCGCGGGCCCGGGCGACACGGGATTCCTGGCCGCGACACGCCTCGGTGGGGTACACCTCGTGTCGACCGACCTCGCGCCATCCATGGTCGACGCCGCACGCAAGCGAGGCGCCGAGCTCGGAATTCAGAACGTCGACTACCGCGTGCTCGATGCTCAATCGATGGACTTGGACGACGCGTCGTTCGACGGCGTGATCTGTCGCTGGGGCCTCATGCTCATGCCGGACCCGGCGGCCGCGCTTCGTGAGTGCCGTCGCGTGCTCAGGTCAAGTGGCCGTCTCGTCTTCGCCGTGTTCACGGGACCCGACGAGAATCCGTTCGCCTCGATTCCGGCGCGGATCCTTACCGACGCGGGGTATTTGCCGCGTCCGACGTCGGAATGGCAGCCAGGTATTCTCGCCCTGGCTGACCGGGGTCGGCTTCAGGCGCTGCTCGACGACGTGGGTTTTACGTCGACGCACATCGAGAGTGTCGACATGACGTGGACGTTCGCTACGCCGGACGACTACTGGAGCTTCCTCGTCAAGCTCACTGCGCTCGGTCCGCTCGTTCGCTCCCTTCCGAACGAGGCGCGCGCTGCCGTTCGCGATGCAATCGATGCGCGTCTCGCTGTCTTCACGCACGCCGGGGGTATCGCCCTGCCATCTCGCTGCTGGTGCGGCGTCGCTACGCGCTGACGAGCGATGCTCGCGCGCGTCGACCACCTCGTCTACGCGACGCCCGAGCTGGAGCGCGGCATTAGCGAAGTAGAAAAACTCCTTGGCGTTCGAGCGATTCACGGCGGACAACATCCCGGGCGCGGTACGCGCAACGCGCTGCTCGCACTCGGCGCCGGTGCCTACCTGGAGATCATCGGGCCCGATCCCGACCAGCCGGCGCCGACCTCACCGCGGTGGTTCGGCATCGACGATCTCGAGACATCCAAGCTGGTGACCTGGGCCGCGAAAACGGCCGACATCGATCGCGTGCACCGCGACGCAGTCGCCAATGGAATCCCAATCGGCGAGGTCCGCGCGGGAAGTCGCAAGCGAGCGGACGGAGCGCCTCTGTCGTGGCGTCTCACCGAACCTGTAAGCGACGCGGCGAATGGCATCATTCCCTTCTTCATCGATTGGGGACGATCGCCACATCCGTCGGAGAGCGCGCCGCGGGGTGCCGCGCTCGTCGCCCTGAGTGCCGAGCACCCGGAGGACCAGCGCGTCCATCGCGCACTACAGATACTCGGCTTGGAGTTGTCAGTGACGCGCGCGCCACATGGGCGTTTGATCGCTATCGTCGACGGTCGGCATGGCCGCGTCGGGCTGTGATGAGATAGAACATGGGCCAGTCCCCGCCTGCGGGAGAACGCCGCCCGTCCAGACTTAGTAATCGAATGTGCAAATCGGCATTCGAATATCGTCTCCAAGTAAAGCATGTGGCGCCAGCGGTCACTTGCGGAGTTGCCTCTATAGCACCGACATGGAGACTTTGTGACAAATCGCCTTTTCGCTTCACTGTTGCTCGGCCTCGCGCCGAGCGGCTTTGCCGTCGCCCAAACGAGCCGTCCCGCGCCGGCGACGACTGACGTCCCCGTCACGAAGGTAGTCCTCTTTTCGTCTGGTGTCGGGTACTTCGAGCATGCGGGATCCGTCCGCGGGAACAGTGCGACGGAGCTTCGCTTCAAAACGAGCCAGATCAACGACATCCTCAAGTCGATTGTGCTTCAAGACCAGGACGGTGGACGCGTTGGCTCGATCAGCTATCCCTCGCAGGACCCGCTGGCGAAAACGCTGAGAAGCTTCCAGGTCGACATCACCCAGAATCCGAGCCTCGCCCAACTCCTCAACCAGCTGCGCGGCGCACGGGTCACGCTTCAGTCGCAGGCCGAGCGGCTGTCGGGCACGATTCTCGGCGTCGAGACTCGCAAGAAGAGCGGGGAGAAGGGCGAGCCCGTCGATGTGTCCGTGCTGAATCTGCTCACCGGCGCGACGCTGCGCGCGGTCGAGCTGCAGTCGATCAACAATCTCACATTGGACGATCCGCAGCTGCAGGAAGAGCTGACGCGAGCGCTCGCGGCGCTGGTGCAGGCGCGCGATCAAGACAAGAAGCCCGTGACCATCAACTTCAACGGCACCGGCGAGCGGCACGTTCGCATCGGATACGTCGTGGAGACGCCGGTCTGGAAGACGAGCTACCGGCTGATCCTCGACGACAAGGGCAAGTTCGGCAAGCTCCAAGGTTGGGCGATCGTCGAGAATCAGACGGAGAGCGACTGGAATGGCGTGTCGTTGGCGCTGGTCAGCGGTCGCCCGATCTCGTTCATGATGGATCTCTATCAGCCACTCTACGCGACGCGGCCAACGGTCGTTCCCGAGCTGTTCGCTGGGCTGCGTCCACAAGTGTACGAGGGAGCGACCTCGACGGACACGGCACGGGTGGCGATGAAGGCCGGCGTCGCCGGCGCCAACGCGCGACGCATCGGGTATGGACCCGACGGTCGCCCGATGGCGAGTCAGCTGAGCGAGGTCGTAACGACAGCGAACATGACCGTTGCGAACCTGGACGCCGCCGCATCCGTCCAATCGGTCGCTTCGACGGAGAAGCTGGGCACGCTGTTCCAGTACACGGTCGCCGACGTCACCCTGGCGCGGCAGAAGTCGGCGATGCTTCCGATCATCACCGACAGCGTCGAAGCCGAGCGTCTGTCGATCTACAACGCCTCCGTGTTGCGTTCGAATCCCTTGAACGGCGTGCTGTTGAAGAACACCACGGGCAAGCACCTGCTACAGGGCCCGCTTACGGTGCTCGACAAGGGCGGTTACGCCGGCGACGCGCGCATCGACAATGTACCGCCGGGGCAACAGCGCTTGCTGAGCTATGGGATCGACCTCGACATGGTCGTCGACAACACGAAGAACACGCAGAGCGGCTCGCTGCTCACGGCAAAGATCAACAAGGGCGTGCTCGTGGTCAGTCGCAAGCTCGTCGCGTCGCAGGAATACGCGGCCGACAACAAGACGACGAAAGACAAGATCCTCGTCGTCGAGCACCCGGCACGCTACGGCTGGAAGTTGGTCGACACGCAGCAGCCGTTCGAGACGACGCCGTCCGTCTACCGATTCAAGGGAACGGCCGTCGCGGGAAAGGTCACCGTGCTGACGGTGAAGGAAGAGATGGTCCAAAACGAGACGATCATGCTCGCGTCGGCGGGCATCGACCAGCTTGCGTTCTACAATCGCACGGGCGCCGGTGAGATCCCGAAGGATGTTCGCGACGCGCTTGCCAAGGCGATCCAGCTCAAGCAGACCATGGTCGACGTCGAGCGGGACATCAACATGCGAAACCAGCGCGTCGCCGAGATTACAGGGGAGCAGAATCGGATTCGCGAGAACATGAAGACCGTCGCGCAGAGCACGCAGTACTACGACCGACTACTTGCGAAGCTCAACGAGCAGGAGTCGTCGATCGAGAGTCTTCAGAAAGAGCGAGATACGCTGATGGCGCGGCGGGATTCGCTGCGGCGAGAGCTCGAGGAGTATCTGAATGGCTTGACTGTTGGCTGATCGGCATCGCGACGGCGACAGCGAGACCAGGAGCGAGATGGGAGGGGCGAGGTGCCAGATGGGAGTAAACGCTGCGGTTTCGGTGAAATTGATGATGGTGGAGTCGACCGAGGTCCATATTGTGCGCCCGTGCAAGACTTTAAACACATACAGGCGTGGCAGCGGGCGCACGCGTTGGCGATCGCGCTACACAAGGCCGCGTCCCACTTCTCGCGCGGGACATGCGCATTTGAGATCGCAGCTCACGCGAGCTGCGGACGGAATTTCCACGAACATCGCCGAGGGTTGCGGAGCCTCGACGACCAAGGAGTTCGCCCGCTTCCTCGATATCTCGATCAAATCCGCCAACGAAACCGAACACCACTTACTATCAGCGCGCGATCTGGATCTCTTCTCGCCCGAAGCCTGGCAGAAGTTCACCGCGGAGACCATTGAGATTCGCAAAATGACTCACGGCTACCGGAAGAAGGTCATCCAAACCGCTGAGGAAGTGCAGTAGTCTCCCATCTGGCCCCTCGCCCCTCCCATCTCGCTCCTGGTCTCGCCGTCGACGTCGCGATGCACGACCAGCCGATCTGAGCGTGGCGGCCTCCTTCGCCTCAATCCGCCCTCAGCGCCTCCGTGGGATCGACGCGCGCCGCCCTTCGCGCCGGAATCCAACTCGCCAGGAGCGCGAACACGATCAGCATTCCAGCCGCCGAGGCGAGCGTGACCGGATCGGTCGGCGCAACCTCGAATAGGAACGATCGCAGGAACCGCGCGACCACCACGACGAGCATCAGCCCGACCACGACGCCGGCGCCGCTCAGCAGTAATCCTTGTCTCGTCACCATCGCGGCGACCGCGCGAGGCTGCGCGCCGAGCGCGATGCGAACGCCCAGCTCTCGCGTCCGCAGCGTCACGACGTACGCGATCACACCGTAAAGTCCCACCACGCCGAGGATCAACGTCACCGCGGCGGCGACGCCGAGCACGGTCATCGTGAACGAGAGCCGCGCGATCGACGCCTCCGTCACGTCGCGCATCGAGCGAGCTTGGAAGGTCGGGAGCGTCGGGTCGAGGTCGTGCACCAGGCGCTGCAGCGCGCGCGTCGTCACGGTAATGTCGCCGGTCGTTCGCGCGATGAGCGCCATCGTTCGGCCGGGCCCATTCGACACTGTCGTGTCCTTCGTGACGGATTGCGGGTAGTACGCGGCGCGCGTCGGCGCCGCCTGTAACGACGTGTCGCGCACGCTGCCGACGACGCCGATCACGGTGTTCCAGCCACCGCTCGGCAACTCGCGAAAACGTTTGCCGATCGCCGAGCGGCCCGTCGAGTCGTGGAAGAATCGGATCGAAGTCTCGCTGCTGATGATCGCCTCGTCACCGCGCTGTCGATCGATCCGATCGAACATGCGGCCGGTCAGAAGAGGAATCCCCAGCGCCTTGAAGTATCCGGCGTCGACCGTACGGTAGATCTCGAGCGGCGGAATCTTCGTCACCGAGCCCGCGTCGCCCTCCACGTAGAACGGATCCTGGTTCATTCCGTTGGGCTGGAGGGGGAGTCCCGTCCCGACGCCAACCGCTATCACGCCTGGAAGTTGTGCCGCGCGCTCGGTGAGCTGCGCGTAGAAGCGAACGATGCTGGTGTCGTTGGGATACCGAAGTTGCGGCAGCGCGAGCCAGAGCGTTGCGACGCCGTCGGCCGTGAATCCGGGGCGCACGGCGTGCAGCCGCTGAAAGCTGCGCAACAAGAGACCTGACGCGGCGAGCACGACGAGCGCGAATGCCATCTGCGCGGCCACGAGCGCGCTGCGCGCTCGCTGACGATGACTGCCCACGGTTCCGCCACGTCCGCCGTCACGCAGGCCCGATAGCGCGTCGGCCCGCATGAAGCGAATCGCCGGGATGGCGCTGCACGCGAGTGCGACGATCGCCGCAACGGCGAGCGTGAACAAGACTACCGTCGCGTCGACGTGCACTTCGGCTAGCCGCGGAATCTCGGCAGGGCCCGCCGCGACGAGCATGCGAATCGCCGCGTAGGCGACCGCGATCCCGAGCACCGACGAGACGGCGGCGAGCAGCGCCGACTCGGTGAAGAAATGCACCATGATCCGTGCACGGCCGGCGCCGAGCGCGGCACGCACCGAGAGCTCGCGATGTCGCGCGTCGGCACGCACGAGCAGCAGGTTGGCGACGTTGGCGCACGTGACGAGGAGCACGAGGCCCGCGGCCGCCGCGACGATCCACAATGTGCGGCTGATGTCGCCGACGACGTCGTCGCGCATTGGGATGAGTCTCGGGACGGGCTTGGCCTGGTCGAGCAGCATACGGGTCGTGATCCCCGGCGCGAGCATCGGTGCGACGTCGACGACGCGCGGCAGCACATTCGCGAAGTCGCGTTGAGCCGCCGCGATCGTCACACCCGGCTTGAGGCGCGCGACGCCGGCGTGATTGAACCCGCCGGAATACTGGCCGTTTGGGTCGAGCTGCTGGGGGAGCCAGAGCTGCGTCTTGGACGACGGGAATCGGAAGCTCGACGGCATGACGCCGATGATCTCCGTCGAACGTCCGGCGACGAGCAGCTTCTTGCCGATGACGTCGCGCGAGCCGCCGTATCGGCTGCGCCATTGGCCTTCGCTGATGAGCGCGACGTTCGGACCCTTGGGCGCATCCTCGGCTTCGCTGAACGTGCGGCCGAGGATGGGAGAAACCTCCAGCAGCGGGATGACCTCGGCCGTCACCCACGCGGCGGTCATGCGTTCCGGATCTCCGCGTCCATCGGGATCGGCAACGTTCACCGAGCCGTCATTGTACAGTCCGATGCCGGTGATGGTCGTCGCGAACTTCTTGTAAGTGCGGTACGTCCCGGGGGTCTGGTTGGCGTGCATCAACGAGATGGGCGGCAGATCGTGCCACGCTCCAACGAGGCGATCCGGATGGCCGTACGGAAGGGGACGGAGCAGCACGGCGTTGACGATCGCAAAGATTGCCGCCGCCGATCCGATGCCGAGGGTGAGGGCGAGGACGACGGTGACGCTGAACAGCGGGGCTCGCCGGAGCGAGCGCCACGCATAGGATAGGCGCTGCCACGTGTTGCTCATTCGACTCTGCGAATTGGGTGTACAGGGTCGTACGAGGGGCGAGCGGCGCCGGTTTCCAACGCTCGTTTGCGTGATGTGACGACGAGGTACCGTATTGCCACCGATCCGGGCCCGGTCCATACTCTGGGGCACCGCAGTCCGGCCTCGACCCGGGCCACCACTTGCCGATCATCCGCGCTCGTCGCGGGAGGAGTCCGTGTATGTCTGACGCGCTGTCCAAGCTCTTCGACGACTTCGACCGCGGTGCGATCTCCCGCCGTCAACTCCTGCAGGTGTTGGGGGTCGCCGCCGTCGGCGTGGCGCTTCCCGTGCGCGCGTTCGGCCAGGGCCGATGCGGCGGACAGCGCGCGAACCTGCCGGAGTGTGACAAGACGCCAGCCAAACTTCCGTTCGACCCTACGGGATGGAAGACCATCTCGATGGATCACTTCACAATGCAGGCGGCTGATTACAAGCGTGAGGCGGCGTATTACGCAACGCTCATGAACTGGAAGATCCGCAGCGACGATGGGACGAAGATCGTGATGGACATTGGCGACGACGTCGGGAGCGTGATCATCCGTGGTGGGTATCAGGCCCCGCCGCCTCCGCCGGCGCCCCCAGTGACGGACAGCGCCGCCGCCGGTCGTGGTGGTCGTGGCGGGCCGCGCGCGCCGCGCAACGTGGTGTGGGATTCGTTCTGTTGGGGCATCGATGATTGGGACGCGAAAAAGGTGGAAGCTGAGCTGCGGAAGCGCGGTCTCAATCCGATTGCCGAGAATGATGGCAAGGGTTTCGAGAGCTTCCGTGTCACGGATCCGGGTGGATTCGCGCTCAACATCAGCAACGGCAAACGCAACCCGCGACAGGGACCTGCGAATGGAGCGCCCCCAGCGCCGGCGCCGTTCGAGCCCACGAACTGGAAGACCGTGTGGTTGGACCACATCTCGTTCAACTGCCCGAACTACAAGGAGAGCGTCGCATTCTATCAGGCGCTGCTTGGGTGGAAGCCGAAGGGCGACGAGGGCAGTCAGAACGAGTGCGAGATCGGTGATGTGGGTGGCATCATCATTCGCGGCGGTGGGCCTGGCGGGCGGGGCGGTGGCCCGGGAGCGGGTGGCGCACGCGGCGATTCGACGGGCGGGCGCGGCGGTGCAGCGCCTCAGCGGCGCATGGCAGTGATCGACCACATCTC
Source organism: Gemmatimonadaceae bacterium (assembly GCA_036392315.1). GTDB lineage: Bacteria > Gemmatimonadota > Gemmatimonadetes > Gemmatimonadales > Gemmatimonadaceae > JAQBQB01. The sequence goes on from DASVYG010000004.1 coordinate 7,983, forward strand.
GTTCGGGATTCAGCCGTGGGACGCGGATCAGGTGAAGGCGGAGCTCGACAAACGCGGTCTCACGGGGCGCGCCGACACGGGCGGCAGTGGCGACATCCACACGGCGCCATACAAGAGCTATCACACGACGACGCCCAACGGCTTCGATCTTCAGATCAGCAACAGCACGCTCGCCGGTCGCAACGTTCGGTGAAGTTTGCTATTCCGAACGCGAAAAGGCGACGCTGGTGACGGCGCCGCCTTTTTCTGTGCGACGAATTCGGCCGCGAGTCGCTACCAGCGATATCTCGACCGCGCGCGACCGGCGTTGATCCGCTCGCGAATTCTGGTGGCGAGATCGTCGCGGAAGAACTGCCGATCCATACGCCGCTGCGCGGCGTAGGTGCGGGATTCGGCGCGCTCGACCGATCGTGAGTACGCTCGATCATCGGCGCGCTCGACCGATCGTGAGTACGCTCGCTCTTCGGCGCGGTCGGCCCGTTCCTGGGCGCGGCGCAGCGCGCGGTCGACGCGGTCGTGGATGTCGTCGCGAGAGTAGTCGTATCGAGAATGGACCGACGGGCGGTAGATGTGTCCGCGGTGGACGATGTACTGCGCCGACGCTGCGGCGGGCAACGCCGCGAGACAGGCGACGACGGAGGATGCGAGCAACAGAAGTCTCGAACGCATAGAACGCCCTCGGGATTGGGGTCGAACGACCGGCTCCTCAGGTGGGACAAGCAGATGACGAAAATGGTTGAGTGGGCCGTCGGCGGTTCCGTAAATCGTCAGGGGCGGCGACGCGGAGGGTGTCTTCTGAGCAAATGACCGACCTTATCCGCCAGTTTCGCATTGCGTTGCGCGGATTGCACCGCACCCCCGCATTTACCGCCGCCGCGATTCTGATTCTTGGATTCGGCATCGGCACCGCGGTCGCAATGTTCACGGTGTTCCGCGCCGTGCTGCTCGAGCGGCTGCCGGTGAGAGATCCGGAGCGTGTCGTCGTCATTTCGACGTACAAGGATCCCAAGGTCGAATACGGGCTTGGCGCGCAAGACCTCAAGGAGGTGCGGCGTGTGAGTCGCACGATTCGCGAAATCGGGGGCTTTGCGCATTGGGGGACAAGCCAGGGCCCGCTCGTCGACGGCGACCGCACCCTGACGCTTGGCAGAGTCGTGGCGACCGGAACCTTCTTCGAAGTGCTCGGCGCTCGTGCGGCGCTCGGTCGATTGTTGAGGGCCGAGGACGACGTGAAGGGCGCGGCCCCAGTACTCGTGTTGAGCTACAAGGCATGGCGGCGCGACTTCGGTGCCGATTCGTCCATCGTCGGCAAGCACCTCTACGAGCCGTACTCGCAGTTGAACTACACGGTGATCGGGATTGCGCCGCCCGGACTCGACTATCCGAGTGGAGCGGAGTACTGGATCGTCTGGCCTGAATCCAACCAGTCGGTCATCGCCATCGCGCGGCTTGCTCCCGGCGCGACGCCATCAGCGGCCGCGGCGGATCTCTTTTCGATCGTGCAACGACGTTCACCTGCGCTGCATCTCACCGGCGCCAAGGTGGTGGGGGTGACGCAGGCGATCCTCGGTGACATCCGTCCGATTCTCATCGTGCTGACCGGCGCCGTGCTGCTGCTTTTGCTGATCGCCTGCGTCAACGTCGGCGGGTTGCTTCTCCTGCGCGCCGGATCCCGGGCGCGCGAGCTGGCAATTCGACGCGCGCTGGGCGCGACCTACGGTGATGTCGTCCGACAACTGCTTCTCGAGAGCGGGCTTCTTGCGGTGGGTGGGGGACTGCTCGGCCTCGTGTGCGCGCGAGCGCTGACGAAAGTGCTGCTGGTTCTTGCGCCGACGCAGCTTCCGCGCGCCGACGTGATTCAGCTCGCGGGAACGCCGGTGATCGCGGGTATCGGTCTCACCGCGGTCACGGTGTTGCTGTTCGGGGTCGTGCCGGCCCTCATCGCGGCGCGTACCGACGTCGCGGCGACGCTGCGTCTCGACGCGCGGTCAGGGCGCGATTCGGCGAGCCGTCGCCGGTTCCGCCACGCACTCGTGGCCGCCCAAACGATGCTCGCGCTCATGATGCTGGCCGGCGGCGCGTTGCTGGCGCGAAGTCTGGGGCGACTCCAATCCCTCACGCTTGGCTATGACGCCGACCATCTCACGATGCTCGCGACCTCATGGCCGTCGAAGAAATACGATTCGGTAGAGAAGATGTATCCGCTCGGCGAGGATTTGACGCGGCGATGGCGCGCGATTCCGGGAGTCATCGCGGTCACGCCGACGCTGATTCCGCCGTTGGTCGGCGACAACGTGTTTCTTGGACGCGTGGACCTCGAAGGACAATCGGAATCGGATCGCGCGTCCAATCCGATCATCCCGATCGAATCGGGAGGAAAAGACTACTTTCGCACGCTCGGCACGCCGCTCCTGCGCGGCCGATCGTTCGACGACGCGGATCGTGAAAACGCCGAGCAGGTCGCCATCGTGAGCGAGTCCGTCGCGCGTCTGTTGTGGCCCCGGCAGAATCCGATCGGCAAGCGCATTCATTACTGGGTTCCCGACACGAGCACGATGTGGCGCCGCGTGATTGGCGTCGCTGCTGACACGCATCTGCGCAAGCTTCGTGACGCGACCCCGACGGTGTACGTGCCCTGGCGGCAAGTTGGATTCTGGCAATTCAATTTCGCGATTCGTACCTCGGGCGACATTTCGACGGTGTTGCCCGAGCTTCGGCGCGAAGCGCGCGCGGTGGACCCACAGCTCATGCTCTGGTACGTCCATCCCATGGACGAGCTGCTCGCCGCACCGTTGGCGCGACCGCGAATGAGTGCGATCCTCATGTCGATGTTCGCGGCAGCGGCGCTTCTCTTGGCGGCGATCGGTCTCTACGGGCTCATGGCATCGGTCGTGCGCGAGCGGACGCGCGAGATCGGGATTCGCATGGCCTTGGGCGCGGCGCCGGAGCGGCTGCGTCGCGAGGTGCTGACGCAAGCGCTGATCGTCTCGGGATCGGGAGCGCTGGTTGGGCTCATTGCGACGCTCATCATGTCGCGACTGCTTTCGACAATACTGTTTGGCGTGAGTCCTACTGATCCAATCGCGCTTATGGCAGCGTGCGCCGTATTGCTCATCGCTGTAACGATCGCGGCGTATGTCCCGGCGCGATGGGCGACGAAAGTCGATCCGGCGGCCGCGTTGCGAGCGGACTGAGTTTTTCAACTTGCGCCGGGGTTCGACCTTGTCGCGTCGAACCTTCCCACGCTGAGCCTGGGCGACCTTGGATGGTTTGGCTTCCGCTCGAAGTCTGACGGTAGCCATCGACATCTGTTTTCAGACTCGGCGTTGTGACCGGGGCGAATACCACCCAAGGATGCTGCAACGCCCGGACTGACGTCCGACATCGGAAGTCTGCCGTCCGATTTCGAGCGCGCGCCCGAACTCGATTCGGCGCGTCGAACCTCAGCGTGGAAATGACTCTCCTGACTGTCCGACGTAGCTCAGCAGCGATAACTACTTTACGATCGCCGCGCTCCCCGCACGCGACGGGGACGCCACTGCCCCGAGCATCTCGATCGCCGTGCGATACAGCTTGGCTTTGAGCTCTTCGCGTTCCGCGACGTGCGTGATGTAGCGCGCGATGATCTCCACTCCGCCTCCGACCGGCCTGAGATTGATCGACGGCGCAACGGTGATCGCGTCGAGATGCGGTGATCGCCGCGCCTCCTTCCACTCGGCCTCGGCCTGACGCGCGCTCTCGGCGGTTGATTCCTCGATTTGGTGACGGATCGTTTCGACAATAGGATACGGGTCGCGGCCCGCCGGAACCTCGATGCGCACCTCGTCCCACAGCCAGCGGCCGGATGTCGAGAAATTGAAGTAGTGCCCCTCGATGGCGAAGCCGTTCATGAACGTCGCGCGACGTCCCGTCGGATGACCGGAATCGCTCCACCCGCCGGTCTCGAGAAGCACCGTGTAGAACATTCCGAGCTCGACGACCTCGCCCGTCACCCCGTTGATCTCGACCAGATCGCCGATGCGAATGCCGTTCTTGCCCATGAGCACGAACCAGCCGATGAACCCGATGATGAAATCCTTGAGGGCCACGGTGAGACCCGCGCCGGCGAGACCGAGGAACGTGCCGAGGTTGTCTGGTGGACCGAACAGCACGAGAAGAATGACGAGCACCGACAACACCTGCAGCGACACGCGTGTCACCATGTAGAGCGTTTGCGTGCGCCGCCGATCCGCGGTCGATCGCGCGCCCAGCAGATGCTCCGCCCATCGCGCGAGCAGCATCGCGACGAGAATCACGACGAGAATCGCTGCAAGACTCTGCAAGACGCGATTGATCACCCCCTGCTCCTGAGTGCGCATCACGCCGACCCATCCGACGTAGACGTCGGACAGTTTGTGTTGAATATCGATGCGCTGGTCGAGCGTCGCTCTCGCCCTCTCGTTGACCGCGCGACGCTGGGTGAGGGCGAGCAGTGCCGTCGACGAGTCGTGACTCAGGTTCGCTGTCGCCGAGTCGCGCAGGCTCGCGGCGCGCGCCTCCAAACGATCGTGCCGCCTCCTGAACGCGTCGGCCAAGGAGTCGGCGGCATCTTTCGCCTGTTTCAGCAGCATTTCCTTTTGATACAGCGTGTGCAACGCTCGCGCGTGGTTGATCAGACCATGGGTCACGGCGGCGGGCACGACGTTGACCCGAATGCTGTCCGAGCTTTGCGACGCGGCCTCGTGCTCCTGGATCATGGCCTGCATCCGTCCTTGCACGTCACCGCCGGCGCGACGCAGATCCTGCGTGACGTCATCGACTTCGTCCTGGTCGAGCGCGGCCTGCGCTTTCGCGAGATTGAGGCGATCGGTGAGCGACTGCGTATTGACCGGATCGGCCTTGGCCAGCGCGGCGGTGAGCTCCTTCACTTGTGATTGATCCGCAGCAAGCGCGCGCTGCGCCTGTTCGACCTGGGCCTCGAGAGCTTTGGCCTCCGGGGTCGTCGCGCGCGGCTGGCTCGCGGTGAACCGCACGGCCTGGGCGAATGCCAAGTCCATCTCCTGGTCGGCGAGGCGAAGCGCGTCGTCCGCGAACCCGCGTTCGTCCGCCGTCGTCGGCATCCGCACCAACCGCTCGGCGGTTATCAGAGAACTCTGATCGACGACGATCGAGCGGTCGGACGGGGACCGGCGCGACGAGCGCGCCGGAGGCGGCGCATCCTGCGGGCTCGTCCGATAGACGCCGTAGATGACTGCCAGCAGCGAGCCGACGAGCAGCAGGACGGTGGTGTTGAACCGGAATCTCATGGAGTGCAGTCTCGCACGCGGCGTCGATCGAGTCCAGTGAGCCGCCACATCACCAGCGGATTCGGTCGTCATCGCGTCGCCCGCCTCCGCACCGACGCGAGGCCGTCATGTCACCTACCACGTGCGTCGCGTCGCGGGCGCTGCGAGAAATTCGCGCGAACGGCTCGGCGCCGAGACGTATTCGTCGGGCGAATCCATACTGCTGTTCGATGCTCACCTCGAATGCTTGGCCCATGTCAACAATGCTACGTCAGGAATCCCCAGTCGACCGCTCGCGCGAGGCGAGCGGCTCTGTGACGGGCGTCACAGAGCTCCTCGCGGATCTGCGCGCCGGTCGTCGCGAGGCATTCGATCACATGTTGCCGCTCGTCTACGACCAACTTCGCCGCATCGCGCAGCGCGAGCTCGCGGTGCGACCCAGCGATACGCTGTCCACCACGGCGCTCGTGCACGAGTTGTATCTCAAGTTCTCGCGCGCCGACCGCGCCGACTGGCGCAACCGCGCGCACTTCCTCGGCGTGGCGGCCGTCGCGATGCGCCACATCCTGGTCGATCGCGCCAGGCGTCGCACGGCCGAGAAGCGTGGCGGCGCCCACCGCCACGTGACGCTCGACGACGAGCTGACGATCGTCAACGACAAAGCCGACTCGCTGCTCGAGCTGCACGAGGCGCTCGACCATCTCGCGACGATCGACGAGCGACTCGCTCGAGTGGTGGAGTGCCGGTTCTTTGGGGGCATGACCGAACAAGAGACCGCGGAGGCGCTCCGCATCACGGAGCGCACCGTGCGGCGAGATTGGGTCAAGGCGCGCGGGCTGCTGTATCGCGTGCTGGTGGCCGACGACCGCGCCGACGGCGCCGTGACCGTGGCGCAGTCGCTGGCGTCGTGAACATTCGAATCGAGCCGGCCCAGGTTCGTGTGTGTCCGCTCTGATCGAATGCGTGCGTTTCATTACCAGCGATCACACTCATTCAACTACCGGTCGACAACGTGACGTTTCTCATTCGATTGCTGACTTCTATATTGCCGGCGAACCGAGACCCGGGTACCGCGCACTCGTCATATGATGCGGCCAAGGCCGCCGCGGCGCAGTCGATCCTCGTCGCGGCGAGCAAGGTACCGGCATCGCGGCGCATCGTGGCCAACTAGGTCGGTCGTGCACGCGCGAGCGGTCGACGATTCGAGCGCGATGCAGCGTCCAACAGCGGCCGAGTCCGTGTTTCGCCATCGCGCCCACGCGGGCGAGGCGCTAGCGCGGTCGCTTCTTCCGTTGGCGAGCGAACCCGACCTGCTCGTGCTCGGACTCGCGCGCGGCGGCGTGGTGATCGCACGCCAAGTGGCCGACGTGCTCGGAGCGCCGTTTAGTGTCTTCATATCGCGCAAGGTCGGCGTGCCCGGCATCGAGGAGGTTGCGCTCGGCGCGGTCGCCGAAGGCGGCGACGGCGTCGTGACGGATGCGATGGCGTGGTACATCGGAGTTCCAGCCGACGTCCTCGAGCGGTTGGCGGAGCGCGAACGCCTCGAGTTGGTGCGTCGAGCGAATATGTATCGAGGTGACTCGTCGTTCCCCGACGTGCAGGGGCGCACGGTCATTCTCGTCGACGACGGATTGGCAACCGGCGCCACGCTTCGCGCCGCGGCTCGCGCGATCCGGCGTCGTCAACCACGAAGAGTCGTCGTCGCGGTTCCGGTGGCGTCGCGGTTCGGATTGGACGAGACGCGCGCTGATGTCGATGACGTCGTCGCCGTCGTGGTCCGTGACACATTCGAGACGGTCTCGGCGTGGTATGACGACTTCACTCCGGTGACCGACCACGACGTGTTGACGGCGCTCGGCCGGCCGACGCGGCGCGTGTCCGGCATCGTGCACGATATCAGCAGCCGCATCGTCGATACGGAACGAACGATCGAGATCCCGGTCCGTGAGGGTCAGCTCGTCGCCGATCTCGGTACGCCGGTTGACGCGGGCTTTCGCGAGACGGGGCGCGTGTCTCGCGAGCGCGACGCGCTGGCGATTCTCGCGCACGGTGGCGGCAGCAGTCGCGACAGCTATCGCAATCGGTACATTGCCGGCCGGCTCCGTCTAAGTGGGTACGCCACGCTGCGGGTCGATCTGTTGACGCGCGACGAAGAGCGAGCAGGCGCCGACGGCGCCTCGATGCAACTCGACGTGCCGAGAATTGCGGCGAGGCTCACCGAGGTGTGCGATTGGGCCGTGCGCGGCGGCGTCTACGGCGCGCGGCGCGCGATTCTGTTCGGCGCCAGCACCGGCGCCGCGGCCGCGCTCATGACGGCCGCGCAGCGGCAAGCGAACACGCTCGCCGTCGTGGCGCGCGGAGGACGCGTCGATCTCGCCGGTCCCGCACTCGCGCGCGTGCGCACGCCGGTTCTATTGATCGTCGGCGACGCGGACCGCGAGACCATGAGACTGAACGACGAGGCGATTCGCCAGCTACCGCGCGGGGCAAAACTGGTTCGCGTTCGCGATGCCGGGCACACCTTTGCCGAGCCGGGGGCGCTCGGCGGTGTCGCCGAGCACAGCGTCAAATGGCTCGACCGCGTCGCGGCCAGCCGCACGCGATTGGCGCTGGGATCGCGGCGATCGGCAAGTTAGTGTTGCGCCGGCCCACATAATGCCACATCTTGTAACACAGCCTCGATAGGACTCCGCCATGCCGACCAACATCGCCCTCTTTCGCTCCGTCGTCCGCGTCACCATCGCGGTCACGAGCATCGTCGTGCTTGGCGCCTGCGCTTCCATTCCGAAGCGTGCGTGGGCCAACGGCGAAGCCATGACGTCGAGCCGAGCCTATCGATCAGCACTCTCGGGCGACATGAGCTTCCGAACGCACCGCGAGCTGCAGCAAAGCCTGGATCCGCGTCGTCTCAACTATCGTGAAGTCGCTTTCCCCGCATTTGGGGATTGGTGGTAAACGACTTCCTCGCATAGCTCTGAACGGCGCCCACACGGCGCCGTTTTTTTTTGGCGCAACATCAACGCGCGATACTACAGTGCTCTCTTCGGTTCCAAATCCGTGGCGCGGCCTTCGCGGCCTGCCGTCTATCGTCTGGATCATCTTCGCCACCTCGCTCGTCAATCGCGCGGGAATGATGGCGTTGCCATTCCTCGTCCTCTATCTCACCGAGCACCTCGGCGTGTCGGCGTCGCTCGCGGGACTGGCCGTGAGCGCGTACGGCGTCGGCGGCGTGATCACGGCGCCAATTTCCGGACGCTTGTGCGACCGCATCGGTCCATTCGTGATCATGCGCGGCTCCCTCGCCCTCACCGGGGTGATGCTGCTCATCATCCCATTGGTGCACAGCTTCGCCGCGGTCGTGGTGCTCACGTTCGTGTGGGCGCTCGTCGCCGACGCGGGCCGGCCGGCGACGCTGTCGGCGCTCACCGAAACGATTCCGCCCGAACAACGCAAGGCGGCGATTGCGGTCAATCGTCTCGCGGTGAATCTCGGCATGAGCGTTGGACCGGCGGTCGGTGGTTTTCTCGCCGTGGTCTCGTTCCCCTTGCTCTTCGTCGTGGACGGACTCACGTCGCTCGCCGCGGCCGGCGTGCTGACGACGCTGCTCTGGTCGAGTCGGCGTTCGCTTGCGTCCGCGCACCGCACTGCCGTCGAGCAGCACGACCATCAACCGGGGACCGGGGCAACAGGCCCCGTTGGACGCGGTGTGTTGAGCGACCGCGCGGCGATGCGGTTCTTCGTCGCGATGTTTCTCACCGCGCTCGTCTTCATGCAACACCAGGGCGCGATGCCGCTGTATCTCGTGCGTGATCTGCATTACCGGGAGTCCTTCTACGGAATGTTGTTCGTGGTCAACACGCTCATCATTGTAGCGGTGGAGGTGCCGCTCAATCTCGCAATGGCGCGATGGTCGCACCGGAACGCGACGATGCTGGGCGTGCTGCTCTTCGCGATCGGCTTCGGCTCGCTCGGGCTCGTGCACGGTCCGATCGCCATCTGCGCGACGGTGGTGATCTGGACATTCGGCGAAATGATCTTCTTTCCGGTGTCGACCGCGTACGTGGCGGACATCTCACCGCCCGGTCGCAGCGGCGAGTACATGGGCGCGTACTCGAGCGCGATCAGCCTCGCGCTGATCGTGGGACCGTGGGCGGGAACGGCCGCACTGGATCACTTCGGTCCGACTGCGGTGTGGGCGGGCGTGTTCGTGTCGGGCTTGGTCGCGATCGCGGTTGTCGGCTTGGCGCGGTTGCCGCGCTCGGAAGCGGCTGGGTACGCTCTAGAAAGCTCGAGTTCGTAGGCCTGCTGTTAGTAGTCTGACGCGGTTGCGGTTTGTCCCTTGCTAAACAGAACACGGAGAAGTGCTCTGTTTAGCCTATGGGAAAGGGAGTTAGCTCATGCGTCGTATCACTATCGGCATTGTCGCGCTCGCCATGAGTCTGGCGGCCTGCACCGATTCGAACTCGGTTGGACCGACGGCGGCCGTCGCCGGGATGTATTCACTTCGCGCGATCAACGGAACGAACCTGCCCGTCACGTTCTCCGATGGGTCGAGATTGATGAGTGACGTGCTCACGCTGAACATTGACGGCTCGTACAGCGACGTAGCGCAGTTCGACGACGGCTCGGTCTCGGCGCAACAAGGGTTCTACACGAACAACAACGGTTCGATCGAGCTCACTGATAGCAACACTCACCAGACGGTGACTGCGTCGCTGAGCGGGACGATCCTCACCGAGTTCGTCGGCGGGCTGACCGAAGTCTTTCAGCGAACGTGACGTATAGCCCTTCGGCAAATTCGATCTCTCCTACCGAGATCGAAATTGCCGTTGGGGCGACGTTCACGATTCAACGCGTCACGGCGAGTCCGTCAGCTGGAGTTCACCGTCCGCGCGCCGGGACATCACGCCGGAAAACAGGCCGAGCTCTTTCCGGCGCCACCACGCGCCGGTTCGGCGTTTCGTTTCCCAGTCGGTGAACCAGTACTGCCACAGGACCGTGCGCACCTGAGGCGGCGGTTTGCCCGAGAACGGGTCGCGCCTGAATAACCGCAGCACGCTCGGGCTGCCCTCGACCAATCGCTGCTGTGTTCTCACCACCCATGGCGACGTTTGCCACGGAGCGAGCGACGCGAACCATAGGTTCCACTCGAAGCGCGGCTGATACGGCGCGTAGATTCCCGGTCGTTCCATTGGGTCTTGCGGCTTGTAGCGGAACGGATACGCGAGCCACGTCTTGCCGGAATCGACGCTGCCCTGAAATTCGATCTCGTATCGCGCCTCGGTCATGTTCGCGAACAACCCGTACGCGTTGGCGATGCGAGCTGGCTCGAGCACGCGCTCGGGGAAGCCGAGTGGACCGCCGGAGCCCGGCGCGAAAAACGCCCACACCGTCGCGTAGAAGATCCAGCCCAATGCCGCGAGCTCGCCCCACGTCCGCCAACCGATTCTGGCGTCGCTCGGCGGTTCCGTTGCGTCGCTCACCGCCGGGCCTCGAAGCGAGAAGCGTCTCATGAGCCACGCAATCGCGCGGTCGTCGAGCAACAGAAATCCTAGCACCAGCACGAGATAATTCAGGAACGCATAGTTCGCCGTGGCGATGATGCCTATCTGAAGTGCCGTGACGACCACGAAGCACCCAATGCGAAATCGCCGGGGAAGGAACACGGCCCACACCAGGAAGAGCTCGACGACGAGCGTGAATGCCACGGTCGCCGCATGGTACCAGTGCGGGAAATGCTGCACGTACCATCCCGGCCACGCCGGCAGCGGTCCGTTCTGATAGTAGTCGTCCATCGCCGTGAAATTGCGCCAATGCGGATCACCGCTGGCGAGCTTCACCACGCCGGACTCGAAGTAGATGCGGAACCACTCCCAGCGCAGCATGAACAGCGCGATCCGCGACGGTGGATCCGCCCTGCCGAGTGTCGGCCACGCGCCGCGCGGCGCGAAGAATATGGAGATGAATCCCGCTTCGAGGAGCATTCCGTCGGACTGATACGACGAGAAGTCCTGGAGCGTCGCGATGCACGAAAGGAAGAGCAGCGTCGACGCGGCGATGGTGACACGCGGCCACACGTTGATTACGACAAGGATCGAGCAGACGATCCCTGCGACAACGACGAGTGTCAGTGCGCGGTCACTCGCGCCGAGCCAGAACACACTCGGCGCGTACCACAACCGCCTGACGCCGGGGACCGCGCCGCTGATTGCCCCGAGGTACTCCCGGGCCGGAAGAATGCCTCGCTCGCCGATCAGACCATGGATCTGAAAGGCGAGCGAGTAGAACGCGGAGAAGAAAATCAGGCCCAGCGCGCGCAAGAAGATCCAGCGTGGCCACAGGTAGCCGACCGCCGGATCAGTCAGCGACGCGAGCGGACTACGGGATACCGGCTCCCACACTCGGTGCGCCGCTCATCCACTGCTGCGCGGCGAGCTTCCGTTGCCGCGGATACACCTCGTCCAGCGTATTCGCGTCGTACATGCGGCCGTTCTTCATGACGTACTTGAGCGTGTTGGTGTTCCGGATGTCGACGAGCGGGTCTTTGTCGAGCACGATGACGTCGGCGAGCTTGCCCGGCTCCAACGATCCCAGGTCCTGCCCCATGCCGATCGCTTCGGCGCCGACGATCGTTGCCGAGCGAAGCGCGTCGTGCTGCGACAGTCCGCCGCTCTGGAGCAGCCAAATCTCCCAGTGCATGCCGAGTCCCTGCAATTGGCCGTGACTGCCGACGCCGATGCGTCCGCCCGCGGCGACGGTCTTGGCCACATCCTGCGCGTGCTGCCACATCGCGTACTCCTCTTTCACCGCGAAGCCCGCCGGTCCAGGCGAGTTGCCGACGCCGCGGCGACGCACCTTGGTGTCGAAATCGACGGGATGCGTGAAGTGTTTGAGCTTCGCGTCGTGCAGCAGATCTTCCGACTGATAGAACCAGCCTTCACCGAACGGCCCGCCGTATTCGACGATCAACGTGGGTGAGTTGGTGAGCTGCGTCGCCTTGTACCACTCGAACACGTCGTCGAATTTTGGCGTGATCGGCAGCGTATGCTCCACGCCCGGGTATCCGTCGAGACCATGCGTGATGTCGAGCTTGTAGTCCAAGCCGCCCTCGGTCGTCGGCATGAGCCCGAGCTCCTTGGCCGCCATGATGACCCACTCGCGCTGCTGGCGGTTGCCCGTCATGTACATCTTGAGCGTTTTCGTATCGTAGTATTGTGCGTAGCGCTTGAGGATCGTGCGCGCCTGGTCGAGATCTTTGATCTGCTCGCTGCTGAAGACGCCGGGGCCGGTCGTGTAGATGCGGGGACCGACGACCTCGCCCGCGTCGACGCGATCGCCGTACGACAGGAAGTCGGTGGTCGCCGTCTGCGGATCGCGCGTCGTCGTCGTACCGTACGCGAGCGTCGCGAGATACTGCCACACCTGGTTCGTGTGGATGTTCGGTGTGAGCCACTGCGGATGGTAGTGCGTGTCGACGAAGCCGGGCATGACTGTCTTGCCGGAGACGTCGATGATTCTCGCGTTGGAAGGGACCTGCACCGTGCCGCGCGCGCCGACGGCGATGATGCGATTGTCCCTCACCACGATGTCGGCGTTGTCGATGATCTCTTTGCCTTTCATCGTGATCGCGCGTCCGCCGCGGAGCACCACCGTTCCGCGCGGCGTGTCGCGCGTTGCGGTGACGACGATGCGCTGCTCGACCGGCTTGTACCCAGGCTTGTCTTTCTTTGTCGTGTCGGCCTTGGCGGAATCACCCGCAGCGCGCGGCGCCGCGCCCGCCGTGCTGTCGTGTCGCGCCGCGGCCTTGATTCGCGCATCGGCCTTGAGAGAATCCTCGACGACTTTGGCGCGATCGAGATCGTAGGTCCATACCGCATTCGCCAACGACCACATCACCTTTCGGCCGTCGCCGCTCCATACCGGGAACTCGCCGCCGATCTCATTGAGCTTCCTGACCGGAACGGCGGCCGATGCCGGGTTTGCCACCGACACCGTGGCAGGCGTCGCGCCGACCTGCGGCACAGTGACCGTGTAGATGTTCATGTCCACCATGGCCAATGCCTGATCGCCCTTGGGCGCCATCATCACCAGCGCGGCAGCCGGCGGCTGCGGCGGCGCATTGGGCTCGGCGGGATCGTCGTCACCGAACACCAGGCGCGACGCGCGGCCACCGTACGCGCGCTTCGATTCCTCGTGCTCGAGGCCCGCGTCGAGCGTCATCGCCGCACCGGGCACGTTCGCCTGCGGTGGCATGGGACCAGTGACTTTGAGGTGCGACTTCATGTCCGTCCCGTCCCAGCGGAAGGAGACGAGACCATCGCGACGACCGTACGCGTAGATGCGATCGGGATTCGTCGTGAAGTGCGCGTTGCCCAGGCCCGCGGCCGGCATGATCAAAGTCGCGGCTCCGCCAGTCGCGGGAATCCAAACGAAGTCGGCAGCAGCCGGACCGAAGAACGCCGCGCCGGCTTCCTGCATCTCGCGCGCGGCGGCGCGAGTCGCCACGATCCGATCGCCGGCCGGCGACCACGCGAGATCCGAGTAGAGTCCGGGGTTCTTCGAGAGCTGGGTGATCGTCGGCGTCGAGGCGCGGCCTTGCCACGTCGCGCGCATGATCTCACCACCCGTCTGATCGTTCCACGTCACCCACGCGATCGACTTCGAGTCGGGTGACCAGACCGGTCCATACTCACCAACTTCGCTCGTCGACACGCGCGTCGGCTTTCCGCTCGGCAGGTCCATCACGTACACGCGATCGAGCGACGTGAAGGCGAGCTTGGTTCCGTCGGGCGACGGCGCAATGTCGCGCACTTGGTGCGACGTGAACTGGCTCGACGTATCGACTCGATAGGCGAACTTCACCTCGGGTCCGAGCTCGAGCTTCACCTCGGCGACGAAGGGAATCTTCTTCGCCGGGCTCTTGTCCACCGGGACACGCCAGATCTCGCCGCCGTACGAGACGACGATCGCCTTGGAGTCGGGCGTGAACGCGTAGCCGGGGTAGGCGTCGAGCGGCGCTCGTGACTCCGTTTCGTCGCGCTGCACCGGATACGCGAGCCACTCCTCGGCTTGCGTGTCGAGATTGCGGATGCGGAGGCCCGTCTTCGTCTGGAACCGCGTGCCGTAGACGAGATACTTGCCGTCGGGGGAAAGCGCCGGACGGAACGCCGACCCAAAGCGCGTCGACATCTGCGAGGTCTTGCCGTTCTCGCGGTCATAGACGTAAAGCTCGTACTGCGGACTCACCGCGTTGTACTGCCAATCGCCGGTGCGCGCCGCGTACCAGATGTAGCGCGATTCCTTCCCGAACGCGGCACCGACCGTCTTGAGTGTCGGCGGAGCCGTGGTCAACAGCGGAACGCCATTGCCGCCGTCGACGTGATACATCCACAACTTGGCGCTGCCGCCGAGCGGCCCGCCTGATTTGGATGCGACGACGTACTTGCCGTCGGGCGTGAAGGTCGGCGAAAGATAGAGATCGTCGTTGCCCTTCGTGAGCTGGACGGTGTCTTTCTTGTCCAGCGACATGATCCAGAGATTGTCCCCGCCGCTGCGATCGGACACGAACACGATGCGCTTGCCATCGGGCGAGAAGCGTGGCTGGGCGTCGTATGCGAGGCCCGTGGTGAGCGCGGTCGCTTTGCCGCCGGTGATCGGCATCGTATAGAGATCGCCGAGCATGTCGAACACGATCGTCTGGCCGTCGGGCGAAACGTCGAGCGAGATCCACGTGCCCTTCGAGGTCGTGAACGTGTGCGTTCGCGCGGTCTTGAGTGGAAGCGTGTTTGCGGCGGGCGTTGCACCCGGCGCGGGCGCCGGACCGGCTTGAGCGAACACACTGGACGAGCCGACGAGCGAAGCGGCGCCAATGCCAACGAGTGCGGCGCGGAGACTGCGGTGCATCGAGGGATCCTCGGTTGGGGGCGTACGATCGGGAGGACAGAATCTGTAACGCTGTGCGCATCGGCGCCATCAGTGGGCGTCATCACTTGCCGGGGCACGGCACTCGTTGAGCAGTCGGCAGTCGAAAGGGAAGCCGCGGATTACGCGGAAATAATACGGATTATCACGGAATGAATTGTGTGGAATGCGTAAGTATCTCCGAAAATCGAATTCCGCGAACACAGGCCGCCGGTCGGCCTTTCGGCTCCGTGGTCTTCCGCAGATTCCGCGCTCTCCGCGGCCAAGCTGTTACGGCCATTGAGCAAAATCCTTGTCGTCTTCTTGAGGAAGGCTCTCATCCTCGCCGCTATACTCAGAACGATGAAACAACGCGTATTCGGACGAACGGGCTGGCTCGTGGGAGAAGTGGGCTACGGCATGTGGGGTCTCGCCGGGTGGAGCGGGTCCGACGACGATGAGTCGCTTCGATCGCTCCAACTCGCGATCGACCTCGGCTGTAATTTCTTCGACACCGCGGCAGCCTATGGCGATGGGCGCAGCGAGCGTTTGCTCGGCCAAGTGCTGCGCGCGAACGCCGACAAGCCGCTCTACACGGCGACCAAGGTTCCGCCGAAAAACCGTACCTGGCCGTCTCGGCGGGGATTCAAGCTCGACCACGTCTTCCCGCCGGACCACATCCGCGAGTTCGCTGAACGAAGTCTGGCGAACCTGGGCGGGCGCCCCATCGACCTGTTGCAGTTTCACGTTTGGGAAGACGATTGGGCCGACGACGGCCGGTGGCAGCGCGCCGTCCGTGATCTCAAGCGCGAAGGATTGATCCGCGCCGTGGGGGTGAGCATCAACCGCTGGGAACCGGAGAATGCGCTGCGAACCGTGCGGAGCGGCGCGATCGACGCGGTGCAGGTGATCTACAACATCTTCGACCAGGCGCCGGAGGACGAGCTATTTCCGGCTTGCCGCGAGCACGGAATCGCCGTAATCGCCCGGGTGCCCTTCGACGAGGGGACGCTGACCGGCAAGTTGACGAGGGAGAGTCGCTGGCCGGAGGGCGATTGGCGCAACACCTATTTCGTGCCTGAGAACCTGATACCAAGCGTCGAGCGGG
>DASVYG010000005.1:0-33191 GCA_036392315.1 Gemmatimonadaceae bacterium
AGGGGAAGCAGCCACGCGGCGATCAGCTTGGCTTCACCCGCCGCCAACACGAACCCTGCCGCAAGTCCGATGACGATGAGCCGGAGCTCACGCCGGAGCACGAGACGGAGCACGTCCGAGGGTCCTGCACCCATCGCGACATGGACCGCGATGTCGCGCCGCCGCTGCGCCACGGCAAACGCGACGATGCCATACAAGCCGATGAGGGCGAGGCCGAGACCGAATGCTCCGACACCGGAAGTAATCCAGGCGCCGTAGCGCATCGGAACCAGCGTCGCGTCGCGCGCCACAATTGCCGGCTCGACGTGAACCGGCGAATTCACGTCGATCTGACGCGCGATGTCCTCGATCGCGCGGGCGATCGCCGGTTCCGGCGTGTCGCTTCGTATCAGAAGTGGCATTTCTTGCGTGGCGAAATCGCCCGCCTTTGCCGGCAAGTACACGTATCCATCGTCATCGTTGTCCCACGGCATGCCGCTGTGGGCGTCAGCGGCAACGCCGATCACACGGTAGATGCGATCCGGATCGTCGGGTACCTCGAGCACGCGGAGGATCTGTCCGACTGCGGACGCGCCGGGCCAGAGGAGGCGCGCCGTCGCTCCCGTGACGATCGCGACGAGCGCTTGGCTCGCGCTGTCGTCGACCGTGAATGCACGGCCGCTGACGAGTCGCTGGCCCACCACATCGAAGTAACGCGGCGTCACCGCATTGTACTGGAGCCGGTGGTACATCGCCTGGCCCGGAACCGCCACCGGCAGTAGCGGCCACCACGACGAGTACGGCGCGTGCAGCACGCGCGCCGTCCCGGCGATGTCATGCAGCCGAGCGACCCGCGACGCGAACGCTCCGCGTGCGCTGTCGAGCGCGGGCGGAACGCGACCCGGCGCGGACAATCCGAACGTCGCCACGGCGACGTGGCTCGTCTCGAGCCCGGACACCGTCGTGCCGAACGAGCGCATGCTCGCGATCATGGTTCCCGCCGCCACGAGGAGCACCAGACATCCCGCCACTTGAACTACCACGAGAGCGTCTCGAAAACGCGAGCGACGAATGCGCGTTCCAAATGCGGCGTCCTCTCCCTTGAGTGACGTCGTGAGATTCGCGGACGTGGCGTGGAGCGCCGGCGCGAGGCCGAACGTGAGAACGCTGAGGAACGCGAGCGCGATGGTGTACGCGACCACCCGCCAACTTGGCTGCAGATTGAGCGCAACCGTGCCGAAGGCAAGAGGCATGTTCGCAAAGAGGGACCGCGCCACGACCGTCACGGTCCAATTGGCGAGCACGAGGCCGAGCGCTGCGCCGAGCAAGGAGATCAACAGGCTCTCGGTCAGCAACTGGCGAAGCAGACGTCGTCGCGACGCACCGAGGGCGAGGCGAACGGCGATCTCGCGTTGGCGCGCGAGCGCTCTGGACAACAGCAGGTTTGCGAGGTTCGCGCACGCGATCACGAGTACCAGCGCGACCACGAACAATGCCGGTGCAACGGCGGCTGCGGTCTTCCAGCCGAGCGTGAGCATGGATTCGTTCGGCGTGACCTCGGCGCCCGCGATGCGCGACTCGTCGTCGGTCGCCCCTGGTCTCGGCTCCTGCGCCACGATGCCGGAGAGCTCCGCCTCCGCTTGCCGGAGACTGACTCCGGGTCGCAACCGGGCCTTGACGCTGATGAAACGGTTCTCGGCGTCGTTCAGTCGACCAGGCGTCGCACCGAGTTGGGCAGCGACGGGAATCGTCATCCAAAAGTCGGGGACGACGGGCACCGCGCCGACGAAGTCTTGGCGCATGACGCCCGCGACGGTCGCGTGTGTTCCATTGATGACGATGTCGCGCCCGATCACGTCCGGGGAGCGCGCGAACTCTCGTGTCCAGAACGGATCGCTGAGGACGACGGTCGGCGGCGCGTCGTCGCGATCGTCTGTGGGCAGGAGTGCCCGCCCGATGATCGCCGTGCCTCCGAGTGACGCGAAGTAGTTGCCCGAGACGCACGCTGGGCCCGCCGGCGTCGCCGTGCTCGACGGAGAGGATCGAAATGCGACCGGGAAGCACTGCGCGAGCGGCATGACGTCGGTGAGAGTTCTCGAATGCTGCGCGATCGCCTGCACCTCGGGGTACGACATGAGAATCGTCGAACCACGGACAAATGCTCGCCGAGAGTCTCGTGCTGGCCGATGTCGGTGAGCGTACGTGAGTGCGAGCTTTACCACTCGCTCAGGACGAGCCACCGGGATCGGTCGCCAGACGAAGGCGTCCATGAGCGTGAAGAAACCGGCGTTAATGCCGATGGCGATGCCGATGGCGACGACGGCGATGAGGGCGAATCCCGGGCTGCGCCGCAGCATGCGGGCGCCGAACCGCACGTCGTACGCGATGTCGTCGAGCCTGGGAAAGCTCCACTCGTCGGCGCTCCGTTCGCGCAGCACGAGCGGATTCCCGAACCGGCGTCGTGCGGCGTCACGCGCGTCGTCGGGCGAGAGCCCCGTCGCTTGGAAGTCACGGGCGAGGAGCTCGCGGTGAAACCGCATCTCCTCATCCAGGTCGTGTGCCGCGGCATCGCGCTGCGACAACGATCGCACCATCCGCCAGGCGCGCGCGATCATGTGCATCGGGGAGGTCAACTCACGCGTCCTCGGTGCGCATGACGCGGGTGATGGCCTCGACGACGCGGGAGAAGCTCGATTCTTCGACGCCAAGCTGCTTGCGGCCGAGCGGCGTGAGGCGGTAGTAGCGCGCGCGTCGCTTGGTGGGCGTGGCGCGCCACTCCGATGTCACCCAACCTTTCACTTGCATGCGCTGGAGCGCGGGGTAGAGCGATCCCTCTTCGATTTGGAGTACGTCCCGCGACAATCGCTGGATGTGCTGCGCGATGCCATAGCCGTGAAGCGATCCCAGCGACAGCGTCTTGAGCGTGAGCATCTCGAGCGTGCCGGGGAGAACATCGCCTTTGGCGGCTGACATATAGCCTGTCTAGGTATGGACGCCCTATGTATAAGGCGAGCGGCCGCCGGCGTCAACGCCCCTGCGCGGACTGACCTGGCGAACGCAGACGTGACCGGTCACGTGAGCGTTTCACGTGACCGGCGCCACGCCGGCAGAGAGCGTCAGTCCGGGTAGTCCGGGATCGCGCGGCGAACGTGCTTTGAGTAACGGCATGACCATCTCGCCGAATCGGCGACACTCCTCGAGATGCGGGTAGCCCGAGAGAATGAACGTGCTGATCCCCAACGCCTGATACGCGCGCAGCTTCGCTGCCACCTGCTCCGGATCGCCGACGATTGCGACGCCCACACCGCTCCGCGCCAAGCCGACGCCTGCCCACAGATTCGGCTCGACGACGAGAGACGATGACGCCGCCGTGAGTACCTGCTGCCGTCGTTGTCCTTCGCTGTCGACCTTGGCGCTCGCCTCGATGAACCGCCGGCGAACGTCCGGATCGATGCGGCTGATCAACCGCTCGGCAGCCTTCCAGGCTTCGTCCTCGGTTTCGCGCACGAGCACGTGACAGCGGAGTCCGTAGCGCAGCGGTGCGTCTGCAACACGCACCGCTCGCGCTTCGTGCGCGCGCATCGTCGCCAACCGCGCCTCGATCCCGTCGAGCGTGTCCCCCCACACGAGATACACGTCGGCGAGCTCCGCGGCGATTTGCTGGGCGTCGTCGCTGTGGCCGCCCAGATAGATGGGCACCGGTTCCGGCGGAACGGGCGAGACGATGGCGCCGCGAAACGGATACCGCACCGACTCGTGATCGATTGGTGCGCCGCGCCACAGATCTCGCATGATCGCGATGAACTCGCGCGTGCGCGCATAGCGCTCGGCGTGGCTCTCCAT
Source organism: Gemmatimonadaceae bacterium (assembly GCA_036392315.1). GTDB lineage: Bacteria > Gemmatimonadota > Gemmatimonadetes > Gemmatimonadales > Gemmatimonadaceae > JAQBQB01. Next base: position 3,823 of record DASVYG010000005.1, read on the forward strand.
GTCGCCGTACATCGCGTTCTCGGCCGGGTTCGATCCCGTGACGACGTTGATGCGCACGCGACCCGGGAAGAGGTTGGCGGCGGTCGCTACCATTTTCGCGAACATGGCCGGGTGAAACATGCCGGGCCGAACGGCGATGAGGAGACCGGCGCCCTGAGTGCGAGCGAGCGTCGCGATCGACGCAGTCCACGCTTCGTGCTCGGCGTGGAAGTTCGTCGCGGTGAGGAGGCTCGAAAATCCCATCTCGGCGGCGGTTTCGACGAGACTCGTGATGTACGCCAGCGTGGGTCGGCGCTCCGGCGTGGTGCCGATGAATTCGCCGTCAGCGGCGAGTTGACAAAACCAGAGGAGATCCAGGGGATCGGATGACGTGGCAGGTCGCATGCGTTCAATAATACCGTTGCGAGAAGTTCCGCGACATGAGCGGTCCGACTGAGCAAATTGTCACAGCGAGACAACACTGTCTGTTGCGATTGTCCAACGCCGTCCGGTGACGTCGCTCACAACACACTGACGCGCGCGAGAAACGGCCGAGCGAGCGCAGCCGAGTAACTGGTTACCGGCGAGCGCTTTCACGAATTCGAAAATCCGTATCACACCGATCGTGAAACCGGTACGCCGTATGCCGTCGGCTGGTCGATTCGCAAAACGTCACCAACGCATTCACGTCGCAATCGCGCGCCGATCCGGGCGGCGACATCGTGACTGTCGCGGTGCACAGGGAAGGAGGTGGGCATGGCAGTTCGCGCAATGGCTCGAGCAGTTTGTATTGCGGGTGCCGCTGTCACGCTGGGAGCGCTTCCGCTCGCGGCGCAGACGGTGGCGTTCTCGACGACGGGAACATTCAGCGGCGGTGGATGCGCAGCGACGAGCTGTTCGTTCGGCGGGTTCACGTTGTCGTTCGCGCCAGTGGGCTCGAACAGTTTCGTCAGTGGCTCCCTCGTCGATCTCGGCTCGTTCAACACGCAGTGCGTGTCGTGCACGCCCGGATCGCTCCAGAGCTTTCCATCCGGCGTGACATTCACGCTGACGATCAACCAAACGAGTCCGAGCGCCGGAACCGGCACGTTCGCGGGGACGGTCTCGGGGTCGTTGGCATTCAACCCCTCGTTCAGCAGCCTCATTTGGACACCGACCCCGACCAGTCTGACGCTTGGCCTGGCGGGGCTCACAGGGATGTACAAGATCGTGCTCGACAACACGGGCAACTTCAACATTGCCCCGCCGACAACGGACGCGAATCCGAATCCGAGCGTGGTCAAGGCGTTCGTCACTGCCTCGACTGTTCCGGAACCGAGCACCGTCGCGCTGATGGCGACCGGGATGCTCGGCCTCGTACCCGTTATTCGCCGCCGTCGTTCCTAGGCGAAAAGTCTTCGACCGGTACGTCGAGAAGCGTGGGCGTCGCGGAAAATGCGACACCCACGCTTTCTTCTTCACGAGGCTCGGCTCTTTTCCCGGGTTGGGGATGTCTTGCGATCAACCGGCCGCCACCCTTGCGTGGTCGCTCTCGGACGCGGTTGATTGAACCCCAACTCATGAGCCTGCAATCGTCCCGCCTCACTTCATTTCTCGATAGCGAACATTCGATTGCCGGCGCGGGCTACTCGCGCTGGCTCGTGCCGCCGGCGGCGCTCTCGATCCATTTGTCGATCGGTCAGGCGTACGCGTTCAGCGTGTTCAATCTTCCGCTGTCGCGCGCGATCGGGATCAGCGCATCGGCGCCGCAGGACTGGAAGTTGAGCACCATCGGTTGGGTCTTCAGCGTCGCGATCGTATTCCTCGGGCTCTCGGCGGCGGTGTTCGGGCCGTGGTTGGAGCGAGCCGGCCCGCGCAAGGCGATGGTCGTTGCCGCGCTGTGCTTTGGATGCGGCTTTCAGGTTGCGGCGCTGGGCGTGGCCACGCACCAATTCTGGTTGTTGCTCGTGGGTTACGGGGTGCTCGGCGGGATTGGCCTGGGGCTCGGGTACATCTCGCCCGTATCGACGCTCATTCGGTGGTTTCCCGATCGACCCGGCATGGCGACCGGGTTGGCGATCATGGGCTTTGGCGGGGGCGCGATGATCGCCTCACCGCTTTCGACAACGCTCATGTCGCACTTCAGGAGCGCGACGTCGCAAGGCGTCGCACCGACGTTCGCGACCATGGGCTTGCTCTACTTCGCGTTCATGCTTTGCGGTGCGTTCATGGTACGCACGCCGCCGTCTGGTTGGCGTCCGGCGCGATGGACGCCACCCGAGACGCAGCGACGCATGGTGACGAGCAACAACGTCACCGCCCGACGAGCGCTTGGCACGCCCCAGTTTTGGCTGTTGTGGATGGTGCTGTGCCTGAACGTGACGGCCGGGATCGGTGTGCTGGGTCAGGCTTCGCCGATGATTCAGGAGATGTTTCCCGGAGTGATCTCAGTGAGCGCGGCCGCGGGATTCGTGGGCCTTCTGAGTTTAGCGAACATGGGTGGACGGTTCATTTGGTCCTCGCTGTCCGACTTGATCGGGCGGAAGGCAGTGTACGCGGTGTTCTTCCTCCTCGGCGCCGCGCTGTACGCGCTCGTCCCCGCGACCGGCCGGGCGGGGACCGTGGCGTTGTTCGTCGTCGGATATGTCGTGATCCTCAGCATGTACGGCGGCGGATTCGCGACGATTCCGGCCTATTTGCGTGATATGTTCGGCACGGTGCAGGTCGGCGCGATTCACGGGCGGTTGCTGACGGCGTGGTCCACCGCCGGCGTTCTGGGTCCCGTGCTCGTGAACTACATTCGCGAGTATGAGATTGCCCATGGTGTAGCAAAGGCCGATGCGTACACGCTGACGATGCACATCATGGCCGCCTTGCTGCTCGTCGGGTTCGTCTGCAACGCGCTCATTCGCCCCGTCGATGCTCGATACGCCGAGGAGGCGGACAAGGCGTCGATCGTCGAGCAACCATCCGGCCGTCCACTCACGGAAACCGCCGAGCGGGCCATCGCTCGCGTCGGCACCGGCGCGGCGGGGGGCCGGCTCGTTGCCGCATGGACCTTCGTGGGCGTGCCGCTCGCGTGGGGTGTCCTGCAGGTGTTTCGGAAGTCGCTCGATCTTTTTCGATAGCGGGGCGCGTCAATCAACCTGAGTCTTCGGCGGGCTCGACCACATGTGAATGTTGGTATTGCAACTTTCGCATGGTTCGTCGCACATTGTGAGTGCTCGTTGGTCGCGCCGCTGACGTCGGCGATGCTCAGGAGGAAGTATGAATGCCCCGAGGCTCCGCGTGGTGCTCGCCGCTGCCAGCATGTCTGTTGCGTGGCCACTCGTCGTCTCGGCGCAAACCCGCGCCTGGGACAACTACTGCACCCAGGGCACATTCCAGGCGTGCATGAGCGTTGACGTTTCGCTGCTGCTCGTCCCGGGGCCACCGGGGGGGTTCCTCGACAGTGTCACCGCTGTCACAGTATCAATACGCAACTTGCAAGGCACGCTAGGGACGAATGAAGCATGGGGCTTCCAAGGGCTTCTCATTAGAAATCTGCTGCCGCATCCAGTCTTGCCGTTTACTCCCATCACCAGGGGCATTACACCGAGCTTTCTCGGCACCGGCCAGGACGTGAACGTTCCGACCAACTTCCTTAGCGGCCTTTGGGACTATGGCTCTGGGGTCATTGGGTTCATCAACCGCAGTACGCAAATCGGCGATGGCGCTTACCCGATCGCGGGCTGCTCCGCACTCGCACCTGACGTCGCCGGTCTTTTCCATTATGAGCGCGGCTATTTCTCAACGTGCGGCGACGGGTGGGTGGTATACAGTTGGCTGATGCCACCGGTGCTATGGGGCGATGCGACCACCGTGAGTATGAGCGGCTATCACCTCTCGGACGCCGGAGCTGTGCAGACGATCGGCTGCCAATTCGACGTCAGTTGCGTCTCAACCACGCCTGAGCCGGCGACGATCGTGCTGGTCGCCACTGGGCTGATCGGACTAGGCGCCATTGGTTGGCGGCGTTCGCGCGCGACGCAAACGACCTAGTACCGTTCGCGAGCCGGATCGGCGATATTGGGCGCACCATGGCTGCGCCCCCAAAACAAACCACGATCCTCGATGCGCGCGCGTTCGATCGAACCCTGCGACGCATGGCAGACGAGATCGTCGAGCTGAACAACGGCACCGAAGGTCTCGTCATTGTCGGCATCCAGCGCCGCGGCGTGCAGCTCGCGGCGCGAATTGTATCATCGATCGCCGAACGCGAGAAGACCGACGTCGCGCAGGGCGCGCTCGACATTACGCTCTATCGTGACGATCTCCAGACGGTCGGACCGCGACCGGTCGTGGGGCAAACCCAGATTCCGGTCGACATCGACGGGCAGCATGTGGTGATCGTCGACGACGTGCTCTATACTGGCCGAACGATTCGCGCCGCGCTCGACGAGCTCGCCGATTTTGGTCGGCCACGGCGCATCGCGCTGGCCGTGTTGATCGACCGCGGTGGACGCGAGCTGCCGATTCAACCCGACATCGTCGGCAAGCGCATTTCAGCCGAACCGACGCAGCGCGTTGACGTGATGGTCGAAGATCTCGACGGACGCGACGCGGCAGTCGTCGCCGAGCGCGAGGTCGCCACGTGACCCCGTCGCTCGGCAAGGACCTTCTCGGCCTCGAGCGATTGAGCGGCGAACAGATCAAGCTGATTCTCGATACGGCCGAGCCGTTCAAGGAGATCAGCGAGCGGGCCATCAAGAAGGTGCCGACGCTTCGCGGCGCGACGATCGTGAATCTCTTTTTCGAGGCGTCGACGCGGACGCGGGTCTCGTTCGAGTTCGCAGAAAAGCGACTGTCGGCCGACACGGTCAACGTCGCGGCCTCGGGATCGAGCGTGTCCAAGGGCGAAACGCTCGTCGACACCGCGCGCAATCTCGAGGCGATGCGGATCGACATGGTGGTGATTCGACACGGCGCGTCGGGCGCCGCGCAGTTTCTCGCCGACCGCATCGAGTCGAACGTGATCAACGCCGGCGACGGAACCCACGAGCATCCCACGCAAGGGTTGCTCGATCTGCTGACGCTGCGCGATCACTTCGGCCGCCTCGATGGGATCAAGGTGTGCATCGTTGGCGACGTGATGCACTCGCGCGTCGCGCGCTCGAACATCTGGGGACTCACCAAGATGGGCGCCGAGGTCGGCGTGTGCGGACCTCGGTCGCTATTGCCGAATGCCATCGACGCGATGGGTGTCACCGTGTTCAATCGTGTCGAAGAAGCGATCGAGTGGGCCGATGCGTTGAATGTTCTGCGTCTCCAGTTGGAGCGTATGACTGCGGGGTACATTCCATCGCTTCGCGAATACAACCGCGTGTTCGGCGTGTCGCGCGAGCGCCTCGACCGCGCGAAACGTGACATTCTCATTCTCCACCCGGGGCCGATGAATCGCGGTGTCGAGATCGATTCCGACGTCGCCGACGGGCCATTCAGTGTCATTCTCGAGCAAGTGACGAACGGAGTCGCCGTGCGCATGGCCGTGCTCTACCTGTTGTCGGGCGGGAAACCGGAGCTGGCGGAATCGGCGAAGCGCGGTGGAGGCGAGCGATGAGTCGCTCGATCCTCCTGCGCGGCGGTCGCGTGATCGATCCCTCGCAGTCGATCGACGAAACCGCCGACGTGCTGATCGTCGACGACAAGATCGAAGCGATCGGCGCGCGCGTCGCCAACGACGCGTCGAATCGCGATGGCCTCGAGACTATTGATTGTGCGAATCTCATTGTGTCGCCGGGATTCATCGACGTGCACTGTCATCTTCGCGAGCCGGGCCGCGAGGAGGTCGAGACGATCGCCAGCGGCGCGCGCGCAGCAGTCGCCGGAGGCTTCACGTCGGTGTGCGCCATGCCGAACACCGATCCCGTCACCGATAACCAAGCGGCGGTCGGCTTCATCATTCGCCAGGGCACGATCGCCAACGCGGCGCGCGTCTATCCTGTCGGCGCGATCTCGCTCGGCCAGCGCGGCGAGTCGCTCGCGGAGTTCGGCGAAATGGTTGCCGCCGGCGCGGTCGCCGTGAGCGACGACGGACGCCCGGTCGAGAGCGCGCACCTCATGCGGACGGCGCTCGAGTACGCGCGCACCTTCGGCATCCCGGTGGCCGATCACTGCGAGGAGCCGACGCTCGCCAAAGGCGGCGCGATGAACGAAGGCGTCGTGAGCGCGCGCTTGGGACTGAAAGGCGTGCCGGCGGAAGCGGAAGAGATCATGGCCATCCGCGACATCTTGTTGGCGCGTCGCACCGGCGGTCACATCCATCTCTGTCACATGAGCACGCGCGGTTCGGTCGAGCTCATTCGGTGGGGCAAGGACCGCGGGATCAACGTGACGGCCGAGGTCTGTCCGCATCACATCTCGTTGACGGAAGACGCGGTCGAGGACTACGACACGAACGCGAAGATGAATCCGCCGCTGCGAACGGCGGACGACGTCGCGGCGCTACAGCAAGCGGTTCGCGACGGCACGATCGATCTGATCGCGACGGATCATGCGCCGCATCACTACGACGAGAAGGAGCGCGAGTTCGCCGACGCGCCGAACGGCATCATCGGACTCGAGACGGCGCTGGCGGTGAACATCACGTGGCTCGTGGCGTCCGGCATCGTCGACCTGCCGTTGTTGATCGAGCGCATGTCGTGCGCGCCGTCCCGCGTGTACAAGCTTCCGGGCGGGACGCTGCGGCGTGGTGCGCCGGCCGACGTCACCGTGTTCGACGCCGAGACGAAATGGGTCGTCGACCCCTCGCGCTTCAAGTCCAAGGGGCGCAACACGCCGTACGCGGGACACACACTCCAGGGCCGCGCGCGCTGCACGCTGGTCGGGGGCCGCGTCGCCTACCGCGCCGCGGAGTGACCCCTTTGCGCTCGGCTGGCGGGGGCCCTGAGAGTGAGGCTGCGGGTGTGGCGATCGTGCGCGTCTGTCGTCGTCTTTACGAGCGTGGTCTCGTGGCTGGGCCGGATGGAAACGTCTCGGTTCGGCTGCGCGACGGCTCGATCCTGGTGACGCCGAGCGGCATGTCGAAGGTGGACGTCACGGTTGATGATCTAGTGCGCGTGAGTGGGAACGGCGAGGTACTCGAGGGTCGTCGGGCGCCGTCGAGCGAATTACGCATGCATCTCCGCATCTATGCGCGGCGGCAAGACGTTCTCGCCGTCGTGCACGCACATCCACCGACGGCCACGGGGTTCGCGGTCGCCGGCGAATCGTTCGTGGCGCCCGTGCTGCCCGAAGTTATCTTGCAGATGGGCGAGGTCCCGATTGTGAGGTACGCCACGCCGGGGAGCGCCGCGTTGGCCGATAGTTTCGAGTCGTACCTGGACAGTCACGACGCATTTCTGATGGCGAATCACGGCGCGACCACGGTCGGGCCCACGATCGAGCTGGCGCATCAACGCATGGAAAGTCTGGAGCATGCGGCACGAATTATTCTTACCGCACGCCTGTTGGGCAACGTGAACGAACTGAGTGCGGCCGACGTGGAGGCGCTGCGCGCGTCACGCGAGGAGCAAGGATGACCGATTCGAACAGTCCCATGAGCGAACTTCCAGCACTGCTCGAGGAACGGCATCGCTACGAGGCCTGGCTCGCCGCGCTCGACGCGCGTCGGGACTCGACGCCGCAGCACGTGTTCCAGCGCGTGCAAGCCGACTATCGCGGTCGCCTCGATCGAGTGGAGGCCCAGCTGGCGGCGCATCACCAGTCGATCAAGGACGAACGCGCCAGCCTGGAATCGCGGCTGTCACTCCTCAAGGCAGAGGAGCAACTCCGCAGAGACGAGCGGGCGGAGCTCGAGCTACGCTCACACGTTGGCGAGCTCACGGGTGCGGAGGCCGAGACGGCGTTCAGCGCCGTCGATGATGTGATCGGGCAGCTTGTGGGAGAGAAGTCCGGGTTGGTCAACCGGATCGGCGAATTGAATGCGCTCCTGGAGATTCGGCCGCGCGGTGCGTCGGCCCCGCCGCCGGCGCCGCCGGCCGCACCAGTGTCCGCACCGCCGGCGGAAAGTCCCAAGGCTCCGCCCGCCGCCGCCGCGCCGGTCCCGGCCCACGCCGCTCCCGCTCCGACCAGGCAGCCGCCCATCGCGCCCGCGGCCACGGCAGCCCGCGAGGTTCCGGAGCAGAGACCGTCACAAGAGGTCAGGATTCCGAAGACGCCCGGTGGCACGTTCGACGAGCTCGCGTTCCTCAGCGAGGTCGTGGGCGAGAAGGACAGGCCGTCCAACCCAGGCGCCGCGCAGCCTGCGGCAGCGGGTCAGGTCGCGCACACGAGCAACTTGGGCCGGATCGAGCAGGCACCCGAGTCACTCCTTGCCGGCCTCGACGACACGTCACGCCGGACGTCGGGCGAAGCGCCGTTTGCCGCCAACGTCTCCGGAAACATTCCGATCGTGCTGCGGAATTCGGGGCAGACAGAGCAGACAAAGACGCTCAAGTGCGGCGAATGTGGGACGATGAACTATCCCACCGAATGGTACTGCGAGCGCTGCGGTGCGGAGCTGGCGGCGCTCTAGGACAATGAAAAAGGCCCGGCGGTTGACGCCGGGCCTTTTGATTCGAACTTGTTTACGCGGATGCCTTGCTGAGCCGGCTCTTGTTGCGGGCGGCGTTGTTCGGATGAATGAGACCCTTGCGGGCCGCGCGATCGAGCAGCTTGGTCGCCGTGGCCTTGGCCTCGGCGGTGGCCTCTGGAGCCTTGGCTTTCTTGAGCGCTGTCCGCAGGGCGGAACGTTGCGCACGGTTGCGCACGGTCGCCGCGCGCGACTTACGCATGTTCTTCTTTGCGGATGCGATATTCGGCACGAAGGAAATCTCCAAAAAAAATGCGTGACATTCGCGGGATTCGCGAAGGCTGGAACCTAGGTTTGGAAAGCGCGAAAGTCAAGGCGCGATAACGCTTTGACACTCGTCAGCGACACGACTACCTTTCGCGCCAATCGCCCCTGGCGCGGTGCGCGCGCGCCGTCGTTGGCTCGGCCACCTGCGCGTCCGGCCACTCGCTCTCATCCCGACATTGCAGCACTTTCAGGACTTTCTGCTGATCATGCCGGTGCTGCTGTTCTCGGTCATCGCGCACGAGTACGCGCATGGCTACGCAGCCCTCAAGCAAGGCGACAACACCGCCTTGATGCTCGGACGTCTGACCTGGAACCCGATCAAGCACATCGATCCGTTCATGACGGTGCTGCTGCCGCTCATGCTCTGGTTGGCGCACGGACCCTTGCTGGGCGGCGCAAAGCCGGTTCCAGTCAATCCGCGAAACTACCGGAACTTCAAGCGCGGCGACATCATCGTTTCGCTCGCCGGCGTGTTTGTGAACCTATTGTTGGCGCTCGCGTCAGTGATCCTGTTCGTGCTGGTCGGATTGGTGGGCCGTGCCGCGCCCGCTGCCGAGGGCACCCTCGGAATCCTGCAAGCGATGCTGTTCGAGGGACTCAACCTGAATCTCATCCTGATCGCCTTCAACCTGATCCCGATTCCGCCGCTCGACGGGTCGCACGTCATCAAGTACGTGCTGCCGACGTCGTGGGCCGTGCGGTATCAGCAGGTCGGGCGGTACGGCATTGTGATTCTGCTTATCCTGTTGGCGCTGCCGAACAACGTTCTCATGACATGGATGCGACCGGCCTTCATGTTCGGCGGAGTGCTCATGCGTTGGGCTAATCCGTATTCGCTGCCGTCGCTCGATCAGTGGCTCACATGAGGCAACGCGAATGAGCGCGGCGTTCGCGTCCGAGTTCAACGGGCCGCCACCCGAGTCGAGCTTCGTCGTCGAGCTGACCGCGTTTTCAGGGCCGCTCGATTTGTTGCTGGCCTTGATCCGCGACGAGAAGGTCGACATCTACGACATCCCGATCGCGCGAATCTGCGAGCAGTTCGTCATTCGCATTCGCACGCTCGGGCTCAACGAAGCGGCCGATTATCTCGAGATGGCGGCTCGTCTGCTGCGCATCAAGGCGCAGATGCTCCTTCCGCGTGGGAACGAGGAGCAGTGGGAGGATCCGCGTGCCGAGCTCGTGCGGCGGCTGCTTGAGTACCAACAGATGCGCGAGGTCGTCGACGTATTGGAACGTCGCGGCGAGGAGCGGCGAAACCAGTTCGCGCGCGCCTACTTGCCGCAGGCGCCGGCGCCGCCGCAGGCGCCGCTGGCTTTGTCGCTGTCGGAGCTGTTGTCCGCTGTCGACCGCGTATTGCGCACCGCTCTACAGCCGAACATGCACGAGGTGATTCCGCGCGCGCTCGACATTCCAGGCGCGATCTCGATCATTCGCTCGGTCCTTGCATTGAGGGCTCGCATTCTTTGGACAGAGATCGTCGAAAGCACCGCCGAACCGTGGCAGATTCTGTCGACGCTTCTCGGGTTGCTCGAGCTGGCGAAAGTCGGCGAGCTGCGCGTGAATCAGCCCAAACCGTTTGCCAACGTGGAAATTTCCCGTGACGTCGCTAGCGAAGCTGCTTGAGGCCGCGCTGTTCGCGAGCGGGCGCCCGATCTCGACCGAGGAGCTGGCGGTGCTCGATCCCGAGGCGTCGCCGGCCGAATTGCAGTCGGCGCTCGACGAGCTGCGCGAGCGCTACGACGTCGACGGACATGGCGTCGAACTGCTCGAGATCGCGGGCGGTTGGCAGATTCTCACGCGCGCCGAGTACACCGAAGCGATCGAGCGCGCGCAGTTGGCGGCGCGGCCGGCGCGATTGTCGGGCGCGGCGCTGGAGACGCTGGCGATCATCGCCTATCGCCAACCGATCAGCCGCAGCGAGATCGAAGAGATCCGCGGCGTGGCCGTCGGCAGCGTTCTCAAATCGCTGCACGAGCGCGGGCTCATCGACGTCGTCGGTCGCGCCGAGGGGTTGGGCCGTCCGCTGCTCTACGGGACGACGCCCGTCTTCCTCGAGCATTTCGCGCTGCGCCACCTCGAAGAGCTGCCGCGCGCCGACGAGCTCGCGATCGCGCTCCGGGTGCAACCGCGCGAGACGGAACCCGTCGGCGTGAGCGACGCGAGCGAGTGATGTCCGAGACGATGCGGATCCAACGCGCGCTCGCACGCGCGGGAGTCGCGTCGCGGCGCAAGGCGGAGGAGTTGATCGTGGCCGGCCGCGTGCGCGTGAACGGAGACGTCGCCCACACCGGTCAGGTGGTCGATCCGGCGCGCGACGCCATCGTCGTCGACGGCAAGCCACTCGAGGGTCCGCGCGCCTCCGAATGGCTGGTGCTCAACAAACCCTCCGGGGTGATGACGACGCGCTCCGATCCGGACGGCCGCCGCACGGTGTTCGATCTCGTTCCCAACATTCCCGGGCTCACCTACGTGGGGCGCCTCGACTACCTCACAGAAGGTCTGCTCCTGTTGACGACCGACGGGGCCGCCGCCCATCGACTGTCGCATCCGAGCAGTGAGGTCGAGCGCACGTACGTGGCGACGGTCCTGGGCAAGGGCGACGAAGCCGCGCGGATCGCGCGCCAGGGTGTGATGCTCGAAGACGGGCTGGTGCAACCGACTCGCGTCGAGGCTCGCAAGCTGGGGCGCGATCGGTGGGATTTCGAGGTGACGATCACCGAAGGTCGCAAACGCGAAGTGCGGAGACTCTGTTCGGCGCTGGGCCTCGGAGTCGAACGTCTGGTTCGGACGCGCTTTGGGCCCATTCAGCTTGGGGACCTGCCGACGGGGGCCACGAGAAAGCTCACACCGCGCGAACGTGCCGCACTGGTCGGGGTGGGCGTCTAACTGTCGGGCAACCAAACTGCAGGGTTGAGGGTAGAGGGTGGAGGGTAGAGGGGCGGTACGTGGCGCTGCGCGCCACTTATTGAACGACACAGCCCCTCATGCCCGCGCGGCGCGCAGTGCCGCACACCTTCCCTCGACCCTCAACCCTCAACCCTCAACCCTATTAACGTCGTGGCCACTCAAGTCTCAACCGCTGCAGATTCACGGCTGGTACAGGACGTTGCGCGTCAGGTCGCGCGGCGAGTGGTCGGTCAGGACTACATGGTCGACCGACTACTCATCAGTCTTCTCACCGGCGGACACGTGCTGCTCGAAGGCGTGCCCGGGCTGGCGAAGACGCTCACCGTGCGAACGCTCGCCGAGACGATCGACACGACGTTCCATCGGATCCAGTTCACGCCCGACCTGCTGCCGGCCGACGTGGTCGGAACACAGGTGTACGATCAGTCGACGGGGCAGTTCTCGGTGAAGCGCGGTCCGATCTTCGCGAACATCATTCTCGCCGACGAGATCAACCGGGCACCGGCCAAGGTGCAGGCGGCGCTGCTCGAGGCGATGCAAGAGAAGCAGGTGACGATCGGCGGCACGACGTTCAAGCTCGAGGAGCCGTTCCTCGTGCTGGCGACCCAGAACCCGATCGAGCAAGAGGGAACGTATCCGCTGCCCGAAGCGCAGGTCGATCGCTTCATGCTCAAGCTTCGCGTGGGCTATCCGTCGCGCGAGGAAGAGAAGGAGATCATGCGGCGCATGGCGAGCGGCGATCCGATTGACGTCGAAGCGGTCGCGTCGCCGACCTCGATTCTCGACGCGCGGCATCGCATTACCGAACTGTACATGGACGACCGCATCATGGACTACATCGTCGACATCGTGTTCGCGACGCGCGAGCCGGCGAAGGCGGGTCTGTCCGACCTCGCCCCTCTCATCGAGTTCGGCGCGAGTCCACGGGCGACGATCGCGTTGGCGCAGGCGTCGCGCGCGCATGCATTCCTTCGTGGACGCGCCTTCGTCACACCCGACGACGTGAAGGCGATCGCGCCCGACGTGCTGCGTCACCGCGTGCTCACGACGTACGAGGCGGAGGCCGAAGAAGTGACCAGCGATCAGATCGTGCAACGCGTCCTGTCAAAGATCGAGACGCCGTGAGATCGACCGATGGCGCTCGGATTTCTTAAGAGGAAACGCGCCCCCGCGGCCGCACCGCCACGCCCAACGCACGGCGTGCATCGCGAGCCGCGTCCGTCGGCCGTTCCGCCCGAGGTGTTGCGCCAGGTCAAGCTGCTCGAGCTTCGCACGCGCGGGCTCGTCAACTCCCTGTTCACCGGGGAGTATCGGTCGGTCTTCAAGGGCCAGGGCATGGAGTTCGCCGAGGTGCGCGAGTACCAGGCGGGCGACGAAGTGCGAAGCATCGACTGGAACGTGACGGCGCGCATGCAGCGACCGTACGTCAAGCGCTACATCGAGGAGCGAGAGCTCACGGTCATGCTGGCGGTCGACGTGTCAGGCTCGGAGCGCTTCGGCACTCGGCGACGCTTCAAGAGCGAAGTCGCGTCCGAGTTGGCCGCGGTTTTGGCGATGTCCGCGATTCGGAACAACGATCGCGTGGGCGCCGTGTTGTTCACCGAGCGCATCGAGCACGTGGTGCCGCCCCGCAAAGGACGCCGGCACGCGTTGCGCCTGATCCGCGATATTCTGGCGTTCGAGCCGGCCGGGCGAGCGACCGACATCGCGGGCGCCACTGAATACATGAGCAAGATGCTCGCGCACAAGGCGATCATCTTTCTCGTATCGGATTTTCTCGGCGCCGATTTCGAGCGTCCACTCAAGTTGCTGGCCCAACGCCACGACGTCGTCGCGGTCAGCGTCGAAGATCCGAGCGAGCGCGTTCTTCCCGACATTGGCCTCGTACGCCTCGTCGACCCGGAGACCGGCGAATCACTCGACATCGATACGAGCGATCCCGCCGTGCGAAAGCAGTTCGAGACCCAGGTCAGCGGCGAATCGGATCGCCGCCGGCATTTGCTGCGGCGACTCGCGATCGACGAGATCGCGGTGAGCACCGATCGTGGCATCATGGAGCCGTTGTTGCGGTTCTTTCGCTCGCGCGAGACGAGGCTGCGCAAATGAGACGCACGATCTCAGCGGCCTCGCTCGCCTCCATGCTCGTCGCGGCGCTCGGCTTATCGGTGTCCGCGCAGGCACCGTTCGCGGTGAAGGCGGGCGTGACGATCGTCCCCGACACCGTCCGCATTGGCGATCCGTTCCGCGTCACGATTGGTGTACGCGCGCCGCGCGGTGCGACGATCGAGTTCGCCAAAGCGATGGACTCGACGGCGTCCGTGCAATCGCTCGATCCGGTCTCCGTGCGCACGAGCGCCGACACCACCGCAACGGAGCAGTACGCCGATTATCGCGTGGCCGCGTGGGACATCGGCTCGCAGCCGATCCGCGTCGCCGACGTCGTGGTTCGATACAACGGCGCGGAACGACATTTTCCCGTCAGCGGAAACGCGGTCTTCGTCAGAAGCATTCTGCCGGCCGACAGCGCGCAGCGCGTTCCAAAGCCGCCGCGAGCGCTATTCGAGTCTACTCAATTTCCCTGGTGGTTGTGGGCGCTGATCGCCGCGGCGATCGTTGCCACCGGGTTGCTTCTCTGGTGGTGGATTCGGCGCCGTCGCCGGCCGAAACCCGCCGTGGTCGTCGATCCGTTCGCGCGAGCCGAGTCGGAATTTCAGCGCATCGAGGCGCTCGCGCTCCTCGAGGCCGGCGAGCGCGGGCGATACGTCACGTTGATGATCGAGGTGCTCCGCGACTACCTCGCGGCGCGCTACGCTGAGGCCGCGTTGTCGCTCACCAGCACCGAGCTCCAGCGGTCGGTTGGCAACTTGCCGTTCGTCCCGCAAGAACGCCTGACGCGACTCTTGACGGAAGCGGACCTCATCAAGTTCGCGCGTCGGCCGGTGAGCAGCGAACGCGCGCGCGATCTGGGCCGTGAGGCGCGGTCGATCGTCACGCTCGAGCACAAAGCGTCGCACCCGGCGCCCGAGCAAAAGGCGGCGGCATGATATCGCTCGGGTCGATTCAGTTTGCGACGCCGTGGGTGCTGGCGTTTCTCCTCGTGCTGCCGATCTGGTGGATTGTCAGGCGCCGGCGGCGTCCGTCGGCCATCGTGTTCTCTCGAGTCACCGTGCTCGCCGCCGGGCCGAGAGCCGGGCGCGGCACGACGCTCATGCTGTTCACGCTGCGCAATCTGCTGCTCGCGTCGATGATCGTCGCGCTGTCGCGCCCGCGCTCGGGCGCGCACGCCGAGGACGTCACGAGCGAGGGCATCAACATCGTGCTGGCGATCGACCTGTCGAGCTCCATGCTCGCGCAGGATTTTCAGCCGCAGAATCGGCTCGAGGTGGCAAAGGACGTCGTCAAGCGATTCATCGCCGCGCGCACGAGCGACCGCATCGGCGTCGTCGCATTCGCGGCCGAGGCGCTCACGCAGGTTCCGCTCACGACCGACTATCCCGTGGTGAACAGCGCCGTCGACAACCTCGCGGCCGGACAACTCGAGGATGGAACGGCGATCGGCACCGCGATCGCGACGGCGGCCAACCGTCTTCGCAACGCGCCGGGCCGGTCGCGCGTGATGATTCTGTTGACCGACGGCGAGAACAACCGCGGCGCGATCGATCCACGCACGGCGGCGAAGGCGGCAGCGGTGTTCGGCGTCAAGATCTACACCATCGGCGTCGGCACGGAGGGTATGGCCCCCGTGCCGGTGGGGCGCGGGTTGTTTGGTCTCCGGTATGAGAACCGTCTGGTGCGAATCGACGAGCCCCTGCTGAGCGACATCGCGAAAACCACTGGTGGTCGCTACTATCGCGCGCGCGACGCGGCCGCACTCCAGCGCATCTATGAGGAGATCGATCGCCTCGAGCGCGAGCCCGTGCGCACGCGCTCGTATGTTCGCTACACCGAGCTGTTTCGCTGGCCGCTCTATCTCGCCGCGCTCTTCCTCGTGACCGAGCTGCTGCTTGCCGCTCGTCGAGGACCGCTGCCATGAACGCGATCAGTGAAGTCGTTTTCGACTATCCGTACTTGCTCGTCCTTGCGGTCGCACTGCCGGTGCTCGCCATACTCGTTCTGCGCCATGCATTTCGTCAGCGCCGCGCGCGTCTCGAGCGGCTCGGCAACATGGACGTCATCTCGCGGCTCATTCCGCCCAACACACTCGCGTCGCCCGGCTGGCGCATGACGCGACTTGGGCTCGCGAGCGCGCTGGTTGGCGTTGCCGTCGCCGGTCCGCGCTGGGGCGATGAGCGCAACGTCGTCCGATCGCGCGGCATCGACATGGTGCTCGCGCTCGACGCGTCGCTGTCGATGCTGGCGCAGGACGAGCGCCCCAGCCGATTGGAGAAGATGAAAGAAGAGGTGCGCCGACTGCGGGCGATGTCGCCAGGCGATCGCATGGGCGTGCTCGCGTTCGCCGGGCGGAGCTACGTATTGTCGCCGCTCACGATCGACGAGGGGGCGCTCGATCTCTTCCTCGACAACCTCGACCCATCGGTGGTTGGACAAGCCGGCACGTCACTGGCGCGCACCATCCGTCAGGGTGTCGACCTGTTGACGTTGACGAACAGCGGCGCGGATAAGGCGCTGGTCGTCATGAGCGACGGCGAGGCATTCGAGCCGATCGAGGACGTCACCACCGAAGCCAAGCGGGCCGGCCAGCAGGGAATCAGTCTGGTGACCGTGGGATTTGGAACGGAGGCCGGGGCGACGATCCCGATCAAAAACCCCGACGGAACGACCTCCACGAAGAAGGATGAGAACGGAAACACCGTGATTACGCAGTACCATCCCGAATATTTGAAGGGCTCAGCCGACGCCGCCGGGGGCACGTTCATTCCCGCGAGCGCGACGGATAAAGCGGCGCGCGTGAAGACGGCGCTGGCCACGCTCCGCACGCAATCGCGCGCCAGTTTGGGCGGCGAGACCAAGACGCCGCGCTATCAATGGTTCCTGTTTCCCGCGTTCGCCCTCCTGCTGCTCGACACCGCGTTGATCGAGCGACGCGGGCGTCGCATTCGACGGCCGGCGTCCGCCGAGATCGCTGCGGCGGCGGGTCTGCTCCTCGCGATCTCGCTCAATGGATGCGCTGGGCTGTCGAGAAGCCAACAGGCGATCGGGGCGTATCATCGCGGACAGTTCACCCAATCGGCGTCGCTCTTCCGAGACGCCATCACCGCCGGCGACAAGAAACCGGAGACGCTTTACAATTTCGGCACCGCGCTCGTCGCGGCCGATTCGAACCAAACGGCACTCGAGGCGCTGGGACGCTTGAGCGACAGCAAGGACGAGGAGCTTCGCTTTCGGACGTTGTTCAACAGCGGTCTCGCGCATCTGAAACCAGGACTGGCTGCGCCGAAGGGCCAGGACGGCGGCGAGTTGGACTCGGCGCTCGCGGTGTACAAGCAAGCCATCCTGATGCGGCCCGCCGATCTCGAGGCGAAGTGGAATTACGAGCTCGCGCTCCGCAAGAAGCAGTCAGGCGGAGGTGGAGGCGGCGGGGGCGGAGGTGGCGGCGGTGGAAGCTCGAATAAGTCGCCGCAGGGCCAAGCGCCGCAACCTCAAGGCGGACTCGGACAACAACAAGCCGAACAGCTCCTCGGCAGTGCGGCGCGCGAAGAGCGAGACGTGCAGTCGAAGAAACAGAAGCAGAATCGCGTCGAGCCGCCGCCTGGAGGAAAGGACTGGTGATCGGTCTCGTCGCTCTCGCGGCGCAGCTCGCGATCGTCGCGCACGCGCCAGATACCGCCGGAGTGTGTCAAGCGATCGAGGTGATTGTCGCGGTCAGCGCGCCCGGCAACACGCCACCGCAGCTGACATCACCGTCGCTGGCGCCGTTCGACATCCTGCGCTCGTCGGCCGTGCCGCACGTGACGTACGATCCGCGCGGGCAGGGCTCGATCGTCGCGGAATACAAGTACGTGCTCACGACCGATCGCGTCGGCACGTTTGGCATCGGATCGTTCGAGGCGCGCCTGGGTTCCTTCACCGCTCGCTCCCGTCCGATCGCGATCTCGGTTAAGACGACGGGGCGTCCCAACATCCCGACGGTGGTCGCGCGGGCGCGCATCGACACGAGCCTCGAGGTGAACTTCCACGCGCTCACGCTGCCCGAGACCGTTTTCGTCGGACAGCAGGCAAACTATGAGGTCGCCGTCTTTCTCAACGAGACAGTTCGCGAACGCTTGCGTCGCAATCCGACGTTCTTTCCGCCGGACATGCAATCGATGCTCGCGTACGATCTTCCCGTTCGCGGCGATCCGCCGCGACGGCAGGTCGGGTCGCACTGCTTCGACGCGCTCGTGTACCAGCGCGCGTTGTTTCCGCTCATGCCGGGCCGTTTCGCGATTCCGCCCGCGCAGCTCGTGTACGCGCTGCCGCTCTCGGCCAGCTTCTTCAGCCGCGAGGAGACGCACGAGCTCGAGACGGACAGCACGATCATCGTCGCCGTCGAGCCGCCGACCAGCGGCCGCCCGGCATCCTTTGGCGGGGCTGTCGGAAATCTTCGCGTCGGCGCCATGCTCGATACGACCGCCTCGCGTGTCGGCGATCCGATGCTCCTCACCGTTCGCGTTTCTGGCACCGGCAACGTGAAGCTCTTCCCGCCGCCGTCGGTGGGCGTGCCGTGGGCGACACTGGTCAAGGGCGACGAGCGCGTGCGCGTCGACACCAACGCGCGACGAATCGCCGGCTCCAAGGAATTCGATTGGGTGCTGACGCCGCGGATCGCCGGCGAGCTGGACCTGCCGCCGATTCACTACAGCTACTTCAATCCCGATTCGCGCCGCTACGAAGTGGCGTCAACCAATCCGACGCACGTCCGCATCGGGCCCGGCACGCTCGCGTCGGGCGACACCGCTCGAACGGAAGCCCTCCTATCACTCCGCACGCGCTACCGCGGCGCGCCACGGACGCCGCTCCATGAGCATCCTGTGTTCTGGGCGTTGTTGGCATTGGTGCCGTTGCCGGCGATCTCGCTACGGGCGCGCGAACGCAGACGCCGGTTAGCTCCCAAGTCCATGACGAGCGCCGGGCGACTCGTCGCGATGGCGCGCGACAAGCGCGAGCCGCACGACCCGTCGGCAATTCGGCGCGCGTATACGGCCGCGCTTTCCGAACGACTGCGGATCGCCCCCGAGAGTTTCACCCGCGCTGGTGGTCTCGCTCGAGCGCTGCGGCGTCGTGGGGTGTCGACCGACGTCGCGCTCGACGCCGAGCGTTTCTTGCGCACGCTCGACGAGGCCGCGTTTGCCGCTGGGGGGACTCTGCCCGAGAACGCGGCGAATCGCGCCGCCGACCTCTATCGAATCATCGACGCCGAAGCGCTTCCGAGAATTCACATCTCGGCCGTCGCGTTCGGCATTGTCGCAATCTTGGCGATCGGCGTCGCGACTGCTCACGCCTACGATGGCGTCGCACAGCGCGCGTTCGACGAAGGCGTCTCCGAGTATCAGCGGCACAGCTTCGTTGCCGCGCGCGAATCGTTCATCGCGTCGGTGATCGCCGAGCCGCGTGCGCCGGACGCATGGGCGAACCTCGGTACGGCGTCGTGGGCCGTCTCCGACACGGCGCGCAGCGTAGCCGCATGGCAGCGCGCCGTGCGCATCGAGCCGCTCGCGTCCGACGTGCGCGACCGTACCGAGCTCGCGCACGCGCTGCCGTTCACGGCGGCCGGCTACGTGCTGCCGCTGCCGGCATCCTGGATCTTCGACGCCGCAGCGCTGTTGTGGTGCGTGGCGTGGGGCGGCGGAGCGTATCGAGCGCTCAGACGCCGGCGCGCTCGCTCCCGCGACATTGCGGCGCCGGCAATCCTCGCGGCGATGATCGCCCTCGGCGGATTCGCGCTCAACGATCGCCTGTCGGGGCGTCATCTGGCCGTGATTCGACACACCGAGTCGCTCAGCCAGGGCCCCGAGCTCGGTGGCGAACGCGGCGCGACGGCGATCATCGGCGAGGTGGTGCGTGTCATGGGCCGACAGGGCGCGTGGAGCCGCGTCGTGCTCGATGACGGACGCGACGGCTGGCTCGAGAGCGCGGCGCTCATCTCGCTCGACGCTCGCGACGCGTCGCAGATCGCCACCGAATGACGTGTCTCTGCCGCGAGTGCCTCGTGGAGCGATTGACCGCGAGTGCGCCGCGCCGATAGCTTAGCGCGGTGTCCGTCGCCTCTCGCCCGATTTCACAGCGCATCGCGGTGTTGCCGAGCGCCGTCGCCGATCAGATCGCGGCGGGCGAGGTTGTCGAGCGTCCATCGTCGGTGGTCAAAGAGCTGTTCGAGAATGCGCTCGACGCCGGCGCCACCATGGTCGACATCGCGATCGAGGACGGCGGGCGACAGTCGATTCGCATCAGCGACGACGGCAGCGGCATGTCGCGCGAGGACGCAGTGCTGTCGCTCGAACGCCACGCGACGTCGAAGATTCACACCGCGCAGGATCTCGTCGGTGTGCGGAGCTTTGGATTTCGCGGGGAAGCGCTCGCCGCCATTTGCTCCGTGTCGCATCTCGAGGTCGAGACCGCGCTCGACGACGGCGCGGGCACATTGGTGCGAGCCTCCGGCGGTAGCATCGTCGACGTGACGCCCATCGCACGGCGGCGCGGGACGACGATTCGCGTCTCACGACTGTTCTACAACGCGCCGGCACGACTCAAGTTTCTGCGGGGCGCGCGATCGGAGTGGCGCGCGATTCTCGACATCGTCGGCGGCATGGCGCTCACGCGGCGCGACGTCCGCGTGACGATGACGCACGACGGTAAGCCGATGCTCACCCTTCCGTCGGCGTCCTCGCTGCGCGACCGATTGGCGGGAGTGTACGGCGGCGAATTTGCCGGGCGCTTGCTCGAGGTCGAAGATCTGCTCGGCACCACCCACGTCTCTGGGCTCGTCGAGCGGCCCGCCGATGCAGGCACTGCGACTCGACGCATCTTCCTGTCGGTGAATGGTCGAGCGGTTCGCGATCTCGGCATCGTGCGCGCCGCGGAATCCGCCTACCGGTCGACGATTCCCGCCGGTGTGCGTCCAACGTTGTTTCTCGACGTGGTGGTCGCGGCGGACATGGTCGACGTGAACGTGCATCCCGCGAAAGCCGAAGTGCGCCTTCGTGATCGTTGGCCCGTCGAGCGAGTCGTCGAGAACGCGGTTCGGCGCGCACTCGGCAACTTCGAGGCGGGGGCGACCTTTGGCCGAACCGTGTGGCCGTCGCCGGCGCCGCCCGTCGTTGCTCCGCCGGTCGACGTCGAGACGCTCGCCGCTGACACGTCGCTGACCGACGACGGTTTGTTCGAGCGCAACGCAGCCGAACCGTCGCCGCCGATCGCTGCGCCGACAACGTCACCAGCAGCTGACGTACCGCCATTGGTGCAGTTGCGACGGACGTATCTCATGTTCGAGCACGAGCATGGAGTCGTGCTCATCGACCAACACTCGGCGCATGAGCGCGTGTTGTACGAGCAGTTCATGCGGACGATCGATTGCGGCGAACAACCAGCGCAGCGTCTCCTCTTCCCGATGACGCTCCATCTTGGTCCGGCCGAAGGCGACGCCTTCGAGCGGAATCGCGATTTGTTCGAGCGGCTCGGCTTCGAGATCGAGGGATTCGGCGGACATACACTTCTCGTTCGCGCGGTTCCGATGCCGCATCCTCGCTTCGATCCCGAGCGATGCCTTCGCGAGACGCTCGCTACGATCACGGGCGATCGCGACTCCGCCGCGCACGCGCGTCACGAACGGCTGGCTGCGACCGTCGCGTGCAAGGCGGCGATCAAGGCCGGCGACGCGTTGTCTCCAGGCGAAATGCGCGCACTCTACGTAGCGCTTCGTGACACAACGCTGCCGGCGCACGACGTGCATGGTCGCGCCACGATCGTGCAGCTCACATGGGACGAGATTGAGCGCCGATTCGGCCGCCGCTGAGATCCGAGTCATCTGCGGTCCGACGGCCGCCGGCAAGAGCGCCATTGCTCTGTGGCTCGCCGAGCGCGAGGGCGGAACGATCATCAGCGCCGATTCTCGACAGATCTATCGCGGGTTCGATGTTGGAACGGCAAAGCCGACGACGGCTGAACGAGCCGCGGTGGTCCATTTGGGCATCGACGTCGTCGACCCGCCGACGCGGTACTCGGCGGCGGCGTGGGCCAGCGCGGCCGACGCGTGGATCGCTGAAACAATGGCGCGGCGCCGACCGCCGGTGATAGTTGGTGGAACCGGCTTGTACCTGCGGGCGCTATTCGATGGACTGTTCGAGGAGCCGGAGACCGATCCCGGCAAGCGTCGCGACCTGGAGTTGGCCCTCGCGAACATGAGCGTCGCCGAGCTTCGCCGGTGGACGCAACGTCTGGACCCCGCACGCGCGCGTCTCGGCCGAAGCCAGCTGCTCCGCGCGATCGAGGTCGCGCTGCTCACGGGACACCGCGTGAGTGAGCTGCACCGCGCTCGCGCGACCCCGGCCCGTTGGCGCCCCCGCTATCTTGTGGTTGACCCGGGGCCCGCGCTCGCCGAGCGAATCGCTGCGCGCCTCGACGACATGC
Organism: Gemmatimonadaceae bacterium; assembly: GCA_036392315.1. Lineage (GTDB taxonomy): Bacteria > Gemmatimonadota > Gemmatimonadetes > Gemmatimonadales > Gemmatimonadaceae > JAQBQB01. Next base: position 26,132 of record DASVYG010000005.1, read on the forward strand.
TGGATCACGGTTGGCCAGACGAGGTGCAGCGCCTAATGCAGACAGTGCCGCCGGACGCGCCGGCATGGAACGCGACGGGATACGACATCGTGCGTCGCATGGTCCGTGGCGAGTTGACGCGCGCTGCGGCGCGTGAGGCGATTCTGATTCACACGCGGCAGTACGCCAAGCGCCAGCGCACGTGGTTCCGCCACCAACTGTCGGCCGATCGCGCCACGCGGCTCGATCCACTCGCGGCCGATTGGCGTGACACGGTCGCGCGCTGGGCGGACGCCGGCTCTGGTCGTGAGGCCACGGCGTGAAGATCGGGATCACCTGCTATCCGACGTATGGCGGCTCCGGCGCGCTGGCGACGGAGCTGGGAATCGCGCTGGCGCGGCGCGGTCATGAAATTCACTTCATCACGTACCAGCAGCCGTTCCGGCTGCCGGCGTTTCTGCCGCGCATCTACTTCCATGAGGTCGACGTCGGCCGGTACCCGCTGTTCGAGTATCCGCCGTACGATCTGGCGCTCGCCGTTCGCATGCACGAGGTGGTGCTCGATCACGGGCTCGACCTGCTGCATTGCCATTACGCCATCCCGCACGCCACGAGCGCGTGGATCGCCAAGGAGATGCTCCGGCCCACGCGGCCCGACATCCGCGTGGTGACGACGCTCCACGGCACCGACATTACGATCGTCGGCCAGGACCCGTCGTTCAAACCCATCACGAAATTCTCAATCGAGAAATCGGATGGGCTCACCGCGGTGTCTCAGTATCTGCAAACCGAGACGTTGACCACCTTCGGGTGCACGGCCTGCCGCATCGAAGTCATCCCCAATTTCGTCGACCCCGAGGTGTACGATCGCAGCCGGTACACGTCGATTCTCGACGGGCAGGTGGACTCGGACACCCGAGTGTTGATGCACGTCTCCAACTTCCGCGCGGTCAAGCGCGTGAAGGATGTGGTGCGGGTATTCGGCCGCGTCGCCGAGGAGATCCCGTCCGTGCTCGTCATGGTCGGCGACGGTCCGGACCGCGTGCACGCGGAGGCCGAAGCGCGCGAGCTCGGGCTTCATGAGAAAGTATTCTTTCTCGGTAAGATCGAATCCGTGGCGCCGCTGCTCGCCGGCGCGGACCTCTTTCTCCTTCCGTCCGCGAGCGAGTCGTTCGGATTGAGCGCGCTCGAGGCGCTCGCGTGCGGTGTGCCCGTGATTGCCACGAACGCGGGCGGACTGCCGGAAGTTGTGCGCAACGGCGAGACGGGATTTCTGTGTCCCGTCGGCGACGTGGACGCCATGTCTGCTGCCGCGGTGGCGATCCTGCGCGACGCCGACCGATGGCAGTCGATGAGCATGCGCGCGGCCACGGATGCCCGCGAGCGATTCTCGCTCGACTCGATCGTGGCCGAGTACGAGGCGTTCTACGAATACACGCTGGCGCTTCCTCCAGCGGTCAGCACGGCGACCCTTACGGCTCCTCGATCCTCATCCACATCGTGACCGTTTTTCAAGCGCTGGTCCTCGGCGTCCTTCAAGGGCTTTCGGAGTTTCTGCCCATCAGCAGCTCGGCGCACCTGGCACTCGCTCCCTGGCTCTTCCATTGGCGCGATCCGGGCCTCGCGTTCGATGTCGCGCTGCATTTCGGAACGCTCATCGCGGTGCTGTGGTATTTCCGTGCTCAATGGGCGTCGCTGATCGGCGCGGCCGTGAAGATCGTGGCCCATCGTCGCGTCGAGACGGAAGAGGAGCGGCGAGTAATCTATTTGATCATCGCGACGATTCCCGGAGCGATCGCCGGCCTCGCGCTCGAGAAATATGCCGAGAGTGTATTTCGCGATCCGCGACTCATCGCGACCGTGCTGATCCTGATGGGCATCCTGTTGTGGTGGACGGATAAGCGAGCGGCGCAGGATCGCCCGCTGAACGCCATGCGCTGGGTCGATGCGCTCCTCATCGGGCTCGCGCAGATGTTCGCAATCATTCCTGGGGTCTCGCGGTCCGGATCGACGATTACCGCCGGTCGCGGGTTGCGGCTCACGCGCGAAGGAGCGGCGGTATTCAGCTTTCTCATGAGCATGCCCATCATCGCAGCGGCGGCGCTGCTCAAGGTGCCGCACGTGCTGAAGACGGAAGGCATCGACGCGCCGCTCGTCGTCGGGGTGGTGGCGTCCGCCGTGAGCGGGTGGCTCGCGATCTCTGTCCTGCTGCGCTTCGTTGTTCGACGGAGCTATGGCGTGTTCGCCCTCTATCGCGTCGTCGTTGGCCTGATCGTTCTTGCCATTGCCTTCAACCGCTGATCTGAAAACGCCGCGACCGGTCGCTCGCTATGACGGCCGCGACCTGGAGGCGCTTGCCTCGCGACTCGGCGTCCCGAGCATCGTCGCGTTCGAGTCGGTCGGATCCACGCTCGACGTGGCGCACGAGTTGGCCGCAGCGGGGGCGGCCGCGGGAACGCTCGTTGTCGCCGATGCGCAGACGAGCGGTCGTGGGCGAATGGGGCGGTCCTGGCAATCCGATGCGGGAGCCGGCGTCTGGTTGACGTTGATCGAGCGCCCACGAGATGTCGTCGCGCTCGACGTGCTCTCGCTCCGCATCGGGCTGGCGCTCGCCGCGGTGCTCGACGCGTTCGCGGTCACGCCGATTCGCCTCAAGTGGCCGAACGATCTCTATCTCGCCTCGGGGAAGCTCGGCGGCATTTTGGTCGAGGCGCGCTGGCGCGACTCTCTGCCCGAGTGGGTCGCGATCGGTGTCGGGATCAACGTGCGCGTGCCCGCACGCGAGCTGCGGGCGGCGTGCCTCGATTCGGGCGTCGCGCGCGTGGATGTGCTGTCGCGCATCGTGCCGGCCATGCGCCAGGCTGCGGCGCGACCGGGGCCGCTCGATGTCGAAGAGCTGGCGGCGTTCGCCGCGAGAGATGCGATCGCGGGGCGGCGATGTCTCGCGCCGGTTCGCGGCGTGATTCGTGGCATCGACCCGAGCGGCGGACTCGCGGTCGATATAGGTTCTGGCATCACCGTCATTCGTGCTGGGTCTCTCGTTCTGGAGGAAGAGCTGTGATCCTCGTGTTCGATGTCGGAAACACCGAGCTGACGATCGGTCTCTTCAGCGAATCCGAGATGCGTGGTCATTGGCGCATCATGACCGACGTGTCGCGCACGTCCGACGAATTCGGCGTCCTGCTTCGCTCGTTACTCGGCGCCGACGATTTCTCTCCGGACGTCGTCGAAAGCGTGGCGATCGGATCGGTCGTTCCTCGCGTGACGGCCCCGCTGAGCGACGCGTGCCAAGCATACTTCCGCGTGGGTAAGCCGCTCGTCGTCGATGCGCGTACGCCGCTGCCGATCACCCTCGAGGTGGACGAGCCGCTGACCGTGGGCGCCGACCGGTTGATCAATACGTTGGCCGCGAGCCGCATCTACGCGCGCGATGCGATTGTCGTCGACATGGGCACGGCCACGACGTTCGATTGCATCACGGCGGACGGCGTGTTCTTGGGCGGCGTGATCGCACCGGGCATCCTGACGTCCGCCGAGACGTTGACACGGCGCACGTCGAAGCTGCCGGCGACGGAGCTCGTGGTCCCCGCCCGCGTGATTGGCAGGCGCACGGAGGAGTGCATTCGTGCCGGCGTGTTGTTTGGCGGCGCCGACGCGATCGACGGGATCGTTGGGCGGATCAAACAGAGTTGGCCTCGCCCGCAGGTGCCGATGGTGATCGCCACGGGCGGATTCGCCGAGACCATGGCGACGCTGTGCTCGAGTTTCGATCGCGTCGAGCCGTATCTGACGCTCCAGGGCCTTCAAATCGCCCACGCGCTCGTTCGCCGCCCGGCTGAGCTAGCCTAAATCATTGGTTTTCAAAGGATTGCGTCGTCTCCGTGCTCGCAGCGCGGGGCTTGACGCGTCTCCGCGGTCGAGGTATGATTGGGGTTATTAGCACTCTCGTTCAGTGAGTGCTAACGCGTCAATCATTCCGTTTCCACCGCAGCCATAGACAGGGAGGAGCACACCGTATGGCCACCAAGACCAATGTGAAGGTCAACCCGCTGGCCGACCGCGTCGTCGTTCGCGCGCTCGAGGAATCCGAGCAGATGCGCGGCGGCTTGTACATCCCGGACACCGCCAAAGAGAAGCCCCAACAGGGCGAGATCATCGCGGTCGGACCGGGCCGGTACGAGAAGGACAAGCGCGTCCCGATGGAAGTGAAGATCGGCGACAAGGTGTTGTACGGGAAATACAGCGGCACCGAAGTCACGGTCGATGGCGAGCAGTATCTCATCCTGCGCGAGTCCGACGTGCTCGCGATCATCGGATAGTTACTAGCTGCGACTGACTGGCTCCTGGTCGTCGCAGGTGCCAACCAGCCACGAGCAACTAGCAACCAACGAATACACTTTCACACCCTGAGGACTGTACTCATATGGCAGCCAAGGAACTGCATTTCAACGTGGACGCTCGCGCGGCGCTCAAGCGCGGCGTCGACCAGCTCGCCGAAGCGGTGAAGGTCACCCTCGGCCCGCGCGGCCGAAACGTCGTCATCGACAAGAAGTTCGGCGCGCCGACGATCACGAAAGACGGCGTCACCGTGGCCAAGGAGATTGAGCTCTCTGATCCCCTCGAGAACATGGGCGCGCAGATGGTGAAGGAAGTCGCGACCAAGACGTCGGACATCGCCGGCGACGGCACGACGACGGCGACCGTGCTCGCGCAGGCGATCTTCCGCGAAGGTCTCAAGAACGTCACCGCCGGCGCCAACCCCATGGCGATCAAGCGCGGAATCGACCTCGCCGTGCAGGCGGTCGTCGATGAGCTCAAGAAGATCAGCGTCCCGACGACCGGTAAGAAGGAGATCGCCCAGGTCGGCGCCATCTCCGCGAACAACGACGCCGAGATCGGCAACCTGATCGCGGAAGCGTTCGACAAGGTCGGCAAGGACGGCGTCATCACCGTCGAAGAGGCCAAGGGTCTCGAGACCAACCTCGAGACGGTCGAAGGCATGCAGTTCGACCGCGGCTACGTCTCGCCGTACTTCGTCACCGATCCGGAGAAGATGGAAGCGGTGCTCGAGGATGCGTTCATCCTCATTCACGACAAGAAGGTCTCGTCGATGAAGGACCTGCTCCCGGTCCTCGAGAAGGTTGCGCAGCAGGGGAAGCCCTTGCTCATCATCGCCGAGGATGTCGAAGGTGAAGCGCTTGCCACGCTGGTCGTGAACAAGCTCCGCGGCACACTCAAAGTCTGCGCCGTCAAGGCACCAGGCTTCGGCGATCGTCGCAAGGCGATGCTGCAGGATATCGCGGTGCTGACCAACGGTCAGGTCATCAGCGAGGAAGTGGGCTTCAAGCTCGAGAACGCGGTGGTCACCGACCTCGGTCGCGCCAAGCGCATCGTCGTCGACAAGGACAACACCACGATCATCGATGGCTCGGGCGCCGAGGACAAGATCCAGGGCCGTATCAAGGAGATCCGCGTCGCGATCGACAGCAGCACGTCGGACTACGACAAGGAGAAGCTCCAGGAGCGGTTGGCGAAGTTGTCGGGCGGCGTGGCAGTGATCAACGTCGGCGCGGCGACGGAAGCCGAGATGAAGGAGAAGAAGGCCCGCGTCGAAGATGCACTCCACGCGACCAAGGCGGCCGCGGAAGAGGGTATCGTCCCGGGCGGCGGCGTCGCGCTCATTCGTGCGCAGCGCGCGCTCAAGGGCCTCAAGCTCGATGCCGACGAGCAGATCGGCGTCGACATCATCCGTCGCTCGATCGAAGAGCCGATCCGCATGATCGTGCAGAACGCGGGCGGTGAGGGCTCGATCGTCGTCGAGAAGGTCCGTGCGTCGAAGGACGACGCGTTCGGTTACAACGCGCTCACCGACACGTACGAGAACCTGGTGCAGGCGGGCGTCATCGACCCGACCAAGGTCACGCGTACGGCGCTGCAGAACGCGGCGTCGATCGCCGGCCTCCTGCTCACGACGGAAGCGTTGATCGTCGAAAAGAAGGAAAAGGAAGCTCCGCACGCCGGCGGCCCGCCGGGCGGCGGCATGGGCGGCATGTACTAAGCGCTCATTTGCTTCAAACGATTCGGGGGATGCCTGCCGGCAGCCCCCTTTTCGTTTCTTTATCCGAGTGGAACTGCATGACCAGCCTAGAACAACGCGTATTGCACCGGCGGCTCGGCGCGCGTCGAGCCCGGAGTGAACGGCCCGAGCACCGTGTCCTGCTTTGCCGCCGTCACGCCGCCGCGGAATTTCGTGCGAGCGATCGCGCCCTTCATGGCCGACAGTGCGACGCGCGGCGTATTGTTTTGCTCGCTCAGGTGGGCGAGCACGAGATGATTGAGCTCTCGCGTCACGGCCGTGCGGGCAAAGGCGCCGGCGTCGTGGTTGCTCAGGTGTCCGGTCTTGCTCGCGATGCGCGCCTGAAGCCACCGCGGATATGGACCGTTGCGTAACAGCTCGACGTCGTGATTCGATTCGAGCACGAGGATGTCCAGGCACTCGCACGCGTTCGCGATCGCGCGGCTCACGTGTCCGATGTCGTAGAACAAGCCAGCTCTCGCGCCCGTCGACCGGCTCGTGACGACGAACCCGACCGACTGATTGGCGTCGTGCGGCGTGGGCACCGACGCAACGGACATCCGCGGAAACTCTACCGTCATGCCCGGCTCGAACGTGTGCACTTGGGTCTTGCCCAGCTCCGGCGCGAGGGCGGTCCCCGGCGTCGCGAACACGCCCCAGCCCCAACGCTTTGCCGCGGTGCCCGCTCCTTTCACGTGATCGCTGTGCTCGTGCGTGATGAGACAGCCCTCGATCGAGCGCGGATCGACGCCGATCGGCTTGAGCCGCCCGGCCAGCGTGCGCGTGCCGAACCCGCAGTCGATGAGAATCCGCGACCCGTCGCATTCGACGAGGATCGCGTTGCCGCTGCTGCCGCTGCCGAGCATCCACAACTTCACTTGGAGTGTGTCTCCATTCCCGCGGTCCATCGCCCGGCGTGCGCCGACGCGAGATGACGGCGGGCACGATCCGTCAACTCGACGTGGCGCCGCGACATCATTCGCGCCGCCGTCTCGACAAACTTAT
>DASVYG010000006.1:0-9776 GCA_036392315.1 Gemmatimonadaceae bacterium
ACCCTCGCGACGGTAGAGGGCCTACTATGCGACCCGGCGCCGACTATTTCGGCGCGAGATAATCTTGTGCCGCCACGAGCAGCCATCCCGCCTTTCGCTTCACCCATGTGTCCGTGAATCGGTACCGGTGAGTGAATGGGGCGCCCTTGCTGCGCCCCTCGACGATCAGCCACCCGGTGACCACTGCCGTCGACGCCCCGAACTGGTGCACGTCCATGTCCTCGTTGTGCGCGGCGGTCACGGTGTCGCTGCCCGCAACGATGTCGTTGAGCACATCCTTGCGCTGCATCAGCTTGTCGTTCTCCGTATAGACGAAATGTTTGTCGAGCAGCTTCTCGAACAGCGCGCGGTCTCGCCGCACGAGGCCGGCCGCCCACTGATCCTCGAACCGCTTGAGCTCGACCGCCCCGGGTTTGACTTCTTTCACTTTCTTCTGGGCCTGCATCGCCGGCGCGAACAGGGCGATGAGCAACAACGAGCGAGTAAGAGTGCGGAGCATTGGGTTCCGTGTTGGGTAGACCGACGCTTGAGGTTGTACACGAACGAGCAAAGCCGCAACCACTGCATCCAGGCGTCGCCGCGAGCAACGAGTCGAGCCGCACGTCGTAGCTGAGCGGCACCGTGGCATCGGCGTCGCCGTGATGCATTCGGAGCCGTGGCTCAGGACCACCGCGGGAACTGGACCCGAGCCATGCGGCTTGAGCAAGACGCCGGTGAGATCGTAGGTCTGGGCGTTCACGGTTCCGCGAAACGTCCATGTGGCGCCGGACGCGCTTTCAGGATCGGTCGACCGCGATCGGCCGAAAAAGATCGGATGGGACGCCTGTTGAGTCTTGCGGCTGCCTCCATCCAACTGGCATCGTACCCCGAATGGTAGCACGCGTTTCGAATCGCAACGGGCGGAGGCAGAGAAGGTTGGCGCACTTCGTCTTCCTGGCTGCCGCGACAGCCGGCTGTTATCGACACTCGGGCATTCCACCGCTGCCCGAGACGCTCGGCGTCGCGACCGATTCGTCGGTCATCCGTCTCGCGCGCGCTCTCGCGCCGACGCTGTTCGTCCAGCGCGACGAGGCGTTTCCGCTCGAGCGTGTTGTTGCCGTGGTCCATCCCACGCGGCCCATCATTGCTTACGTCCTGGCGTGGAAGTGGGATGTGAACGGACAGTGGCTCCCGTGGACCAAGTCGAGCGACGAGGAGGAGGTCTGGGTAGGCTACGATTCGCTGAGTCACGCGGCGACAGACTTGTGGACGTACTGGCACGGCACCGTGCTCCACGCCGACTGGCGCGGCAGGGGCCAGCCCGCGGTCGACGTCCAATGGGGGAAGCACGGCTCGCTCCCTCGTGGCATCATCGAGAGCGATCTGCCGCACCCACGGACGCTCAACGTGATGTACGCGGTCGAATTTGTGCTGCTGCCCGACATATGGATGGGTAAGCTCTTTCACGGCGGACCGTGGGGATTCTTTCACGGCTACACCAGGTATCGCGACTTCTCGCGTGTGGTGCCGCTCGCCGACCGACTCGACGCGGCAGTGTGTGCGAGCGACGCGCGACCGGTTCTCCGAGCGGTCTTGGGCCGCCGCTTCTCGAATAAGCTCGAGTGGCCCGACGCCGCGGACGCACATCCGACCGCCAGCGGTGTAGCTTCTGGCGAACAAATGACCTCGAACAGCGACGCGCCGCGTCGCTGTTCCTCATCACCGTAACCGCGACACCCAATTGCCCTCACTCCGCACATTGGCCGGCGTTGTCGTCATGCTCGCCGGGGCCGCGACACCGGTCGTGGCGCAGACGCTCGACTCGGTCGACTCCACGCGCTCGTCTCGTGATACGTCGGCCGGCGTGGTCCGCGAACCGGCGCCGTGGGTCACGCGCCGAGACCTCTTCTCTCTGGGCGCCGCGATGGCCGCGACCGCGGCGTTGGCGCCGCTCGACCGGCCCATCTCACAGGAATTCGCCGAGCCGCGGTGGAAGCAGAGCCGTCGGCTGCATCACATCGCGGGCGACGTCGCGTTTTTTGGTGGCGATGGTCCTTTCGTGAGCAGTGCGGTCATTCTCGCCGCCGGCGCCGCCACGGGTTCGCCGGGGCTGCGGCGCTTCGCCGTCCACAATATGGAGGCCATCGCCCTCGCGACGGCAATCACGGGCATCGGCAAGGGAATCACAGGCCGCGCACTTCCGGGTGTCAACACGAGGCATGCCTTCCAGCTCGGTCGCGGATTCCACGAGGCGAACGGTCCGTTCGTATCGTTTCCGTCGGGGCACACCGCGGCGGCATTTGCCATGGCCGCCACGGTGTCGGGTGAGCTGCAGCTCGCCGATTCGTCCAAGGCGACGATGATCAGCCGATTCGCCTTTGGCGCGGCTGGCGCCGTCGGGGTAGCGCGTGTCGTTCAACGCATGCACTGGCCGAGTGATCTACCGCTGGCCGTGGTGATCGGTACGTGGAGCGGGCGCGCGGTACAGGCCCACGCCGACCAAGGAGGTAAGGTCGGCGCCGTGTTGCGCGGACTCACCATTGGACGTTCCGCCAACGGACGGACGCAACTTGGCTGGTCTTCTCTCGCCGCCGACGCCGCGCGCTAGTCGCGCCGTCCTGCGCCCGCCCGGTGCTCGCGTCGCGCGATGGGTCGTTGCCGTCATCGTCGCAGGGGCGATCGCGAGGTTCGCCCTGGCATCGGCGATCGGATTGGGTGTCGACGAGTCGTACGCCGCTGCCGTCGGTCGGTCCCTGAGCTGGAGCTACTACGATCACCCGCCGCTCGTGTTTTGGATCGCGGCGTTGATGGAACGCGCGTTCGGGTGGCAGCGCGACGCCGTCATCCGTCTGCCATTCATAGTCTTGTTCTGCGCTACGACGTGGCTGCTCTACCGGCTCACCGCGCGGTCGTTCGGCGAACGTGCGGGACTCTACGCGGCGGTGCTCGCCACCATCATTCCAGTGTTCGGCGTGAGCGGCGGTGGATGGGTGCTACCCGACGGACCGCTCATGCTCGGATTCGTTGCGACCGCGCTGTGCGTTTCGCACGCGACGGCGGAGCCCACCAAGCCGGACGCACTCGGATGGTGGCTCGGGGCCGGGGCGAGCACGGGTGTCGCTCTCCTATCCAAATACCACGCCGTCTTTCTCATCGCCGGCACGTTGCTGTTCCTCTCGACCACTCGAAGCCAACGCCGCTGGCTCGCGCGCCCGGAGCCGTATGTCGCCGCAGCGGTCGCGTTCATCATGGCTCTGCCTGTTCTCGTTTGGAATTGGCAGCACCATTGGGCGTCGCTTCGGTTCCAAACCGGTCGCGCAGGATTGCAGCATGGGTTGCACATGACGTCGCTGCTGCAAAACATCGCCGGCCAATCCGGGTACTTGCTCCCTTGGATCTGGATCCCGCTCGTCTGGGTGTCCGTCTCGGCGGCGCGGCGTGGTCCGAGCGATGCGTCGCGCTGGTTGCTCGTGTGCCTGGGCGCCGGACCGGTGCTCGTGTTCACACTCGTTTCACTTGGCGGAAGCCCCGGGCTTCCGCACTGGCCGGCTCCCGGATTCCTCTTGCTGCTTCCGTTGGCCGGTGACTCGCTGGCGCGCTTGGAGCAACGCGGCCACGGCCGGATGGTGACGGCATATCTCGCGACGTCCGCGGCCATCGTCTTCCTTCTCGTCGCGTTCGCCGCGAGTCAGATCGCCACCGGCTGGTTCTCGCGCCGGGTGCCAAGTCTGTTCGCGCGCGGCGATCCGTCGCTCGATGCGGTCGATTGGAGCGACGTCCCGGCCGGGCTCGCGGCCGTTGGGCCCGCGGGACAATCACCGATGGTGGTCGCCGCAAACTGGATCGACGCCGCCAAGCTCGGCGCGGCGCTCCCATCCGACGCAATCATTCTCTGCTTCAACGACGATCCGCGACATTTTCAATTCGTCATCGATCAGCGTCGTCTCGTCGGTGCGAACGCGTTGGTGGTGCTGCGCAGCGGACGAGGCGCCGGCGCCGACGAGTCGAGGCGTCGCGTCTCCGCCTACTTTCGCTCGCTCGACTCGGCGACGACAATCCAGATTCATCGCGGTGGTCACGAGGCCTTGGGTCTCGTGGTCTATCGAGGAACGACATTGCTTCGCCCGTACGATGTTGCCGATCACCGGTAGTGCGCCCAGACGGCTTGCCGCACTTGCGCTGGCGAGCGTGTCACTCGGCGCAGCGAGTGCGCGCGATCGTCAACCGGATCCGCATCAAGGCCCCGTTCCGTTCGGGGTGGGCGAGCGGCTCGAGTACGACGTCTCGTTCGGCCGACTGCACGTTGGCTCGGGCGAGATGTCTGTGCTTGGTGTCGACACGCTCGACGGACATCCGCTGTGGCATGCGCTGCTCGCCGTCTCCGGCGGCATTCCGCTGTTCCGCGTGCGCGATTCGACGATGAGCTGGTTCGACTCGGCATTCGTCTCGCGGCGATTCGTTCAATACATCAACGAAGGCCGCTATCACGTCCGTCGCGATTTCGTGATCGATCCCGAGCAGCGGATCTATGTCAAGAACAACGAGACGCCGACCGCCTCGAGCGCGGACCCGCTCGACGACGTGTCCATCATCTACTTCGTTCGCACCCTGCCGCTCGCCGACGGCGACCGCTACGAGCTCCAGCGGTATTTCCAGCCGGAGGGGAATCCCGTCGTCATCAAAGTGATTCGGCGCGAGCAGGTGACGGTTCCGGCCGGAACGTTCCCGGCCATCCTCATCGAGCCGGAGATCACGACGTCGGGCATCTTTTCGCAGAACGGTCGTGCGCAGCTGTGGTTTTCGGACGACTCGTCGCGTCTGCTGTTGCAGATGAAAGCACGGCTGCAGTTCGGGTCGATCAATTTTTATTTGAAGCGAGTGACGATGGGGCGGACGCCGTGACGAAGGTCCGTCGTTCGCGCGACTTCACGAACCTGTTCTGACACGATCGACGAACGCGTGCCGCCCCGTCGAGCTCGCCGCCCGACAGCGTGCGAAGAAAATCCCTATTGTCCGGCTTCGCCGACCGGCGCACGTTGAATCGCTCGGACCATCGAGGCGCGCATCGAGTCGATTGGATGGTTCCTTGGCTCACGGCACGTCGTCGTTCCGGGCGCTCTTCACCTGGGGGGTTCTATGAAGAAGGGGTTCATTGGCGACATCGAAGATCAGACCGAGGACAACGGTGATTTCCGTCGCGTGCTCTACACGGGCCCGCACATGCAGTTGGTGCTCATGTCTCTCGAACCTGGCGAGGACATCGGCGAAGAAGTCCACGAGACGGTGGATCAGTTCTTCCGCGTCGAGAAAGGGAAAGGCGTCGTCTCGATCGACGGGCGCGAGACGCCGATCGAGAGCGACACGGCGATCATCGTTCCCGCCGGCGCACGGCACAACGTCAAGAACACAGGCAACAAGCCGCTGAAGCTGTACACGCTGTACGCGCCGCCCGAGCATGCCGACGGCACCGTGCGTCACACGAAGGCGGACGCCGAGCGGCTTGCCGAGCACTTCGCGGGCAAGACGACGGAGTAGGACCGTCGATGAACCGAGCCGCGTGGCCACGCCTTGCGCTGCGTGAGTGGCAGGACACGTACGAGACGCTGCACATGTGGTCGCAGATCGTCGGAAAAACTCGGCTGGCGCACGCGCCAATGCAAAACCATTGGTGGCAGGTCACGCTGTACGTCACTGCGCGCGGCCTCACCACGTCGGCGATCCCGTCCGACCAGGGCACCTTCATGGTGGACTTCGATTTTCTCGATCATCACCTCTACGTTCGAACCGAGCGTGGAGGGATGCGCGCGGTTCCGCTCGTGGCGCAATCCGTGTCGGCGTTCTACGCCGAATACGTCGCCGCGCTCCGCGCGCTCGGAATCGACGCCGGAATTCGGCCGGTGCCCGTCGAAGTCGAGGTCGCGATCCCATTCGAGCAAGACGTTCAGCATGCGTCGTACGATGCCGACGCCGCGCAGCGCTGGTGGCGCGCGATGGTCCACGTGCATCGCGTGTTCGAGCAGTTTCGGAGTCGTTTTGTGGGGAAGGCGAGCCCCGTGCACTTCTTTTGGGGTAGTTTCGATCTCGCGACAGCGCGGTTCTCGGGCCGCGGCGCGCCGCGGCATCCGGGTGGCGCGCCACACTGCCCGACTTACGTCATGGTCGAAGCGTATTCGCAGGAGTGCAGCAGCTGTGGGTTCTGGCCCGGCGGCGGCGCAACGAGCGAGGCGGCGTTCTACGCCTACGCGTACCCGGAGCCGGCGGGATACGCGGACTACGTCGTGCGTCCTGATGAGGCCTACTACGATAGAGACTTGCGAGAGTTCGTCCTTCCCTACGACGCGGTAAGGGATTCTGAATCTCCCGATGAGACTCTCCTCGCGTTTCTTCAGAGCACGTACGAGGCGGCCGCCGACGCCGGCGCATGGGATCGGGCGTCGCTCGATCGTCAGTGGCCGCCGCTCGCCTGACTCGACCGCCGCGTCACTGTCGGGTTATTTCACAAATCTGTTCTTCGTCTTGTCCAACCCGTCCAGAGTCTTCCGGATGTCGTCCGCGATCGCTTCGATGCGCTTGATCGAGTGCGGATCGAACTGCGGATCGTACGGACTTCGCGTCGGACCGCCCGACACCTCGAGCACCGCGTCGAACTTGTACGGGTGCGCCTGCTTCGTCTTGGGATCCGTCCACGTTCCTTGCCACGCCAGCGGCCGATTCTTGGGCCAGATGCCGTAGGGCAGCGCGAACGTCCGCACCTTGTAACCCGGCACCACCGAATCGATCGCCATCATGTTCCGCGCGATCTGCTCCTGCACGACGGCGTCGCTGAACTTGTCGAGCCGCGCGTGCCACACGGTGTGATCACACAACTCGAAACCCTGATCGGCCAGCCATTTCACCTTCTGGAAGCGCCACTCCTTCTTCTGTCCGTGATACTTGGGGTTGTCGCCGAAGAAGTTGTGTCCCGCGCTCGCGCCGTTGAGCAAGCAGAACGTCGCGCGGTTCTTCCAGCCGGGATGCGTCTTCGCGAAATCTTCCCAGATGCCGACGCCCGTGTTCGGATCGATAGTCAGCTTGCCGTCGGCGCCCTCGATGTAGCTGAACTGCTCGGGCGACGCGTCGTCGAACACGACGATGACCGGCGACATGCCGTCGGGCACGTCGGCGAAGTTCTTGTCGAGCATCTGCGCGATCGTGATGGGGCGATAGCCGCGCCTATATACATCCTCTAAATCGGCCTTGAAGCTCGCGACCGTGCGCGTGTAGAGCGCGTTCTTTTCGCCGCCGATCACGTGGTACTCGAGCACGGGGATGCGGCCCATGTGGTTGGGCGGCAGCTTCCCAACCATCGTGTCGCCGATCGCTCCCGCCGCCGAGTCGGCGGTCCGCTTCGCCGCCGCCGGGGCGGAGTCGCTTCCCTTGGTTGCTTTGGCGCCGCACGCCGCCCCTAAGGCCACGACGGTCACCCACACCACCGCACGTAATCTCATTGTTTCCATTGGAGTAACACTAGGTATCGAGTTGCACGGCCTGGCGACGAACGCGGCCAGAGACCTGCGAGAGCGAGGAGCGTACCATTCTCGCTCTCGCCGGGCGAGATCCAGTCAGCTCGTAACGCAGTCGCCGCCATCGACGACCGGCCTTCTATGAAGATAATGGTTCAGCGGGCGTCCCTCTTGTTCCCGCCCATCGATTGAACTTTTCGGCCGCTCCCGTCGTCCCTAGAACGAACCCCTGTCGGGACGTTGCTTATGGAGCACACATGGTCGAGGCCACGCCGGCGCGCGAACACAACGTACGACTCCACCTTCTGGTGCTCCGCTGCCAGGCGGGTGACGAGCGCGCCTTCCGACAACTGCTCGACGAGTTCGGCGCGCGAACGTTGCGCTACCTCCGTGGTCTCGTGGGCGACGACGCCGACGACGTGCAGCAGGACGTTTGGCTCTCCGTCTACCGCGCGATCGCCACGCTCGCCAACCCCAGCGCCTTTCGCACGTGGCTCTTCAGCACGACGCGACGTCGCGCGCTCGACCATCTGCGCAAGCGACGCCGCGAGCAGGAGCTCATCATCGACGCGGACGACGAGGCGACGTACGTCCCGGCCGATGAGTCCGCGCTCGATGCCTTCGAGGCAGGCACGCTGGACGACGTGCTCGCCGGCCTGCCTCCGCCACAGCGCGAAGTACTACTCCTCCGATTCCAGGATCAGATGAGCTACTCCGAGATCGCGGTGATCGTCGGCTGCCCGGTCGGCACCGTGAAGACACGCATCCATCACGCGAAACGCAAGCTGCACGACATACTCACTCGAGGAACTCCATGACACACACCGACTCTTCCAGCGGCAACACGGTTTGGGCCGCGATCGACGACGAAAAGCGGCGGGATCGCTTCATTCGGCGCGTGAGCATCGCGGCCTGGAGCGTCACGTTCCTGCTCATCCTGCTTCTCGCGGTCCTCGTCGGCATCTCCGAGGCGCAGATGGTGAAGGCCGTTCTTGCCGGCGCGCTCCCGTGGATGACCGTGCTCGGCGTCGCCATGCCGCTGATCATCGTGCTCGGTATCGTCAGCCTGCTCATCGCGACGTTGAGCACCGTCGGCGTGTTCCTGCGGATGCGCACGACGACGCTGAGTGAGATCCAGCTGCGGCTTGCCGCGCTCGAACAGATGCTCGCATCGCGAGGTGACGCACAATGACGATCGCCAACGTTAGCCCAGTCGTGTTCGCCGCCGTTGTATCAATGGCCTCGCTGTCGCCGGCCGCTCGCGCCCAAATAGACACGGCGCCACCGTTCGCGCCTCCGGGCAAGTTGGTCGACGTAGGCGGATGGCGCATGCACATCAACTGCACCGGTATCGCCAAGCCGGGTCAGCCGACGGTCGTGCTCGAGGCAGGCGCCGGCGATTTCTCCGTCGAATGGAGTCTCGTGCAGCCGGGCGTGGCGAAGTTTGCGCGCGTCTGCTCGTACGATCGTTCCGACGACGGCTGGAGCGACTGGGGTCCGCATCCGCGGACGCTGCATCAGGACGTGTACGAGCTGCATACGTTGCTCGAGAAGTCCGGTGAGCGCGCGCCGTTCGTGCTGGTCGGCCATTCGTATGGCGGCTGGATCACGCGCCTGTATGCGTCGACGTATCGCGCCGACGTCGCGGGGATCGTCCTCATCGAAGGCGGGTTGGACAATCCGGTGCGGATGCTGCCCGACGGAAAGCTCGTCCACAACGCCGACCTCGTGACCGGCAAAACGATTCCGCCAGTCAAGACGTCGAATCCGCTGCGTGTGAGCGACATACCGCCGGCTGCGCTCGCGGCGATGAAAGACGCCGCGGTCCAGATGGCGCCGCACGCCAACGAGCCGCCGCGCGACAGGCTCCCCGCCGACGCACAGCGAATGCGCGAGTGGGCGACCGCCCAGATCAAACACTACGGGCCGAGCGACAATCCGTTCGAGCCAGAGGAGCTCGCAGGCCTCGCCGCCGAGCGGGCCGCGAACGCGCATCTGTTTGGCGATCTACCGCTCGTCGTAATCACGCGCGGTATCGTCGAGGATCCGGGACCGGACAACAACACCGAGACGGAGGCGGCCCGAAAGCGTGACTTCGCGGCCGTCGCGGCATTGTCGACCAAGGGCAAGCTGATCGTGGCCGAGCACAGCGGACATCACGTGCATCTCGAGCAACCCGATCTCGTCATCTCGACGATTCGGGACGTTGTGCGAGCGCGGTAGTTCGTGACGGGCGGTTGCGGTTGCAAGACGGCCGCGCGGCGTATCTCCATGCCTTGCGCAACTCGTCTGGCG
>DASVYG010000007.1:0-3287 GCA_036392315.1 Gemmatimonadaceae bacterium
CGCAGCAACCTGCTCCGCGCACGAGGTCAACTCGAGCGCGTTCGCCGCGGAGCGGACGCGGTGAGCCGCAAGCGACAAGCATTGGTGAGCCATCTCTTTCGGCTCGCGCGCCCGGCGATGGATACGCGCACCGAGATCGCGCGGCGGACGAACGAGGCTGCGGCGGCACTGCTCGACGCGCTGGGCGAAGAAGGGCTGCATGCGCTGCGGGCGTTGGGACTTCCGCAGGGTGCGGTCGAGGTCGAGGTCGAGCCCGCGCAGATCTGGGGCGTGCCGGTGGCCGATGTGGCGGCGGCGACTCGAGTGCGACGCACGCTCGATGCGCGGGGCACGCCGCCGGGAAGCACCTCGCGCGAGGCCGTCGCGGCGACGGATGCTTTCGAGGCGCTGGTGGATCTGCTCATCGCGTCGGCGGCCGGCGAGGTGCGTGTCGCACGCCTCGCCGCCGCCGTCTCCTCGACGTCCCAGCAGCTCCGCATGTTGCGCGAGCGCGTGGAGCCGCGGCTCGTCTCTCAGATCGCGGGCGTTGCCCGCACGCTGGAGGAGCGCGAGCGCGAAGAGCACCTCCGCCTCAAGCACCTGCAGCGGCGAACATGAACGTTTCTGACGAGGTCGCCGTCACGCTGAGGAGTGAATTCGCCGCGTCATCCTGAGGAGTGAAACGACGAAGGATCTGCTGTTCTCAAACTCAACAGCAGATCCTTCACTTCGCTCAGGATGACAGAGCGAACAAGTCTATGCACGCGTTCTCGTTATCGCGACGGCGGCGCGAGGTTGGCGCAGGCGACGATCGTTTCGGGGTTTGCCGTCGACGCGCCTACACTCACGTGATAGGAACCGGTCGTCGGCATCGTCATCGGCAATGTCGCCGAGCTGGACGCCCGACCGTAGTCGTCGACCTTGAGCGCGGGGTACGCGCCCGCGTCGCCGACCACACCGTCATCGGCGCTGCACTGCCCACGGTGCAACTGCCACGGATGCATGCCGCCGGGAGTGGCGTTCGAGAGATTCACGCTCACGACCGTCTTGTCTTCGTCGCGGCCCGGCGTCATCGTCACCGACCCTTTCATCTGAACGGCGCCGGCGAGGTTCGAGGGAGACGCGAGCGTGCCGCTCCAGCGCGCATTCACGTTCACGTCGCCGGTGCTCACCTGAACGACCGGTTCCTGCTTCATCGGGGTGCGAAATGGGTTGCAGGCCCCTACGGCCAGCACGGCGCCCGCAAGGGCGAGATATCGAGACTGATTCATGGATGCTCCAAACTGGCCGGGTAGGAACTGCTGAACGACTGCCAGTGTCGCCCGCGTATGTCAACGACGGCCACGCGGCCGGTCGATGTCGATATTTGTCAGGATCTTTTTATTAGTATAGGCAAATTACGCGCCTAGGAGCGCAGCGACAGCGTGCGCGACCGCAGGAAGCTCGCGGCCGGCGTGGGTACGTCAGCGCGGGAGATGGACCGTGAAGGTCGTCCCGGCGCGCTCCGAAGACTCGATGTCGATTCGGCCGCGATGCGCGTGCACGATGCGCTCGGCGATGTAGAGGCCGAGCCCCAGGCTCCCCGAGGCCGCGGTGGCGGTGCCCGCCGCCGGCTCCTTGGCTTTCATCGGGTTGAAGATCCCATTCAGCTGCTCGGCGGGAATCGGAGGACCGAAGTTGTGGACGGCGATCGTCGCCTCGCCGTCGCTTGCTCCGACGGCGACGGTGACCGGCGTGCGATCGGACCCATGCTCCAGCGCGTTCCCGATCAGATTCGCGACGGCTTGGCTGATTCGCGCGCAATCCCATTGCCCGCGCTGACCGCCGCGGGCGTCGATCTCGATCGTCCGGTTCGGATAGAGCGTCGAGATTTCGTCCACGACCGCGTGGACGGCCTTCTCGAGGCTCATGTCGGCTCGCGCGATCGGGATGCCGCCGCCCAGACGGCTCCTGGTGAAGTCGAGGAGATCGCCGACCATGCTGTTCATTCGCCGGCAACTCTTGACGATGCGCGAGGTGAGCGTGAGGTATGGCTCCGTCAGCTCGTTCGTCTCGAGCATGAAGGTCGCGGCGGTGAGAACCGAGCCGAGCGGCGTGCGAAGGTCGTGACCCAGAATGGCGAGGAACATCTCCTTGGAATGTTCCAGGTCCTGGGTGTAGCGCCAAATCGATTCCGCGAGCGCCTGATCGATCGCTTCATTGAATCGGGTGACGTCCGCCATGTCGGTCGGCTCACCACATCCTTGCCCTTTCATCCAGAGTCGGATCACGCTCGCGCGCAGGGCTCGGTACTCCGAGATCATCTGCTCGACGGTGAAGCCGCTGTCGGCCCGGCCGGCGCCGTGTTTCTCCGCCGCGGTCCTCACGCCGCCGTCGCCGACGGGTGCATTCCCCTTCGACTTTTCAGCCTGCTCGCGAGCGCTCTGGTACGTCTCGAGATCCTCGGCGATCACCGTGAGCATGTCATTGGCGTGGTCGCGGAGCGCGGCGATGTCCATTGTCCCGCTCGCCGGGGCGCAGGTGCGCGCGAAACTCTCCCATTCGACCAGAATCGGCTCGCGGTTCGCTACGATGAACTCTGCTAGACGCATCGATCCTCTGCCCCGCGGTGGCCGACATTGGAATCTAACGGCCACCGCGGTCGACGGCCTTCCCCTTCGCGCGACCCAGCTACTTCTTCTTCGCCGCCGTCGACGGACCCATGTTCGGCATGGGCATCGCGCTCACGATCGCGTCGCGGTGAAGCTTCCACGAGCCATCTGGCTGCTTGCGCCAGTAGTTGACGTAGCTGCCGTGATCCTTCATCGGTTCTTTGGCCCCGGTCGGCGTGAACGTCATGGCGTAGCTGCCGATCTCGATGGCGTGATCACCATACGCGTCGAGGTCTTTGATCTGCACGGAGAAGTCGTCGACCTTGCCGAGTTGCTTGAAGAGATCCGCGTAGCCTTTCTCGATCGCGGCGCGACCGGTCTCGGGCTCCAGGTTCGGCGGCATGCTCGTGGCGTTCTCCTCGTAGAACGACGCGGCCGTCGCTGCGTCGCCAGCCTTGAACGCGGTCTCGAATTTCCGGTCGGCGGAGTCGATGACGGCGCGGGCCGCTACGTCGTTGGCTGGAGCGGACGCACCTGGCGGCGCCTTCGTCGTGTCCGTCGCGGAGCCGGTGTTCCCGCCGCACGCTGCTGCGACCAGCAATAGGGCAACTGCCACTACGGGGTTCAACGTTCTCGCATCCATGGTCCCCTCCTCGGGAGTTGGGTGGGCAGCTCGCCGGATAAGTTGGGGCGGCTGGGCTTGCATGAAAAGGGTGG
>DASVYG010000008.1:0-5677 GCA_036392315.1 Gemmatimonadaceae bacterium
CGGATCTTTGCGTCGAAGAAGTATTCCTCGTGCAGCAACCAACCCATCAGTTGGAGGGCAATCATGGTCGCCATCTCACCGAGACTCAGCCCGTGCTTGTGGTTCGACGATCAGGCCGAAGAGGCCGCTCATTTCTATGTCGGCATCTTCAAGAATTCGCGGATCACGAGGATCACACGATACGGCACAGCAGGCTTTGAAACGCATCATCGGCCCGCCGGATCAGTAATGACGGTCGCGTTCGTGCTCGACGGACAGGCGTTCACCGCGCTCAACGGCGGCCCGGTGTTCAAGTTCAACGAGGCCGTTTCGTTCGAGGTGAACTGCGCCACGCAGGATGAGATCGACTACTACTGGGACAAGTTGTCGGCCGGTGGCGATCCAACGGCTCAGCAGTGTGGCTGGCTGAAGGACCGATACGGCCTTTCATGGCAGGTCGTTCCCTCCAACATTGCCGACGTCTTCGTCGACGAAGAGTCGGAAGGCGCACAGCGAGCGATGGAAGCGATGCTGAAAATGAAGAAGCTCGACATCGCCGAGCTTCGCCGCGCGCACGACGGCGCGATGGCGTCAGGGAGACAGACGCGTAAGTAGGCTCACCCGAAGCGCGCTTTCTCCGCGGCCTTCCAGAACGACTCGGCATCAGCGGTGGTCCAAGCCGTCGGATCGTACAGCTCGCTGAGCTCGTCGTGCAGCTCCCGCACGCACTGGACACGGTCAGTAGCCGACCAGGCCAGACACTTGAGCAAGATCGGCTCGAGGCGATCGCTCAACGGCTCGCCGGGTGGAAGGTGGAGCTCCGGTTGCTTCGCCGCGATGTGCGCGGCGCGCAGCTTGGACATCGACCATCCCTCGAATGGCGTCTTGCCCGTCAGCATCACGTAGAGCGTCACGCCGAGCGCGTAGATGTCGGTTCGCTCGTCGGCCTCGCCGCCAAACCAGAGCTCCGGCGCGAGGTAGGCCGGCGTTCCGACCATGAGCCCCGTCATGGTGAGACGATCGTTCGACGTATCCGAGGCGAGGCGGCGGGCGATGCCGAAGTCGACGAGCTTGAGAAAGTCCGGCTCGTCGGGCATGTGCGTGATGTGAAGATTGTGCGGCTTGAGATCGCGATGGATGATCCCCGCCGCATGGGCCTCCTCGAGAGCGATGCACGCCTGAGTGGCCAAGTGGATCGCTCGCGCCGCCGGGAGCGGCCCGAATTGCTCGACCAGCGTCGCGACATTCATCCCCGTGAGATATTCCATCGCGATGTAGTACAAGCCGTCGTCGCTCGCGCCCCAGTCGAAGACGCGTACGACATGCGTGCCGCGCAACCGTCCCGCGGCCTGCGCTTCGCGCTCGAAGCGGCGAACGGCCTCCGGGCTGGACGTCGTGCCAACGCGCAGGATCTTGAGCGCGACGTTGCGGCGCAGCGATTGGTCCCACGCGAGCCATACCTCGCCCATCCCGCCTTTTCCGATCGGCGCCTGCAATCGATAGCGCCCGACCTTACGCGCGCGATACAACTGCTCCTGCGCACTCCACACGATATGGCCCGTGATCAGGCCGATCACCGAAGACGTCAGCACGAACACGTAGTTACTCGCGAACACGATGAGCGACTCGTTGCTCAGCCACGCGGTGCGCGCCTCGGGTGACACGGCCGCGCCGACCGCCATCACGACGGGGAACGCGAGGGCGATTCGCGCGTAGGTGTTGATGCCCTGCCGCCAATGCGTGGGCACGAGCGCCGCGCGCACGAGGGCGACGATCGAGATGCCGTGCATGTACGGACTTCGGATGCCGCCGAGATACACGGCCATGAGGGAGATTCCGAGTGCACACGCGCCGTATGTGATGTTCTGCAGCCAAAAGAGCCGTTTGAGCGGCAGCGACCCGCGAACACTGGCGCGATACACGGCGATGAACGCGAGCTGTACGACGACGCGATACAGGACGAACAGCCTGAATGGCGCGTCCGGATACGCGACGTAGCACATGTACACGTCGAGCAGCGTGAAGGACGGCCAGATCCATGCGCCGATCCACATCGCGCGTGCGACGGTGCGACGACCCGCGGTGTACTCGCCCTCGGCGGTTGGCGTCGAGAGCGCGGACGTAGTCGCCTGCGCTGGGAGCACGTCTGACAGCGTCAGCACGGATTCACCGGGAGTGCGCGGCATCGCGGCACCTCGCGCTCGCCGGGACGGTCACGGCAGGGAGGCATGCTTTCAACGTACCAGCAATTCGGCGAGCCGTCCATGACCGCGAGTCCAGAACGGAGCGCGGCGAGTCGGGGATTTGCGGACATGGATGCGCGAGATCTGCTTCTCGCTTGTCAACTCGGCGCCGAGGATTCTAATGTATGGCCATGCCAGCGATGGTCATCCGGTGATCTCGCCGGCCGATGTGCGACGAGGAGACCGGCGTCGCAACCGACTGCAACCCGACGTCTTCGTCGTGCGCGTGACGGACGCGAAGCGTCCAGCGTATCCGTTTGATCTCAGCGACTTACTGCTCGCCGTAGAAGTCGAGTCTCCGAGCAGATCGAGCTACGACCACCAAACGACGCGCCTGCTCTATATGGACGGGGGCGTTCCAGAATACTGGATCGTCAGTCCCGAGGCGCGAACCATCGCCCGTTGGCGCGGCACCGAGGAACCGGGCGAGATCCTGAGCCGCCAGCTCGTGTGGCAGCCCGAGGGCATGACGGAGCCGCTTGTGCTCGACCTCGCCGATTTCTTTGCTGAGGCGTTGGGTTAGGCGATCGGAATCGCGCGCGCCGTCTCGATGATATCGTCCAGCTGCGCGGCGAGGGTATTCCACGCTGAGCGGCCGAACTGCGCGAGAAATGCGTCCTGCGCCGACTGCCAGTGCTGTCGCGCCCTCGCCACCCGGCGAACGCCACGGGCGGTCAGCGCCGCTTGCTTGGTTCGTCCGCGGCCCGCGGTCACGCGTACGAGGCCTTCTCGCTCGAGCGGCGCCAGCGCGCGATAGAGCGACGTGCGCTCGAATGCTTGCTCCTCGGCCAGCTGGCTCAATGGGACCGGCTGCCCGTGCCGCTCCAGCTGCGTGAGCAACGAAAACTGCGTTGTGGTAAGTCCGGCGCGCGCGAGATGGCCGTCATAGAGTCGTGCGATGGATCGGGAAGCTCGGCGCAGCGTTCCCGCGGCGCATTTCGCCGTGGCGGATTCGGGGCTCATGATTTGGGGGTTGTGATGTATACGCATCTACATTATGCATATGCATCATGCGACGCAATCGGCGCAGATTCGGCTCGGTGAAGCCCCGGTGTGCGATCCGATCGGTCGTCGTTCCGACCAGTCCGCCTGACCGCCAGCCGCGTATGCGATCGCTCCGTCTTATCACGCTCATCCTGTTGTCGCTCCCGCGTATCCTTCCCGCGCAGACGCCAACCCCAACCGCGTTCGTCACGACCATCGGCAAAGATACCTTTTGCCTCGAGCAATACGTTCGTCGCGACAACGTCATCTCGGGCACATGGGTCGTCCTGCACCCGCCGGGCGTCTACGTGCACGACTACCGGATCTCGCTGGACAACGATGGGCTGCCGGTACGGTACACGATGAAGTACAGCACGCCGGGCGCGCCGACGCCGCCCGACTTGGATTCACTCACGGTGACGTACGGGCGGGATTCCGCGAGTCTCGTGTTCTTCAGAAAAGACTCGACGTCCACGCGGCGCATCGCCATGCACGAGGCGTTTCCGCTCCTCGGCCAGGCATACGTTGGCGTCGAGCTTGCGCTCGCGCGCCTTAGGCGCATGCATCTCGATTCCGCCACGGTCACGCTTCACGCGCCGTCCGAACCGAACCGACCTGTGATGATCATGCCGGTCCGGCTGTTCGCCGATTCGGCGCGGGTTGGCACGGGCGTGCACGTCCGCGTCGGGCCCGACGGGAGCATCCTGGGCCTTCGGGCCGGTCCCACCGAATTGCGTCGCGTCGAGTCGCTCGATATGTCCGCGCTCGTCGATGGCTTCGTGAAAGCGTTCGCCCCACGAGTCGCGGCGCTCGTCGCCGTCATGGCGTCCCGCAAGGAGGTCTTGCTTCCCACCTCGCAGCTCGACCGATTCGTCGGATCGTATTCAGCCGGCGCGGCGGCGATCTCTGTCTCGCGCAATGGCGATCATCTCATGCTGCAAGTGCCGCCGCAGCCGGCGATCCAACTGTTGGCGATGACAGCGACGGAGTTCTTCGTCAGGACGGCTGACCTGGTCGTGTCTTTCGAGAGTGATGCCACGGGGCGAGTCACCGGCCTCGTGATCCAACAAGGCGAAGTCAAGCAACGGCTCGCCCGACGTAACTGAGTGTGAGACTGCTTGGCCAGGGAGGCGCTCAGGATGACATTTCGTTTCGAGACCCCGACGAATCAACGATTCGCGAGTAGCAGGACATCGACTCCCGGCGCAACCCGAACGAGCTCTCGCATGACTCGGCGCGAGTCTTTCGCGATCCAATAGGTCGCCGAACGGCCGCCGAGATCCGCGTCGACCCGCCACGCGACGCCGAGTTGGGGCAACGTCTCGGACGCGACGACTTTCGCGGAGAGAGTCTTCGCGCCCTGCCGCCCGGAGAATGCCGAGACGGTGAGCGCGTAGCCGTGCGCCAGCGGCGCGGCACGCAGGATGAGATCGAAGCTCGAGCTGCTGTACACGCCGGACGCCACGGTAGTGTCGACTTGACGCGCGGCGTTTCCGCTCTGCTCCACGACGCCGACGACGCGTCCACTCCGCCACTCGACGTGCTCGACGCCGCCGCCCTCGGACCGGGAGTCCACGAGTCGGAGCTTCAAGTCGGCGAACGCGTCAACGAGGGTGTCGACGCCGTTCCCCAACACCTCGTCCGTCCTGGTGTAGATGCGTTGCAGGCGAAGCTCGCCATTCACTCGCACGGTGTCGAGCGCGTCGACGATCGTGCCCGTGCGTTGGCGGTCGCCTTGTCGAATGATGTAGACCTCGAGTGAATCGGTCGTGAGTCGGAGCCGCCGAGGGTTCAGTCCGGCGACGGGCTTCGGCTGCGCGTGGAGGGCACTCGCGAGAAGCGCGGCGGCGAGTACAGGCCCCACCCACGCTCGGATTGCGGCCCGCGGCTTCATGAGCCCACCCGCGCGTTGCGCGTTATCGCGCCGATCGATCGGGCGGTTGCAACGATCGCAAGAGGGACCGCAACTGAGCACGCCATAACTCGGCATTGTCGATATTGCCTCCGTCGCGGGTTACGCGAAGATACGGCGCGCTCCGGTTGAACGCTAAGCCTGCCCCGCCTGGAGTGACATTTATGGCAGCGGGGCGGCCGAAAAGGCTCTATCGTGCTCGCTGCCATCGCGAGCATCATTGCGAGCCCCAGCCATAAGCCAGTGAGCTATTAGCACTGAGCCGTGAGCCGCGCTCGGTGCTCGCTCACGGCTTCCTGCTAATAGCTCACGGCTTATGGCTGGGGCTCACTTTCAATATCGAGAACAAAGCGTTCGATTCGTGAGGCGTCAGCCCGCGATACCACGTTCGTCGCTCGAGGAGAGCCGGCGGGGTCGGCGTTACGACACCACCGCGTTCTGCATCGCCCACAGCGCCGCGGCGGCCCTCGTCGACACGCCGATTTTCGTGTACACGTGTTGAATGTGGTGATCGGCCGTCTTGGTCGAGATGAAAAGGCGCTCTCCGATCTCGCGCGTC
>DASVYG010000009.1:0-1662 GCA_036392315.1 Gemmatimonadaceae bacterium
CCGATGTCGAACATGCCCGAGTTCAAGAAGGCGTGGGGATGCAAGGACGGCGATCCGATGGTGCGTCCCGACAGTTTGCGCGCGCGGATCTGGTAACGGCGAGCGCGCTGTGGGGGGTTTGCGCGTGTCCAGTCGGTGCTACGCGAACCGCTCCTGGCGCTATTGGGGCGTCGCCACGTAACATGAGAGTGACACGTTCTTGTCGGAGACACTCATGAGCTCATCATCGCGACGGTGGATCGCCGCGCTCATTCGCACCGCGCTGGTCGTGCTCGCGATCGTCCTCGTGAGCGGCTATTTCGCGCGCCATTGGTCTGGCCGACGCCACGTGCGCGTTCAGACGGAGGTGCCGCCGCCGGATTCGCTCGGGCCGGGCGATCTCAGGATCTACAACGCCGACAGCTCGGTCGACCTCATTCTCGTGGGCGACAAGATTCTTGCCGGCCTCTCGCCGAAGACGGTCGCCAAGGTCAAGGGCGAGCTCGAGACGTCGGCGTCACACGACACGGGCGGACTCGGCGGAAGCATCAGTCAGATCGTCAAGAAGTCCGTGGCCGGGGCGATCGGGACGCATGCGGTGTTTCCGTTGTCCGACATTCGCGACATCCGCTACGATCGCAATCAGATCGTCTTCGACTGGAAGGACGGCGGAAAGCACCAGCTCTTCGGCAGCACCAAGGTGAACGGTGAGAAGGTCTCGAACACGTTCCGGCCGGAAGATGCGCAGCGGTTCATCGACGCCGTGCACGCGCGCATGGGGCAGCGGTAGCGGCTCCTTTGCGTTGCGGCGCCGCTACGGCACGTACGCGATGCAGTCGATCTCGACGCGAAGACCGACGCCGGGCAACGCGGCGGCTTGAATGGTGGTGCGCGCCGGACGGTGATCGCCGAATACGCGCGCATAGACGGCGTTCATCTGCTCGAATTCTTTCATGTCGAGCAGGAAGACGCCGCAGCGCAGCACGTACTGCAGATCCGAGCCGGCCGCGCGCAGGATCGTGCGCAGGTTCGTGAGACACTGCTCCGTCTGCGTGGCCACGTCGGCGCCGGCGAGCTTGCCAGTCGCCGGATCGGTGGCGCCCTGCCCCGAGACGAAAACGAGTCGCTCGAATCCCATCCCCGGCGAGTAGGGTCCGACGGGTTTGGGAAGATTGGCGTCGTGAATGGCGCGATGCGTCATAGGGTTCTTAGAAGGAGATGTCGAACTCCGGTGGAACGGCTGAACGGTGGAACGGTGGAACGAGACTGCGGTCACGTTCCACCGTTCTACCGTTCCACCGTTTACCAACGTGGACTGGACTAGCGATCGTCAGCCCCGAACGGCACACGACCCGTGAGCGAAGACAGATACGCGCGGATGTCACTCACCTGATCCTCGGTAAAGTCGACGCCCAACTGGTAGCGACCCATGAGGCGTACCGCGTGACCAAGCGTCTTGATCGAGCCGTCGTGCAGATACGGAGGCTTCAGCTGAACGTTGCGCAGCGATGCGACCTTGAAGACGAACAGATCGGCAGGATCATGCGTGGCGCTGTATCGACCGCTGTCGGTCAACGTGCCGAGCGCGATGGATTCGCCGAGCTTTCGGTATTTCTGTCCGCCCACAGTGAGGCCGTCATGACACGATGCGCACCCGGCCCGGGTGAAAAGAGCGAGACCTCG
>DASVYG010000010.1:0-30744 GCA_036392315.1 Gemmatimonadaceae bacterium
ATCCCGATCAGCTGCGGGCGGAGGTCAATCTCGACGTGACCACCGGCCCGCGCACACGGTTCGGATCGATCGACGTCGAGCGGACGGGCGTCAACAACAGACCGGCCGAGATCGACAGCGCGGTGGTATTGCGACTGCTCGGCTTCGGCTCGGGGAATTGGTACAGCGACCGCGCGCTGTCGGATGCGCAGCGGAATCTCTACAACATGGGGGCGTACCGTCACGTCGGCATCTCGTTGGACACGACGACGCAGCAGTCGGATAGCGTCGCCGACGTGCTGATCGATCTGCGGGAAGATTACATGCGACAGATCGATTCCGAAGAAGGATGGGCGACGCTCGACTGTTTTCGCGTGAATACGCAGTACACCGACAAGAATTTTCTCGACGCCGGCCATCACCTGGAGCTCACTGGTCGCGTCTCGAAGCTTGGCTACGGTGCGCCCGCCAGCACGCCGGCGACGCGGAACTTGTGTTATCGGTCGCAACTCGATCAGGACAGCGTCGCCAGCTCCAAGCTCAACTATTACGTCGGCGCGACGGTTCGAGAGCCAACGCTGTTCGGCACGCACTGGGTGCCGTCGTACTCGCTCTACACCGAGCGGCGTGGGGAGTGGAAGGCGTATCTGCGCAACACCGAGGTCGGCGGTCAGTTTGCGGCGACGCGGAACGTGGGGATCGGAATGCCGTTCCGCGTCGGCTACACGTTCGAAGTGGGCCGCACGATCGCCGAGCCGGCGGTGTTGTGCGCGCAGTTCAGTCGGTGCGACCCCGGTAGCCAAGCCGACGTGCAGAAACGGTTACGGCTCGCGGTGGCGAGCGCTTCGCTTCAACGAATACGAACAGACAATCAGGTCGAGCCGACGAGAGGCTACGTGGTCGGGGCGGAAGTTCGTGGATCGCGTCGAGAAATCGGGTCCGATGCGTCGCTTCAGTTCTTGAAGGGGACTGCCGACGGCTCGTGGTATCACAAGCTTCAGTCACGAATCGTGTTCGCGGGACGACTCCGCGGCGGGATCATCGGCGGCGGAGCGTCGCGCGACAGCGGGGCCAAACTGCCGCCGCCGCAAGAGCGGTTGTACGCCGGCGGCGCGACGAGCGTGCGCGGCTTTCAGCAGAACGAGCTCGGCCCGCTGGTGTATCTCGTCAGTCGCGGTGATCTCGACAGCCTCAAGATCACCGACACGTCATACAAGTTCGTCACGAAGCCGGGTGCGCCCGCGTTTCGGTCCATACCCGTGGGCGGCAACTTGTTGTTCGTGGCGAACGCCGAGCTACGAGTGCGCGACCCATTCTTCCCGGCGCTGCTCGAATACGTGCCGTTCCTGGACGCGGGCGCCGTGCAGCAGGTTGGCGCTCACAATCTCAAGCCGAGCAAGCTGTCGTATACGCCGGGGCTCGGCCTCAGAGTGTTCTCGCCGATCGGGCCCATCCAGCTGAACGTGGGGTACAATCCGTATGGTGGCAGGCCTGGTACCGCATACTATGCAGTACCGGTCAACACGTTCACGAACAAGGCCCCGCTCGTGTGTGTGACGGCGCCCGATGAAACCCCGGTCCCTGTATTCATCCAGAGGGACCGCACGCAGACACAGAACTCCGCCGACTGTCCAAGCACGTTTCGTCCGGCACTTTCCTCGGGGTTCCTCAAGCATCTCACGTTCACGCTGTCGATTGGTACCGACTTCTAGATGACCCGTCGCCGCTTGGTGGCGCTCGTGAGCGCCATCGTGCTCGCCTCGCTGTTGCTCCTGGTGTTCGCCACGGGGGTCTTTTTTCTGCGCACGTCGGTGGGCCGGCGCAAGCTGCGGGATGTGGTCGTCAAACCGTTCGTCGACAGGAAGTTTCCCAACGCGACGATCTACATGGGTCAGATCGCCGGCAGCTTCATCGGCAGTCTGACGCTCGACACGCTGGCCATCCGCGACAAGCGCGGTGAGCTCTTTTTGAGCACCGGTCGGGTGACCGTCGGTTACAACTGGCGCGATCTCGCCGACAATCGCATCTACGTGCAGCACGGCGACGTCCAGCACCCGTACGTGCACATCGTCCAGCACGCCAACGGCGAGTGGAACTTCAAAGAGATCTTCGCTGGGCCCAAGAACCAGCCGAGTGCGCCGAAAGAGCTGAACGCCCGAAACCTCGGTGACTACATCGTCATCGACTCGACGCGGACGCGCGATGCGACGTTCTTGCTGACGCTGCCGTGGCATCCCGACGACTCGCTGCGCGGCGCGAAACGCGACAGCGTGATTCGCGTCCATCTGACCAATCCGGCAAAGGCCGTGGCGAAGACGTTCGACGGATACGGACGAACGTATGCCTGGCGAAACGTCCACGGGCTGATCTCGCACGCCCGTCTCGCCGACCCCGACAGCGACGCGAAATTCGGTCAACAATTTCGTGTCGACACGCTCTCAGCCGACGAATTCGAGCCCACGTTCCAGTTCCGACGAGTCACGGCGAATGCGCGTCATCAGGGCGACTCGGTGTGGTTCGACGTGCCGCACTTCGACATGCCGGCGTCGACTGGAAGCGGGCATGGGAAAGTGTGGTGGGGCAGTGAGCTGCCCACGCGCTACGACATCGCCATCCACGGCGACTCCGTGTCGCTGGACGACGTGAACTGGGTTTACCCGACGCTTCCTCGCAGCGGCGGCGGCACGCTGGATCTGGCGATCAAGAACGATCCCGATCCCAAGAAGCTCCAGATCATCGACTTCAAGTTGTCGAAGATGGATGTTCGGAGCACCAAGTCGCACATCACCGGCGACATGACGTTCAGCATCGGCGCACCGATTCTCCTCGTGCGGAACGTCGACCTGCGCGCTCAGCCGATGAATTTCGATCTCATTCGCACGCTGAATGGCAAGCCGTTCCCGGTCGATTGGCAGGGTAATCTCGTTGGGACGGTGAAAGCGCGCGGCGGGCCGCTCACGCATTTCGTGGTCGACGACGCGCGAGGCACGTTCGAGGACGCGCACGTTGCCGGTGCCGTGTCGCGGTTCGCGGGCCGAGGCGAGTTGGACATTCTCAATCCGGCGTTCACGGCGTTCCACGGATTCAACGTGGATGCCGGGTCGATCGACCTGCGCACGATCGAGTACCTGTATCCGGCATTTCCGCGGCTCAAGGGATTCGCGTCGGGCACGGCGACGCTGGATTCGTCGTGGCTCGACGTGCGGTTCTCGAACGCGCACGTCGTGCACCAGGATGGTCCCGGCGAGCCGTCGCAATTGACCGGCAGCGGACGGATCACCTACGGCGATCCGTTCATGATCTACGATGTCGCGCTCGACGCGCAGCCGCTGTCGTTGACGATGCTCGCGCGGTCGTACCCCATTCCGTTTCGTGGTCTCGTGAGCGGCCCGATCCGCGCCAAGGGATCGTCGCCCGACCTCGAGCTCTCCACGTCGCTGCAAGGCGCCGTGGGCGCGTTCAGCTATGACGGGAGACTCGACATCGATTCGATCGGCGGCTACGGCGCGCACGGACGCGGGCAATTCAACGCGCTCAACCTCGGCGCGCTGCTCGACAACGCGAAGATTCCTGCAGGCGTGGCCAGCGGGCACTATGACGTCGACGTCGCGGGCAAGAGTGCCGCGGCGCTGCAAGGGTCGGCGAACCTCGACATCGAGCGCACCGTCATCGACAGCGTCCCGGTCTATCCGTCGTACGCGAGTGTGCGGTTCGGCAACGGCAAGATTCTGATCGACTCGTTACGCGTGCGCACCGCCGCGGCGACGCTCGTTGCCTCGGGAGCGATCGGGTTGCCGAAAGGAGCGTCGGACTCCCTGCGCTTTTCGATGACGGCCGACTCGTTGGGCGGACTGCGTCCATTTCTCGCACGACCCGACACGATGTTGCTCGGCGCGGCAGCCACGCCGGCGGACTCAATGGCTGGCTCGCTGTCGCTCAGAGGCGTGGCGACGGGAACGCTCGATGTGATGGACGTAAGCGGGACGTTGACCGGCAGTGAGTTGTACTTCAATAAGCAGCGCGCCGATTCTCTGTCCGCGAAGTTCGCGATTCACGACGCACTGCATTCGCGGGCGGGAACGGTCGGCGTTCGCATGGACGTGGTCACGCTTGCCGGCGTCGTGCTCGACTCCATTCGGGCCGACCTCGGATTGGTGGATTCGACGAACACGCGATTCACGATTGCCGCCGTCAGCCGCAATGGGCCGACCGCCACCGCAGCCGGAATGTGGACGGCCCCGCGCGGCGCTCATACACTCGCCCTCGACTCGCTCGGGTTCGACGTCGGCGACGATCGATGGCATCTCTCGGCTCCGGCACATCTCGCGATCGACACTCTCGGTGGAATGGAGCTCGATTCGCTGGTGATGCGAAACCGAGATACGGCATCGATCGCGGTGAGCGGGAGCGTGCCCAGCGGCGGCTCGACGTTGGCCCAACTGCGTGGATCACGCCTGCCGCTGCGTGATCTTGGCATTCTCGCGCAACTCGCCGACACGATCAGTGGCATCGGCGAAGTGGCGCTCTCGGTTACCGGAACGAAGACGAAGCCACAGATCACGACGAACACCACGCTCAGCGCGATCAAGTGGAACGGCGTCGAGATCGATCGCGTGGCGGCCAATGCGCAGTATCAAGACGGACGCGTCAACGTCGGAATCAACATGATTCCGAAAGGGCAACCCGTCGTGATCGGGAACGCGAGCCTGCCGTATGACGTGACGCTGTTCAGCATCAAGCCGCGCACCGATTCGTTGTCGGGCTCGATTCGCGCCGACTCCACTGATCTGTCGATCTTTCAAACGTTGCTGCCCAAGGGCGTGACGTTGTCCGGTCGACTCAGTGCGAACATGATCGCGCGCGGAACGCTTCGAGCGCCGGTGTTCGACGGCCGTGTCTCGATCAGCAATGGATCGGCGAACGCGGCGCCACTGGGCGTGACACTCACCAACATCAATGGTGGCGTGTCCGGGGCGGTCACGACCGCGGGCCAGGACAGCATTCACGCCAGTCTCAGCGCCTCGACCCAGGACAACCCAGACGGCGTGCTCTCCATCGACGGTTGGGTCAAGAACCTGTTGCAGACCAAGACGCGCCAACCGCTCTCATTCAAAATCGCCGCGAATTCCTTTCACATGTTCGATCGGCGCTCGATCGCCGACATCTACATGACGACGACGGACACGCTCCGGCTGAGCGGAAGCGTCCAGTCAGCGGCGCTCACGGGCGGCCTGCTCGTCGATCGAAGCGCGATCTTTCTTCCCGATCGCGATCTCGCCAGGAAGCGCGCGGTGCAATTGATCGCCGACAGTGTGGCTAGGTCCGGTGGATTGAACCTACCGGCCATGTTCTCGACGCTGATGACCAACTTGTCGATCTCGAATGTGCCGGTGCGCCTCGGCAACGACGTGCGGCTGCGGTCCAAAGAGGCGGACGTGCGACTGGCCGGCGAGCTGCACCTCGTGACGTCGACCGCGCAGTCGACTCGCACGCTGGCATCGACCGGACAGCTCGTGCCGCGGTTGGCGCTCGAGGGCTCGCTCAGAACCGTAGGTGGCACGTACAACCTGAACCTCGGGCTCGTGCAGCGTGAGTTTCAGGTGCTGTCGGACGGCACGGTCACGTTCAATGGTCCGCCGGAAAATCCGACGCTCGACATTCGCGCGCAGTACAACGTAAAGCAGATCCGCGATCGAGACCTCGGCATTCTCGTGCATTTGTATGGACCGCTGGTTCCGTACCCGGTCATCGAATTCCAGAGCAACGCGGACTATCAGATCTCACAGTCGGACTTGCTGAGCTATTTGATCACCGGGCGTCCCGGGTTCGATTTCAGCGCGAATCAGGGTCAGGTGGTCGGACAATTCCTCGCGCCGACCGTGAGTGCTCTCACGTCGAGTGCGTTGCGCCAGACGCTCGGCTCGCGGTTGGATCTGATTCAGTTTCAGCTCGGGACCGGGGTCTCGCCCGCTGCAGCGGGCGCGCCGCCGGCGAGCGGCAACGTATTGTCGAGCTACCTGCTCAGCTCGACCATCGGCGCTGAAAAGCAATTCAGCAACAACTTGTTCCTGAGCGTCAACACCGGCCTGTGCCAGTTTACCAGCAACGCGCCTTCCACCGGCCTCAATACCCTGGTCGGCGCCAAGGTCGAGTATCGGTTCAAGCCCACGCTGTCGACGCAGATCGCGTACGATCCACCCACCTACGGCAAGACGGGCCAGTGCGGCCAAGGCCAGAGCATCATTGGGCTGGTTCCCACGCCTGGGCAGTTCAGTCTCGGCTTCTTCCACACGTGGCGGTTCTGACACGCCGAGTCGTCGTCATCGCCAACCCGGCGTCGCGCCGAGGTAAGCGGCTCGCCAAACGCGCACGAACGGCTCTGGCGAGCCGTTCGGTCGTCTACGACATGGTCTACACGGAACATCCCGGTCACGCCGCCGAATTGGCCGTGCAACACGGACCGCATTACGACGCGGTCTTCGTGTTGGGCGGAGACGGCACCGTCATGGAAGTCGCAGGCGCTCTCTCGGGAAGCAACGCGCGGATCGGCGTGCTGGCGGCAGGGACGGGAAACCTCCTCGCGCGCGCTCTCGGAATTCCGCTGTCGATTCCCCGCGCCGTGCCCGCTCTCCTCGACGGGGACGACCTCATGATCGATCTGGGCCGCCTCGATTCCGGGCGCCGGTTCGCCATCGCGGCCGGGGTGGGGATCGATGCCGCCATGATCGCCGAAACGCCGGAGTGGCTCAAGCGTCGATTGGGTGTACTCGCCTACACGATCATGGGCAGCCGAGCCGCTCTGCGAGCGGTTCTGCGGCGTGAATTCTTTCGTGCGCGGGTCACGGTCGACGACACAACGCACGAGCGCGACGCCGCGGCCGTGATGATCGCCAATTTCGGCGCGGTGCTCGGCGAGCGCATCATGCTTGGACCCGGGATTCGGACGGACGATGGATTTCTCGACGGCTGCATCTTCTCGCCACGCACATTGTCCGACGCGTTCCGGATCATGTGGCGGCTATTGCGACATGACTTTCGATCCGACCCGTGCATGTTGTACTGCCGTGGCCGGACCGTGCGCGTCGAAACGAATCCGGCCCTGCCGTGGCAGGCGGACGGAGAGCTGATGGGGACGACACCATTCAGCGTGGTCGTCGAGCCTCGGGCAGTACGGTTGATGGTGCCGAAGCGAGGCTGATCTGACGAACGCGGCCAGCAAGACGCCCGAGCCCGATGCCTCGGCGATAGCTCTCGCGCGGCTCCTGCGCGAGCGAGATCAACTATTCCAGCTCCACGAGGCGCTGGCCGACGTCGAGCGCGCGCGCACAGTCGACGAGCGGCTTCGCGTTCTCGTGGATGCCGTCGGGCAAATCGGCTACGGTCGCGTGACGACGGTGGACGGCGTCTCAGCGCCACCGAGCGCGAACGTGGTTGCAGCGATCAGCCATTCCCTGTTTCTCGACTCCGGCGAGCTCCTGGTTCCTCTTCGAGCCGTCGATGGGACGACCGTGGCCACGCTGATCCTCGGAGAGCCGGCCGAGTCGGGGCTGCCGACGCTGGCGCGTGTTCGAACGGTGGAGCTGTTCGCTCAACAAGTGGCGTCGATCATCGAGAACGCGCGATTGTACGACCAGAGTCAGCGCGAACGTGGACGTGGCGAGGCACTGGCCGACATCGCGCGCGCAGTGAGCAGCTCGCTGCGGCTCAAGGACGTGATGCAACTCGGCCTGCGCCACGCGATCGCGCTGCTGCGCACAGAGGGAGCCTCGATCGGCGTCCTCGACGGAGACCAGGTCGTTCTCGTCGCTGGCCTGGGCGCCGGCGAGTCGCTGATCGGCGCCCCGGTCCCAGTGAATGCGAGTGTGACCGGACGAGCGATTCGTGAGCGGCGAACCGTCATCTGCAACGATGCGAACGTCGACGATGCGTACGCACCGACGCGCATCGCGGCGGGCGTGGAACGAACGCTGATCGCGCCGTTGTTCTCGAACACCGAAGCGATTGGCGCGCTGTCGGTGATCAATCGTGAGGCGGAGTTCACCGAGGACGACGCGGTAGTGCTCCAGCGGCTCGCCGACCAAGTCGCGGTTGCCGTAGCCAACGCCCGCCTGTACGAGGAAGTGCACGCTGCCGCCGACCGATATCGCAAGGCCGTCGAGGACGAGCGCCGTGCGCGCGATGCCGTCGTGCAGTCCGAAGCCCGCTATCGCAACCTGTTCGAGACCGCGACGGACGCGATCTACACGCTCGACGCGAGCGGCGCGTTCACCGACGTGAATGAAGCCACATGCGAGATGGCCGGCCGGCGGCGCGACGAGTTGTTGGGCCGGAGCCCGCTCCTGCTCATCGCGCCGCGCGAGGTGGCGGCGGTCAAGGACTATTTCACGTCGGCGCTCGCCGGCTCGGCGCGGCGTTATGAATGTCACTTCGTGCGAGCCGATGGAACGCGGCGACTGGCTTCGGTGACGAACACGCCGATCCGCCACGGGTCCAGAGTGATAGGGATTCTCGGCGTCGCACGAGACGTGACGGTCGAG
The DNA here is from genome assembly GCA_036392315.1 of Gemmatimonadaceae bacterium. GTDB lineage: Bacteria > Gemmatimonadota > Gemmatimonadetes > Gemmatimonadales > Gemmatimonadaceae > JAQBQB01. The sequence goes on from DASVYG010000010.1 coordinate 8,517, forward strand.
CGGGAACGCGCGCTCGCGCTCGAGCGCTCCGAAGCGCGGTACACGCGATTGGTCGAGTCGGCATCGGACGCCATCTTCACGGTCGAGTCGGGCGGGTTGTTGACGGCGGTCAATCGCTCGCTCGAGCGTTCGAGCGGTCATTCGCGCGGCGACCTACTCGGCGCGCCGCTCGTGTCGCTCATCGATTCGCGCGACCAGGTGCTCGCGGCGCAAGCGCTTCGTGAGACATTCAGTGGCCAGCGGCGGCGAGTCGAGCTGCGTTATCCGGCGGTCGACGGCGAGGTCCGACTCTGTTCGCTCACCCTCACGCCGCTCATCGAGCGCGATCGCGTGGCGGGCGCGTTGGGCATCGTCCGCGACGTGACGGATGAGAAGCGTCTCACCGAGCAACTGATGCAGCAGGAAAAGCTCGCAGCGGTCGGACAGCTGGTGAGCGGTGTGGCGCACGAGCTCAACAATCCATTGTCGAGTGTGACCGCGTTCGCACAACTGCTTCTAGCCGCGCCGCCCGACGCGCCGCATGACCGCCAAGCGATCGAGGCCATCAACCAGGAAGCACGTCGAGCGGCGAAGATCATCTCCAACCTGCTCACCTTCGCGCGCCAGCATCAACCGGAGCGGACCGTCGCCGACATCAATCGGGTGATCGACGACACGCTCGAGCTTCGGCGATACGCGCTGCGCACGGCGAACGTCGCGGTGGAAACGCACCTCGACGATCATCTGCCGCTCACGTGGGCCGACCCGTTCCAACTGCAGCAGGTCGTGCTGAATCTCATCACCAACGCCGAACACGCGTTGTCGACGTGGGAAGGCGAGCGAACGCTCACCGTGACGACGGAGTCGAGTGGCGACCACCTCATCATCAAAGTCGCGGACAGTGGCCCGGGCATCGCGCCAGAGCATTTGCAGCGTGTGTTCAATCCGTTCTTCACGACCAAGCCAGTCGGCGAAGGGACTGGTCTCGGACTTTCGATCTCTGACGGCATCGTCCGCGAACACGACGGGCGCATTCGAGCCGAATCGCTGCTCGGGCACGGCGCCACGTTCGTGATCGAGCTGCCATTTGTCGCGCCGCCGATCGCGGGAGTTCCCAGCGTCGGCGAGGCGGGGGGGCGGCGCGTAATGCGCTCCTCGCGACCGGGCGTCCCGTGATCAGCAAACCGTTTCTGCTCGAGTCGCTCGCCGCCGTTGTGCTCGCGGAACGAGAACCCTTACCGCTAACTTGAATCAAATGACACAGCTTCAAGAGCACGATGCGATGATCTGCCGCGCTTGCGGTCGCGAGGAGCGCGCGTCGGAAGGATATCCGTGCGTCGACTGCTCCACGTTCATCTGCATCATGTGCGACATGCGCGGCGTGACGCGCTGCCGCGAATGTCAGGCAAAATTCGACGCCGCCAACGCGGCGAAGTCCGCCAAGTGACCGCCCGCGTCGAAGCGCGCGCGGTCGAGCCCGAGCTCGTGGTGTTGTATGCGGCGACCGTGCGTTCGCCGGTCGCGCCGATGCACGGTGAGCCGGGCATCGGCAGCCAGATGATCTCCCAGCAGGTGGCGGGACATCGCGTCGAGATCCTGGATGAGGAAGGCGATTGGGTTCGCGCGCGCGGCGAAGACGGCTACGAAGGCTGGATGCACATCGGCTTCCTCAAGCGCATTTCGAATCCATCCGCGTCGCCGCGCCAAGACTCCGCACTCATTTCGCTCGGCTGCGTCACGGAGACGTCGGCCGGTGATCGGCGATCCCTCCCCTTGCGGGCCATTCTCTCCGCGGACGAGACACCGGTCTCCGGCGAGACGGTCGAGTCGCGGATCCGCCCGGAGCGGTTTCCTCTCGAAGGAACCGCGATCACACGAAGTGCTCAACGATTCTTCGTGTGCACGAGCTATTTGTGGGGAGGCGTCACGCCGTGGGGCGCCGACTGCTCGGGCCTCGTGCAATCGGTATTCGCGCTCCACGGTCTGCAGCTCCCGCGCGACGCATGGCAACAAGCGGAGCTGGGGGAAGACGCGGGTCGCGACGTTGGCGAGCTTCGCGCGGCCGACTTGCTTTTCTTTTCCGACCGCCCCGACAAACGCGTCACGCACGTTGGGCTGGCGCTAGGCGACCGGCGCATGGTGCACCTGGCGTTGGGACGCGGCGGTTACGCCGTCGAGCGCTTGAGCGATCGCGACGATCCTTTCGTGGCGAAACTGCGCGATCGCTTCTTGTTTGCCCGGCGAATGCTGTAGGTCCGGCCTGTCTGTCATCCTAAGGAGCGCAGCGACGAAGGATCTCCTTGCTGCGACGAAACTACTCAGCCGCGGAACGACGCCGAGAATACGGAATCCCACGGATCGGCGACTCGAGCTTCAGCCGCGAAAATAGAAAAAAGAATTCCGCGGGGTTTCCGTTTGCTCCGCGAATTCCGCGGCTGCGTTCAAGGAATCCAACGCGCCGAGGAATTCAACTCGACAGACAACGCTGGTCCCTCGCTAGGCTCAGCTCACCAAGACGTTCGGTGCCATCTGGCCCGACGTGCGCACGTGCACGCCAACGTCGATCGTCGGCTCACCGTCGATCGCAATCGCCATCGTGTAGCTGCCCGCGGCGTCCATCGGCAAGTCGAGTTGAGCGATCAGCGGCAAGTCCATCTCGAGCACGCCCGGCGGCGGAGCGCCCACGTTGAGGTCACCGGAGCTGCTCCACAGCTCCTGTCCCCCTGGGCTCAGCCAGCGAAACGACACGGTGTGCGCGCCCATGTCGGCCCCCGAGCCCTTGAGATGCACCACGAGATGCGCGCGGGGATGGACCGCGGGGAGCGACGCGACCTGCAGCGCGTCGAACACGCCGAGGATGTTGAGCTTTCCCTCTTGGGAAAGGTTGGCGGCGTCGGCGAAGAGTGCGAACGAGACGTGCATCCATCAACATAGACAGGACCGAGCCGGAACGTCTACTTTTCACCATGGGTTCGACTGCGACTGAAACGGTCACGCCCGGCCACGCGACAACGACGCGGCCGGGCGTTTGGCTCACGGACATCTCGCTCGTGCTGATGGCGCTCATTTGGGGCGTCAACTTCTCGATCGTCAAGTTCGGCACGACGCTCGTTGCCCCGCTCGCCTACAACGGATTGCGCGTGATGATCGCGGCGGTCCTGCTGATGACGATCGTTCTCCTCTCGAAGGCTCCGCTTCCGCCGCGCCGGATCATCCTATCGCTGCTCGGGCTCGGCGTGTTGGGCAACGGCATCTACCAGTTCTTCTTCGTCGAAGGGATCTCGCAGACGCGCGCGAGCGACGCGGCGCTCGTCGTGGCCGCGTCACCGGCGTTCATCGCGATCATCGGCCGACTGCGCGGCGTGGAGCGCGCGAGCCCACGCCGCGTGATGGGGATTCTTCTCTCGATGGCGGGCATTGCGCTCGTCGTGTTCGCCACGACGCGCGGTGACGATGGCCGGTCCTCGCTCACTGGAGACTTGCTCGTCCTGGCTGGTTCGCTCTCGTGGGCCACGTACACCGTATTGCTCAAGCCCTACACCGAGCAGGTGTCGGGAATGCAGGTGTCGGCGTTGACAATGCTCGGAGGTGCGGTGCCGCTGTTCCTCGTCGCGCTGCCGGCAATCGTCCACGCGAACTGGAGTGCCGTGCCCGCGCTCGGCTGGGGCGCGTTGTTCTACAGCGCGGTCTTTGCGCTCGTCATCGCATATCTCTTCTGGTATCGCGGCGTACGCGTCATCGGGCCGACGCGCACCGCGATGTACTCCAACGTCCAGCCGCTCATCGCGGTGATCTTCGCGTGGGTGGTGCTGAGCGAGACGCCGACGATCTGGCAGGGCATCGGCATGGCGTGCATCATGACTGGCCTGCTGCTGACACGAACGTGAAGCTCGTACTGTTCGACATCGACGGAACGATTCTGCTGACCGACGGCGCCGGGCGGCGGGCCGTGCATCGCGCGCTGATCGAAGTGTTCGGCAGCACCGGTTCCGCCGACCATCGGTTCGACGGCAAGACCGATCCACAGATCGTTCGCGAGCTGATGCGCTTGGAGGGTCACGCCGACGAGCATATCGACGAGCGCATGGGACGCATGCTATCGCGCTACGTCGAGTTCTTGCACGAAGAATTGCGCAGCGGCGTCGGACGCACGCGTCTCATGCCGGGCATTCGAGAGCTGCTCGATGCACTCGACACGCGCGACGACATGCTGCTCGGGCTTCTGACCGGCAACCTGGCCGAGGGTGCTCGGGCGAAGCTCAGCGCGGCGGGAATCGATCCGGCGAGGTTTCGCGTGGGCGCGTACGGATCCGATCACGAGGCGCGGACCGAGCTGCCCGGTGTGGCGCAACGACGAGCCCGAGAGGAGCTCGGGATCGACATCGCCGGACACGACGTCGTGGTGATCGGCGATACACCGGCCGACATTCAATGCGGCCGATCCATCGGCGCGCGGGCCATTGCCGTGGCGACCGGCCACTACACGGCGGACGAGCTTCGGCAGCACGGCCCCGCGGGCGTCTTCGAGGACCTGTCGGCAACGGAAGACGTCGTCCGTGCCATTCTCGACGGAGGTCGCACCGCGCCGTCTACCGCGCGGTAGATTTTCCCAATGATCGATCATGCGCGCGGACCCGTTTCGTTGACCGCTACCCATGTTGGTAGAACCGATCTCGGCGCGGCCACGGCCGCGATCGACGACGAGGCGCTGACGATCATCCCCAGCCGATCCGCCGAGGAGACGCCGGTTCGAGTTCGCTTGACGAACATCGACGGAGTGTCGTCGAGCGAAGGGGAGCTCACCATTGAACTCCACGACGGCACGCAGCTCACGCTGGTATGCGAGGCGTCTCTCGACCTCCACGACGACCTCCTGGTGCGCTGTCGTGCGTTGCCTGAGCTCACGCGAACATTGCGCGGGTTCGGGTCGCGACGGGGAAGTCGCGGCCTCCGCCGCAGCGCCCACGGCGATCAGCAGCGGTTCTTTGCGCCGTTACTCGACGCTCGACGAAGAGCGTGGGGCACGCGAGCGCCGGCGGCGACGATCGCGGCGTTCGATGCCGGGTCCCTCGCTGCCGCGTTCGAGGCCATCCTCGACTCCTTCGCGAGGGAACGTCATGGCGTCAACGGGCCCGCGCGGCGCGCGCTCACAGCCGAGCTCACCGATCTGAGCGAGCCGCTTCGCGACGCGCTCGATGCGCTCGGCGGTGCGGCAGGGGAGGCGAGCGCCGCGACAGAGAACCTGCGGCTGTGGCGTCTCTGGGCATTGCAGCTTCGCGCGACATTCGAGACGGCGGACCGGGTGTGGCTCGCCCTCGATGCAGCGCTCGACGCCGGTCCAACGCATCCGTGATCGTCGGCGTCGGGATCGACGCGGTCGACATCGACCGAATCCAGCGCATGTTGGCGGACAAGGGCAATCGTATGCTCCAGCGTCTCTTCACGCCCGAAGAGCTGTCGTTCATCTCGACGAAAGTCGCGCCCGCGCAGCACCTCGCGGTCCGAATCGCGGCGAAGGAAGCGGCCTACAAGGCGCTGGCCGGAAACGAGTTGGCGCGGGGCATCGGTTGGCGCGACGTCGAGGTATTCTCGCGCGGCGACGGTGCTCCTCAGCTCCGTTTGCACGGCCGCGCGGAGGAACGGTACGCGGAACTATCGGCGACGAGCGCTCATGTCTCTCTCACGCACAGCGCTGCAACGGCGGTGGCCGTCGTAATCATCGAGCGGTAGCAACTCGCTCAACTCCTGGCCTACACCGGCGAGTGCAATCCCGATATATTCCCTCGGCAATGAATTTCAGAGCCAAGCTCGGCCGCTTCGTCGCCGTGATCGCGCTTGCCGGACTGTCCTCGCGCCTGGCGGCGCAGGACGAGCATCCGATCGGGCGCGTTGCCAACATCGTCAGTGTGGCCGTCGAGGAGTACAAGAAAGGAGTCGACGACAAAGGCCGGCTCATCTCGGCCGACGAATATCAGGAGGCTGTCGGCTTTCTGAACGACGCGCGCGAGGCGGCTGCCCGTCTTCCCGGCGATCGCGTCGCTGCCGCGCGGGCGATCCTCGATTCGATCGTCGCCGCGATGGCCGCGAAGAAACCGCCGGCGCTGATCGAGCCGATGAACACGCGGTTTGCCGCGACGCTCGGCAGCGAAGCCGCGCTCGAGCTTCCGCGCAACCCGATCGATGTCGCGGCGGGCGAGCGATTGTACCAGGCGAACTGCGTGTCGTGTCATGGTCCCCGCGGCCTGGGCGACGGTCCGGCCGCCGCGACGTTGAATCCCAAGCCGCCATCAATCGGCACGGCATCGACCATGGCGAGCGTTACGCCGGCAACGATGTTTCGCAAGGTGTCCGTCGGCGTGCTGGGCACGGCGATGCCGTCCTTTTCTTCCAAGCTCACGGCCGAGCAGCGCTGGAACATCGTGATGTACCTGGGCTCGCTGCGCAGTTCGCCGCACGAGGTGGCCGAAGGCGAAGGTCTGTACACGCAGGCATGCGCGGAATGTCACGGCGTGAGCGCGACGGGCGACGGGCCCATGGCCCGCTCGTTGACGAAGCTGCCGCCGGAGCTGGGATCGTTCGCCTGGCAGGCAGAGCGTAGCGATTCGCAACTCGCCGTCGCGGTCAGCGCGGGGATGCCGGGCACTCCCATGCCGCCGTCGAGCACCATGACGCCGGCCCAGGTGCGGAGCGTGGTCGCGTATCTGCGCACTCTGCCCATGCGTGCGCACACCGTCGCTGCCTCAGCCGCGGGGCCCGATAGCGGAAGTACACGCGCGGCCGCCAACGCCGCGCTTTCGCTGTTGGAGCAGTCGTTGACAGCAGCGCGGAATGGGCGTTTGAGCGAAGCCGGCGATCGCGCGTTCGACGCGTACATCGCGTTCGAGCCGATCGAGACGCCGGCGCGCGCACGAAATCCCGGCGTCGTCTCGACGATGGAGCGGCTGTTCGCCGACTTCAAAGGCGCGATTCGCGGCAACGATATTCACGGCGCGGAGCGGGCGCGCGACGCTATCGAGATCAACATGGGGCGTGTGCTCGAGCTCACGCGTCCGACGGGGAGCGCCTCCGAGGCGTTCTTTCAGAGTCTGCTCATCATCATGCGCGAGGGCTTCGAGGCGATCCTCGTCGTCGGGGCGGTTGTGGCATTCCTGCTGAAGACAGGCCATCGCGAGCGGCTGCGCTCCATCTGGATGGGGATCGTGCTCGCACTCGTGGCGAGCGGGCTCACGGCCGTGGTGCTTCGCACCGTGTTGTCGGCGATTCCGGCGAGCCAGGAGATCATCGAGGGGCTCACGCTGCTCGTCGCCGTCGCCGTGCTGTTCTCAGTGAGCTACTGGCTGATCTCGCGCGTCGAGGCGGCGAAGTGGCAGGCGTTCATCCGTGAGAAAGTGAACAATGCGCTCGAGCACGGCGGCGGTCGGGCGTTGGCCTTCGTCGCATTTCTCGCGGTCTACCGCGAAGGCGCGGAAACGGCGTTGTTTTACCAGGCGCTGTTCAACGAAGGCGCGCACGTCGTGCTGCCGATCAGCCTCGGGATCGTGACCGGGTTCGCGGGACTCGCCGTGATCTTCACGCTGTTCTATCGCTTCGGCGTACGAATTCCGCTGCGCCCGTTCTTCAGCGTGACGAGCGTCCTCCTTTACTACATGGCGTTCGTGTTCACGGGCAAGGGCATCAAAGAGCTTCAGGAAGGAAACGCGGTACCGATCAGCACCATCCACGGTTTTCCGACGGTCGAGGCGCTCGGTCTCTATCCGACGTGGCAAACGCTGCTCGCGCAGATGGTGTTGCTGGCGTTGTTCGTTTTCGCGGTCGCCAAGACGTTTTGGCCCAAGCGATCGGTGGCGTTACCGACGGTGACGGTGGAAACGCCGGCGACCGACAGCGTCATACTGCAGCTCGAGCGGATCCGCGCCGACAACGAGGCGCTCGCAGCCCGCGTCGCTGCGCTCGAGGCGAAGCTCGAGTAGCGATGGCGCTCGTGCCGGTGCGCCGCACGAGCCACTAGGTTCAAGTGATGAACGTCGACGCGCTGTTCGCCTCGCCCTGGGGCGCGCTGGTCATTTTCTTCCTGCGCATCATCGATGTCTCATGCGATACGATGCGCGTCATCTTCGCCATTCGGGGAAAGCGCGTGATCGCCGCGACGCTGGGCTTCGTGCAGGCCCTCGTCTGGATCTTTGCCGTCGGCAACGCGGTGAAGCATCTCAACAGCGTGCTGCATGTGCTTGGCTACGCGGGCGGCTATGCGATGGGCACGTACATCGGCGTGTCGCTTGAGCAGGCGATCGCGTACGGCGTCGCGACGGTGCGCATCGTGACGAAGCGCGCCGGGATCGGCATTGCCGCCGCGCTGCGCGAGCAAGGCTACGGCGTGACCGAATCTCAGGGCGTTGGTCGTGACGGCTCGGTGGAAGTCCTCAACTCGGTTGTGCAGCGCCGTCATCTCGACGACGTGCTCGGACTCATCACGAAGATGGACGAAGAAGCCTTCGTTACGGTCGAGGAACCGCGCGTCCTCCTCGGCGGCTCGATTGCGACGCGCGAGTGGGCCGTGGGCGGGCCGCTTGGACGTTGGATGCGCTTGCGTCAGCGCGCGTGATGAGAGGCTGCAGGTTCGTGGTGTGCGTGGGCGGGACGATCGTCGCGGTGGTATTGTTGTCGTCGCCGGCTGCCGCCCAGCACGTGTCGATTCGACCGGAAGTGATTATTGGACTGGCGGCGCAGCCCGACGGCTCGGCGCACGGTACACCGGGAGGAGACGAGGTGCAGCTGTCGCCCATCGGCGGCGTCGCGGGCCTCGCGGTGCGACGTGACGACGACCGTGCTGGTGCGTTCACCGTGACCGCAAAAGTTGCCGTGTTCCCGGTGATCATGCGTGCCTCCGTCACGGAAGTGAGTCTGGGTGCGTCGTCTCGTGCGGTGTCAACGCTGACGCTCGGGTCGGTTACGCTCGATTGGATTCCGGCGACGGCCCGCACCGGGTCGTGGCCGTACTTCTTCTCGGTCGGGGCGGCGCGCGCATTCGATTCGCCCACGTCAGATACGCGTGATGCGGTCGTCGCGGGCGTGGGGCTCATTCACCGCCTCACGAGCCACGTGGATCTCAAGGGATCGATTGAGATCCTTGCGCCGGCGATTGGCAAAACGTTCGCGCAGATCCCCGTAACGGCGTCGTTCCACCCGTAGCTTCGTGCGGCCCCCGTGCGCCGCACGCGGAACCTCACCCGAACGCCGTTCAGGCGGCGACTGGAAGGGCTCTCACGCCCGGCCGATCCGGTCCGATGCGACTCCGCGCTGCCATGATCGCGACGCCGACGAGCACCACCGCGATCGCGATCACTTGCGCCATGCTCAGCCCGAATGTCCACGCGAACCGGTCGTCCTTGGCGCGGAAGAACTCGATGATGAAACGCTCAACGCCCGCCAGGACCGCCCACACACCGAACAGCCAGCCCTCGGCGTGGTCGTGATCGCGAAGCCGCCACAGAATGAGGAACATCACGAAACCGAGCAGCACCTCGATGAGCTGCGTCGGGTAGACCGACATCACCGTCGCCGGATCGGTGCCGGGCGGGAACTGCACGTGAAATGTGCGCTGCATCTCGAACACCGTCGAAGGCGGCGCCCCCTGCGGAAACGCGACCGAGAGCGGTCCGGAATACGGACGCCCGTAGTCATCGCCAACGGCCCAGCACCCCGTTCGTCCGATGGCATATCCGGCGGCGATCGCGATGCCGGCCACGTCCGCGAAGCGAAGGAAGGACATCTTCTTGTAGCGGATCGTCGCTGCGCAGAGCAGCACCGACCCGATGAACCCACCCCAGAACACGAATCCGCCGCGACTCCACAGATCGCGGATGTCGTGCGTGACGACGGCGACGTAATACAGCTTCGCGCCGACGATCGTGCCGAGTAGCGCCGCGAACAACACATCGCTCACGGCCGCTGATTCGGCGTCGCGGCCGCGGTTGGCGAGCTCGCGTTCAGAGACGACCTGTGCGATGAGAAATGCCATGAGCACCGCGATTCCGAATCCGGTCAGGCTCAACCCGCCGATACCGAACTGAAATGGGTGATGGATGATCGGGGTCGAGGCGAGCGTCATGCGGCAACGAGTCCGGGAATGGGCTGACTTGCGAAAGCGTTGAGATCGAGCGGGGACCGCTCTCCGCGCTCGAGATGAAACAGACCGGCGCGCGCGATCATCGCGGCATTGTCCGTAGCCAAGCGAGGCGAGGGTGCAAACACCTCGACCCCTCGCGACGAAAAACGTTCCCGCATCGCGCGCACCAGCGACGTGTTGCAGGCGACGCCGCCGCCCAGCACGACACGGTCGCGATGGAACTCGCGCGCGGCGCGCACCGTCTTCTCGACCACCGTATCGACGAGCGCGTCTTGAAAGGCGCGCGCGATCGCGCCGCGCGCGGTGTCGAGCTCCGACGCCTTCACGGCGTTGAGCACGGCGGTCTTGAGCCCGCTGAACGAAAAATCGTAGTAATCGGGGTCACCAGGCTGTTGGTCTCGGCGCAGCATCGGGCGGGCAAAGCGAAAATCTCCGCTCTCGCTCCGTGCCGCCAATCGATCGATGTGCGGGCCCCCAGGATACGGCAGCCCGAGCAGCTTGGCAACTTTGTCGAACGCCTCGCCGGCCGCGTCATCGCGCGTTCTGCCGAGCAGGCGATAGCGCCCCCACGCCTCGACGTCGACGAGGAGCGTGTGACCACCGGAGACGAGCAGCGCGGTGAACGGCGGGACGGCCTGCTGGTGCTCGAGCGACGTGGCGAAGAGATGTCCTTCCATGTGATGCACGCCGACGACGGGAATGCCGCGCGCGAATGCGTACGCCTTCGCGTAGCTGACGCCAACGAGCAGCGCGCCGACCAACCCGGGCGCGTTGGTCACCGCGACGGCGTCGATGCGGTCGCTGCCGGAGTCGCGCAGCGACTGCTCGACGACGGGTACGATGGCCGTGAGGTGCGCGCGCGACGCGATCTCCGGGACGACGCCGCCAAAGATGCGATGGACGTCCTGTGATAGGATGACCAGCGCGCGCTGTGCCACGGCGTCGCCGCTGCCCTCGAGCACGGCGGCCGACGTTTCGTCGCACGAGGTCTCGATGCCGAGGACGCGCATCAGCCGTTCGGTGTCAGCGAGAGCTGAACCTTGACCTGCGCGGGCCGTACGTGAATTGCCGGATTCAATCCTGCGGTATCGATATCGACCAGGTGCGGCAGCGAATCGGGGAACGAGATCGTGGTCTTCACGGTGTGCACGCTCGCGACGCCCATCACGATGTGTCGAGGGCCCGTGACCTGCACGCTCTCCGGATCGAACCGCAGCGTAACCGGTCCCGGGTATCCGACGGTGGCGACGTCGATCGACGACCGCACGGGCACCTTGCGCGACCACATCGACTCGAAGCGAAGGGTCACGCTGCGCGGCTGGACGTCGCGTACCACCGCGTCCACGCCGTCGGGTAGCGTGACATCGTCGGGACGCAAGTCGATGACGAGCGTATCCGGCGAGTCGGCGGTGATCTGGCGATGAATGCGCGGCACGTTCGACGTGAGCTTGATGAGCTCTTTTGGCGAGCCCGCGACGATTGCCTGCAGTTGCGGGACGGGATCGCGCAACACGAGCGAGCTGTCGAGCACCGGAGTGAATCGCACCGGCACGAGCTGGAGCTGAGGCTCCTTGGCGTTGATGACGAACCACAGCACGACGGAAATGAACACCGCGGTCGCCTTGAGCCCGAGGTGAACGCTGAACGCCGCTCGCAGGCGTCGCTGCCATGCGCTCTGTGGCCGCAGCGCCGAGGGTCCCGTCATCGCCGCTCAGCGCGCGCCGGAAGGAACCTTCAGTTCCTGTCCGGTGGGCGCGTCGGCGCCGGCTCGCGGCGGCTCGATTCCGAGCAGTTGTGCGACCAACGCGCGGTTCCCCTGCGAGCTCCAGTCGTCGGGCCCGATCCACTTCTTGCGAATCGTTCCCTCGCGCCCGATGACGAACGACTCCGGGTATCCGGTCGTCTGATAGAGCCGCTCGATGGCGTGCGTCGAGTCATGCAAGATCTCGAAGGTGATGCCGAAGTTCTTGGCGAACGCACGAATCGAATCTTCGGTCACGTAATCGTCGATGCTCACGGCGACGAGCTTGAGCCCCTTGTCGCCGTACGCTTGGTACAAGCGTTCCAAGCTCGGCATCTCCGCTTGGCAAGGCGGGCACCACGTTGCCCAAATGTTCAACAGCACGACCTGTCCCTTGTAATCGGCGAGCGTCTTGTAGCGGCTGTCGCCCAACACCTTCGCGCGAAAGTCGGGCGCGGTCGAGCCGAGTGTGACGGGGAAGAGCTCGTCCTTCATGTAGTGCGACGCGACGAGCAGGCCCGACCCCATGACGGCGACGATCGCGCCGACAACGCTCCACTGCTGGCGCGCCGTCATACCAGCACCCCGCATCGCGCGCGCAGCACGCCGATCTCCGCCTTGGGATCGTGGGCCGAGAAAATCGCGTTGCCGGCGACGAACGTGTCCGCGCCCGCCTCCCACATCTCGCGGACCGTCTCGCGGGCGATCCCTCCATCGACCTCGAGCGCAGCCTGGCTGTCCGATTCGTCGAGCATCAGTCGCGCACGGCGAACCTTGTCGACCGAGTAGGGAATGAATTCCTGACCGCCGAAGCCCGGATTCACCGACATGATGAGCAGCAAATCCATCTCCGGGATGATCTCGCACACCGCGTTGAGCGGCGTCGCCGGATTGAGCGCGACACCGGCGCGGCATCCCAATTCTCTAATTCGATTGAGCTGCCGATGCAGATGCGGCGTGGCCTCGGCGTGAATCGTCAACCCGCTCGCGCCGGCTGCCACGAAATCGTCGAAGAACGTTTCGGGCTCGACGACCATCAAGTGCACGTCGAGCGGCAGCGACGTCAATCGGCGCACCGTCTCGATGACCTTCGTCCCGTAGGTCAGGTTCGGCACGAACCGGCCGTCCATCACGTCGATGTGAATCCAGTCGGCACCGCCGGCCTCACACATCGCGATCTCGTCGCCGAGTCGTGCGAAGTCGGCGGCGAGAATGGATGGCGCGATGCGAACGCTCATTGCGGTTTCCCGGCGTTGGTGCTCACGGTGAGCGTGACGCTACTCCCTTCGGGCTGTTTCGTTCCCGGGCGCGGATCCTGAACGAGGACCGTTCCGTCCGGCGTCGCCTCACGATACTCCTGGTCGCCGCGCTCGGCCTTGAACCCGACCGACGCCAAGCGCTTGGCCGCGTCGTCGAAGAGCAGACCGGTCACGTTGGGAACCTTCGCGTTCCCCGGCACGACGCCGGACGGAAACACGACGAACGCCACGATCAGGTACGCGATCAGAAATCCGCCGATGATCGTGACGGCGTACGGCAGCGACCGACGCAGTGATGTTCGAACGCTCATGCGGCAACTCGACGCAGCCGCGCGGCGAACGCGCCATCGGTGCCGTGCTGCTGCGGCAATACGCGGAGACGCCCGTTGTCGAGCACTGACGACGGGATCGCACCTTCGGGCGGTGGATCGATGCGCCAGCCGGGATTGTTCGCCAGGAAATGATCGATTTGCTCGTCGTTCTCTTCCGGCTCGAGCGAGCAGGTGCTGTACACGAGCAGGCCGCCCGGCTTCACGACCGACGCGGCCGCGCGCAGAATCGAGCGCTGCGTCGCCGCCATGACCGCGATGTCGGAGATCTTGAGCCGCCAGCGCGCGTCCGGATGGCGACGGAACGTCCCCGTACCTGTGCACGGCGCGTCGACCAGCACGAGATCGACCGGTCTGATCGCCGGGAACCGCGCATCGGCGACATAGACGTGCAGCGAATCGATCTCGAGGCGCTTCGCGTTCTCGACGACGCGTTGCACGCGCGCGAACGAGAGGTCGCTCGCGAAGACCCGTGAGGCGCCGCGTGACAGCTCCACCGACTTGCCGCCGGGCGCCGAGCAGAGATCGGCCACGACGGCGCCGGTCGGGACGCAGGCGTATTGTGTGACGAGCGTCGATCCCGGGTCCTGCAAGTGGAAGAGCCCTTGTCGGAACGGTCCGAGCTCCGTGAACGACGACACTTGGCTCGACAGCACGATGCTGTCGCGCGCCAGCGGAGCTTCGGTCACGTGGATCCCCGCCGACTCGAGCATCGCCTCGAGCTGTTCGCGAACCACGTGATACGGTCGCGCGACGAGCGGCGCTTCGCGATTGTTCGCGTCGAGCAGGCGCTGCGTCTCGTCAATCCCCCACCGCGCAACCCACCGCGCCACCAGCCATCGGGGATGCGATCCTTCGATGACGACCTTGTCGATCGGATCGGCGGGCGTGGGCAACACGAGCGAGTCGCGCTCGCGGTCCAAGCGACGCAGCACCGCGTTGGCCAGCTTGCTCGCACCAATGCCGTGACGTCGCTTGGCAAGCTCCACGGTTTGCGCGATCGCCGCGTATGGCGGTACGCTCTGCATCTGGAGCAATTGTGCCGCACCGAGCCGCAGCAGGTCGTGGAGATCGGCGTCGAGACGTACCGAGCCGCCGCGCACGCGCTGGTCGAGATACGCATCGATGCGCGCGCGGCGGCGCAGCATTCCGTAGACGAGCTCACGAACCCAGCGCCGATCGCGCGCGTCGAGACGCGCCGTTCGGCGGTCGAACGACGGATCGAGCAACTCGCCGCCGCGTAGGTCAGCGCATATCTCGGCCGCTGCTAGCCGCGCGTCGGTGATGCCGCCGCCGTGGATGGCGACGCCTCCGCCTCCCCCACCGGGCGAGCGATGGTCCTGATCTGCCCCAGGCATATGTATCAAAATAGTCGTTCGGCTAGACTGATGCCGCGTCCCCGAGCCCACTCTTGCGGAGAAAGACGACGCTTGCCGGCCGGCTGGACACTCGCGATCTGCACGGCGCCCTCACCGCAGGCAACCGTCATCCCCGTCGCGTCGATCGCCAGCACTTCACCGGCTTCGCCGGTCATGCCATCGACCACTCCGAACCGGACGCGAGCGCCGAACAGCTTGACCTCGCCGCTCTTGGCCATGGCGAAGGCTCCTGGACGCGGGTCGTATGCACGAACGATGCGCGACACCGTGCGTGCGTCGGCCGTCCAGTCGACGCGGGCCATTCCGCGATCGACCTTCGGCGCGTATGTCGCTTTCGAATCGTCCTGCGGCGTCTCCGGCGCTTGTCCGAGCTCGATCAACGCCAACGCCTCGATGAGCGCGAGGGCTCCCATTTCGGCGAGGCGAAGCTCGAGCTCACCATAGGTCTCGTCTTCGGGGATCGGCGTTCGGACCTGGAGGATCGACGGCCCCGCGTCGAGCGCTTTCACCATCCGCATGATCGTGATGCCGGTCTCGGCGTGGCCTTCGCGGATGGCGGCTTGGATCGGAGCGGCGCCGCGAAGCGCGGGCAGGAGCGACGCGTGGATGTTGATCGTCCCGAACCGGGGCAGGGCGATGACGTCCGACGGGAGGATATGACCATACGCGACCACGACCGAGATGTCGGGCGCCAGCCGCTCGAGTTGCGTCATGAACTCGTCGCCGCGCGGCTTGTCCGGCTGGAGGACCGGGAGTGATTCAGCGACTGCGATGCGTTTGATGGGCGGCGGCTCGAGCTTCGACCTGGACCGTCCCACCGGCTTGTCCGGCTGCGTCACGACGCCGACGACGTCGAATCCCTCGCCGATCAGCGCGAGCAGTGGCGGCGCCGCGAACTCCGGCGTGCCCCAGAAGAGCACGCGCACTCAGAGCTCCTCGTCGGGATGCTCGTGGGTTCGCGTCGGGTCCGTTTCGAGCTTTCGCACGAAGCCCGGGTACTTGTCCTTCTCCTTGGCCCATTTGGCCAGCGCGCCGCGTCGCTTCAGAACGCTCAAGTAGTCGATGAACAGCTTGCCGTGCAGGTGATCGATCTCGTGTTGCAGGCAGCGAGCGAGCAACTCGTCGGCCTCGACCTCGAACATTTTTCCCTCGAGATCGAGCGCGCGTACGCGAACGCGGCTCGGTCGCACGACGTCGCCATAGACGTCGGGAATCGAAAGGCAGCCTTCTTCGGCCTTCGCCGTCTTCGCGTCGGCTTCGATGATTTCCGGATTGATGATGACGAACGACTTCTCGTTGACGTCGATGACGGCCAACCGCTCGCTGCGGCCGACCTGCGGCGCGGCGAGGCCGATTCCTTTTGCCAGGTACATCGTGTCGAACATGTTCTTGGCGAGCGTGCGTAGCTCGTCGGTGATCTGTTCGACGGGGTTCGTCTCCTCGCGCAACACGGGGTCGCCGAGGACGCGAATATCGAGGACGCTCACGTCGACGGCGTGTTGGCTGAAGAGGCTTGCGTGGTCCCGACGATCTTCGCGATCCGGCCGCGCTCGACGACCAGCTTCGACTCGCCCGATCGGATCGTGACGCGGTCGTCCAGCCGATTTGCGCCGCCGTCTTTGGAGGTCTCGCGGATGTGGACGACTTCGCCGACGATGCCGCCCGTGGTCACGATCTCGTCGCCGCGCTTGAGGGCTTTCAGCGACTCCTCGTGCTTCTGGCGCTGCTTCTGCTGCGGCCGCACCATGATGAAGTAGATGATCGCGATGATGAGGACGAATTGGACGAGAAACGGAATCAACGAAGAGCCGCCGCTGCTCGGACTCGCTTGAGCGAGGAGCAAGGCGAGCGGCGCGGGTGTCGTCATCATGCGGTAGTTACCTGTCGAGAGTGGTAGCGCGCGAGCCAGTCGCGGCTCCAGGCGCCGATCGTGCCGCCGCGGATCGCGTCGCGGGCGTCGCGCATCAGGCGGACGAGGAAATGTACATTGTGCAGGGAGAGCAGGCGCAACCCGAGCATCTCATCGGAGACGAAGAGATGCCGCAGGTAGCCGCGCGAAAATCGCGTGCAGGCGGCACAATCGCAGTCCTCATCCAGCGGTCGGGGATCGGTGCGAAATTCGGCGCGCTTGATGTTGAGTCGGCCGTCGCGAGTGAATGCCGCGCCGTTGCGTCCCATGCGGGTCGGTGCGACGCAGTCGAACAGGTCGATGCCGCGGAGCACCCCTTCGATCAGATCCTCGGGAAATCCGACGCCCATGAGATAGCGAGGGCGGTCGTGGGGCAGCTCACCGTCGACGACCTCGAGGATGCGGTACATGTCGGGCTTCGCTTCTCCAACCGAGAGCCCCCCGATACCGAAGCCGGGCCAGTCGCCGAGGTCGCGAATGGCGCGCGCTGCGTCGCGGCGGAGGGTTTCGTGGATGCCGCCCTGGACGATCGGAAAGAGTGCTTGGGGATGAGAGGGTGCGGGTAGCGGGAAAGTGGTGCCGGGGAGGGCGGGGGAATTGGGTATCGTGGTTTTCGGGGGGGGCCCCCCGGCGCGCAGCTGCTCGAGCGCCGTCACGCACCGCACCAGCCACCGCACGCTCCGCTCGCTCGCATCCCGCGCCACGCTCTCCTCGCTCTGCCCCGGAATCACGTGATCGAATTGCATGATCACGTCGGCGCCGAGGTTGCGCTCGATCTGCATTACGCTCTCCGGCGTGAACATATGCAACGAGCCGTCGATGTGACTCCGGAACTCCACACCATCCTCGCTCACGGTGCGTAGCCCCTCGAGCGAAAAGACTTGGAATCCGCCCGAATCGGTAAGAATCGGCCCATCCCAGCGCATGAACGAATGCAATCCGCCGAAGTCGCGAATCAGCTCGTCTCCCGGCCGCAGATGTAGATGATATGCGTTGGCCAAGATCATCTGCGCGCCGATCTCGCGAAGGTCGATCGGATCGAGTGCCTTGACGGTGGCCAGCGTGCCGACCGCCATGAACGCCGGCGTGTCCACGACGCCGTGCGGCGTCACGAATCGGCCGGCGCGCGCGGCGCCGACTCGGCGCTCGATCGAGAAGTCGAACGACGCGTCGGACTGACTCACCGGCAGGCTCCCGTCACAGGATCGCCATCGCGTCGCCGTACGAGTAGAAGCGATAGCCCGCGTCGACGGCGACACGATACGCCTTCATCGTCAGCTCGTAGCCGGCGAACGCAGCGACGAGCATGATCAGCGTCGAGCGCGGGAGGTGAAAGTTGGTCACGATCCGATCGACGGCGCGGAACTCGTACGGAGGACGAATGAAGATGCGCGTCTCGCCCTCGCCGGCGCGAACCATTCCGTCAGGATTAGCCGCACTCTCGAGCGTGCGGACGCTCGTCGTGCCCACCGCCCACACCTTGCCACCGTCGGCGCGTCGATCGTTGATCGTGCGCGCCGCCTCGTCGGACACGGAATACCACTCCTCGTGCATCACGTGTAGCGAGGGATCCTCAATCTCCACCGGCTTGAACGTTCCCGCGCCGACGTGCAGCAGGATCTCGGCCCGCGTCACTCCGCGCGCCTCGAGCGTGGCCAAGAGATCGTCAGTGAAGTGCAACCCGGCGGTCGGTGCGGCCACGGAGCCGCTCTCGCGCGCGAATACGGTCTGATACCGATCCGCGTCCTCCGCGACATCCGGACGCTCGATATACGGTGGTAGCGGCACATGGCCGTACCGCTCGATCGCATCCTCGAGCGGCAGCTCGCTCTCGAGCCGCACGATGCGCGTTCGACGATCCGTGACCTCGAGGATTTCCACCGAAAATCCCGTCGCGATCTGAATCCGGCGCCCCGGTTTGAGCTTTCCGCCCGGCGAGACCATCGCCTCGTAGCGCGAATCACCGAGTGGCTTGAGCAACAGGATCTCCGCCGGCGCGCCCGACGCGCGCGTTCCAAGCAGGCGCGCGCGAAGCACGCGGGTGCGATTCACGACGAGCACGTCGCCAGGCGCGACGAGCTCGGCGATGTCACGAAATGTTCCATGACGAATGTCGCCCGTGACGCGGTCCACGATCATGAGACGGCTCGCGTCGCGGCGGTCGAGTGGCTGCTGCGCGATGCGATCGTGCGGCAGCTCGAAATCGTAGTCGGACGTTCTATCGCCGCGGGCGGCCGCAGTCGGCATATTGGCGTGGTCGCGGGCGGATCTGTGAATCACGCACCATTCAAGCTCGCTGTCTCATTCGAGATATGATCCCACAATGTACAACGTGATCGTGACGCGTTTGCGAATCATCGCCGCCGTGTCCTGCGCCCTCGCGTCGAGCCTCGGCGCGCAGCGCGCAGACACGCTCCGGACGCCCGGACTCCGTCAGCCGGTGGAGATCCTCCGCGATAGCTCAGGCATCTCGCACATCTACGCCAAGAACGAGCACGACCTGTTCTTTGCGCAAGGATATTCGGCGGCGCGCGACCGGCTGTTTCAGCTCGAGATCTGGCGACGACAGGCAACCGGCACCGTCGCCGAGCTGCTCGGACGACGTGAGCTCGAGCGCGACATCGGTGCCCGGCTCTTCAAGTACCGAGGCGACATCGGGCGCGAGCTTGCGCGCTACCACCCGCGCGGCGCAGCGATCGTCGGCGCTTTCGTGGATGGCGTAAACGCGTACGTCGCCGAGACCGAGCGCAACCCGACCCTTTTGCCGATGGAATTTCGGCTGCTGGGAACGAAGCCGGGCCGCTGGGCTCCCGAGGTAGTGATCTCTCGGCATCAAGGCTTGCTCGGTAACGTCGAGGCAGAGCTGGGCTATGGGCGCGCCGTTGCCGCGATCGGCGCCGACGCGGTGAAGAAAATCGCCTGGTTCCATCCAGGCGATCCCGACATTCATCTCGACTCGGCCATCGACGCCACGCTACTGACTGCGCCGATTCTCGCGCGGTATGAGGCCTTTCATTCGTCGATTCGTTTCCAGCCGCGAGATCTCGTCACGGCGTATCGGAACGACGGCGAGTCATTTCGCCGACTGGCCGCTGTGAGCGATTCGCTCGCCATTGATCTCAAGGCGAACGAACGGCGCGACATCGGCAGCAACAACTGGGTGGTGAGCGGCCGGCTCAGTGCCAGCGGTCGTCCGTTGCTCGCCAACGATCCGCATCGCGCGCAATCGGCCCCGTCGCTTCGCTATTGGGTGCATCTCGTCGCGCCGGGGTGGGACGTGATCGGCGGCGGCGAGCCCGAAATCCCGGGCGTGTCGATCGGGCACAACGAGTATGGAGCGTGGGGACTCACGATCTTCGCCACCGACGGCGAGGACCTGTACGTCTACAAGACCGACCCGGCCAACGCGCGGCGCTATTGGTATCAAGGTCGCTGGGAATCGATGCGCGTCATTCGCGATTCGATTCCGGTCAAGGGCGAAGCGCCGGTCGTCGTCGACCTGGCGTACACGAGGCACGGACCCGTCGTCTACGAAGATTCGGCGCATCACGTCGCGTATGCCGTTCGTGCGGCGTGGCTCGAGCCCGGCGGGGCGCCGTACGTGGCAAGCTTGCGCATGGATCAGGCGCGAACGTGGGAAGAGTTCCGTGACGCCTGCGCCTTCAGCAACATCCCGGGCGAGAACATGGTTTGGGCCGACCGAAGCGGAAACATCGGCTGGCAGGCCGTGGGCATCGCACCGATTCGCACGCACTGGAGCGGTCTCGTGCCGGTGCCCGGCGACGGACGATACGAATGGGCGGGTTTCCTCCCGATCAAAGAGAAGCCGCACGCGCTGAATCCGCGCGACGGGTTCATCGCCACGGCCAATAACGATCTCATACCCAAGGGTTACGCGCACATGGACGCCGTCGGCTTCGAGTGGGCCGATCCGTATCGCGTGCAGCGCATCACCGAAGTGCTCAGTGCCGGCCGCAAGCTCACCGTACCAGACCTCGCTCGTCTCCAAACCGACTATCTCTCGATTCCCGCGCGACAACTCGTTGCGCTGCTCTCCGGCGTGCATGCCTCGACCGAGGCGGCGGAGAGTGCGCGACGCACGCTGCTCTCGTGGAACTACGTGCTCGACACCGCATCGGTCGCCGCCGGCATCTACGAAGCGTGGCTTCGGCGATTGAACGCCAACATGCGCCGTGTCGTCGTCCCCGCAGCGGCGCAGCCATTCATCCGAGCGATCTCGACGAAGCGCCTCATCGACTGGCTGATACAACCGGCGCAAGTATTCGGCGCGAGCGGCACCGCGGCACGCGATTCACTCATCGTCAAGAGTCTCGACGAGGGCGTCGCGGAGCTCACGACTCGCTTCGGAACGAATCGCGACGCGTGGCGATGGGGCCAAGCGGCCTACCATCACGCGACGATTCTTCATCCGCTCGGTGTCGCCGCCGACTCCGCGACGCGTTCCCGTCTCGATGTTGGGCCGGCTCCGCGCGGAGGGGACGCGAATACCGTCGGCGCCACGGGCGGTGCTGACAACCAAACGTCGGGCGCGTCGTTCCGCATCGTCGTCGATCTCAGCGATTGGGAGAAGACGCTCGGCATCAACACACCGGGTCAGTCGGGAGACCCCGACAACGCGCACTACCGGGATCTGTTCCCGCTCTGGTCCACGGATCGATTCTTCTCCGTGCCGTATTCGCGAAGCCGCGTGAAAGCTGCGTCCGAAGCGAGCACCGTGCTCGTTCCCTAGTACGCGTGGAGCAGGCGAAAGGCCGTTCAGCGCAATCGCCAGATGTTCAGCACGCCGGTCGTTCTGTGCGAGTTCGCGCTTCCCTCAGGCAGCGCGATTCGTCCGTCCACGACAATGGGGCTGTTCCAATGGCCGCCGCCACACTGGAGTTGACCACGTAGTTGTCCTGTCGTCGGTTCGTAGACTCGCAACACACCGCCGGGATCGTAGACGAAGAGAAGCCCGCCAGCCACGATGGGACTCGTTCCGGCGTTGGTGTTGCCCCATGCCTTGGTCAGCGTGCCGGCGCGATACGTCCATGCGGCAGTGCCGCCGCCGTCCGCGGCGAACACCCACACCGAGTCTGCTCGCCGCAAAACCGCCGGGGCGGAGAAGAGCGCCGAGCCCGATGGTGTCGCTACGCTTTGCGTCTCGCCGCCGCGGTGAGGCGCCGTGCCCGCTATGGTTTGCAGGTCGAGCACGCGCAGGCTTCCGTCCTTGCCGCCCTGAATGACATGTGTCCCGTCCACGAGCACGGGTGAAGTGGATCCGACATCCGCGTCCGTCGCATTCAGCGTTTCTGTATTAGCGGGTGTGTAGTTGGCCAGGATGCGCGACGCCCCCGCGTCGAGCTCGATCACCGCGTCGCCCCAGTTCGTGCGGCCGTCCCAGAGCGCGTTCCCAGTGGCGACGAAAATGTTTCCAGTCGCCGAATCCACGACGGCGCCGGCCCGCCCCCAGATCGCCGAGTCGCTCTCGCCGCACGACGATGGGTCG
>DASVYG010000011.1:0-9422 GCA_036392315.1 Gemmatimonadaceae bacterium
GCCCGTGATTCCCGCCGTCAGCATGTACGTGTGAGCCGTGTCGCCCAGGGTCCACGTCGCGGTGGCGACGCCGCTCGCATCGGTCGTGCTCGACGCCGGCGACACCGATCCGCCGCCGCCCGTGACAATCCACGATACCGCGACGCCGGGGGCCGGCTGTCCAGTGAGCGTGACGTGTACGACGGCTGGAATCGCCGTGCCGACGACGCCCGTCTGATTTACCTCGGTGGAGTCGACGGCGATATTGAGACCACTCGATGAGCTCGACGTTCCGGTGGTCGACGGCGATGAGTTGGAGGTCGCGTCATGCGAGCACGCCGCCGCGGTGCACAAGGCCGCGACGAAAAAAGGGTAGGGGCGCATATGCCTGTGACACGCGTGTTGCCCCGATCCCCTACAATTATCGCATGCGAACATACGCTGAAAAATCGAAACGCTTTCGCGAGCTGCACCAGCGCCCCGGGGCGTTCATCATCCCGAATCCGTGGGACATCGGGTCGGCGCGCCTTCTCGCCCGTCTCGGATTCGAAGCCCTGGCTACGACGAGCGTTGGCTACGCGTTCTCCATCGGACGACGAGACCACGGCGTCCCGCGCGACGAGATGATCGCCCACGCTGCCTCCATCGTGGCGGCGACCGACCTCCCGGTGAGCGCCGATCTGGAGAATGGCTTCGGTGACGATCCGGAGACGGTCGCCGAGACGATCCGCATGGCGGCGGCGGCGGGACTGGCTGGCTGCTCCATCGAAGACAGCACCAACGTGCCCGGCAATCCGATCTACGCCTTCGATCTAGCCGTGGATCGCATCAGAGCGGCCGCAGAAGCGGCGCGGGCGCTTCCCGTACCGCTCACGCTGACGGCGCGCTCGGAGAACTATCTGCACAGCCGGCGCGACCTCGCCGACACCATCCGTCGTCTGAACGCGTTCCAGGACGCCGGCGCCGATGTCCTGTACGCTCCGGGCATCACCGACATGAAGGACGTGGCCACGCTCGTGAAATCCGTGGACCGTCCGGTGAACGTTCTCGCCGGGATGCAGGGCGTGCATTTCGAGCTCGCCGAGCTGTCGAAGGTCGGGGTGAAACGGGTCAGCGTGGGCGGCGCCCTGTCACGCGTGGCGCTGGCGGCCTGCATTCGCGCCGCGACCGAGATGCGCGACCACGGCACGTTCACCTTCGTCGACGAGCCGATCAGCTCGCGCCAGATCGGCGAGATGTTCGACGCCTGAAAGCCTCGTCACCCGGGGCGATGAGAGAAGCCGCGGAATCCACGGAATAAACGGACTACCGCGGAATTCTTTTTTGATTTCGCGACAGGAACTGGAGTCGCCCGTTCCGTGGGATTCCGCATCCTCGGCGTCAATCCGTGGCCAAGCAGTTTCGTCGCACCAGCAGATCCTTCGTCGCTTCGCGCCTCAGGATGACCCGAAACGCAATGCTCCTGGAGACGACTAGGCCTTGGTTCCAGGCTTTCCGTCCAGCTTCTCGATCGTCGCTGTCGATGGCTTTCGCTCCTTCTTTAGCTTCGCCGATACCTGCTCGGCGCGCTTGAGCACGCGCAGGATGTTGCCGTCGGCCAGCTTCGCGAGGTCCTCGTCGCTCCATCCACGACGCGCGAGCTCGGCGAAGATCGCCGGAAAGGTCGAGACGTCCTCGAGCCCGACGACGTTCTCCGTGATTCCGTCGAAATCACTTCCGATCCCGACATGGTCCACGCCGGCGACCTTGCGCACGTGCTCGATTTGGTTGGCCACGTCGGCGACCGTTGCCTTGGGACGCGGATGTGACGCGCGCCAACTCTGCCCGTGTTTGGCGAGCGAATCGTCGTCCGCCTTCACCGCCGCCGATACGAAGCTGTTCACGAACGGCACCATCACGACCCCGCCGTTCTTGGGAATGCGCGCGAGAATAGAATCGGGAACGTTTCGCGGGTGATCGACCAGCGCGCGCGACCCCGAGTGCGAGAAGATCACCGGCGCCTCGGTGACGTCGAGCGCCGAGCTCATGGTCCCGGGCGACACGTGCGACAAATCCACCAGCATCCCGAGCCGGTTCATCTCCCGCACCACCTCTCGGCCGAACGGCGTCAAGCCGTGATGCTTGGCGCTGTCGAGCGCCGCGTCCGCCCAGTCGAGCGTCACGTTGTGCGTGAGCGTCATGTACCGCGCGCCCAGATCATAGTAGACCCGAAGCAAGGCGAGCGAGTTCTCGATCGCGTGGCCGCCCTCGAGCCCCAGGAGCGAGCCCACTTTGTTCCGGGCAAAGGACCGGCGCACGGCGTCGGCCGTCGGCGCCCACTCGAGCTCGGGGTATTTGTCGATCATGCGGCGGGCGATGTCGAACTGCTCGAGCTGAACGCGGGCGTATCCCGGCTTGCTCGAGACGGCGCCGTTCGAGCGGTACGCCGAATCGCCGGGCTCGCCAGGGATGTAGATCGACCAGAATTGTCCGCCAACGTGGCCGCGCGCGAGCCGGGCCAGGTCGGTCATTCCCGGAGTCTTGGTGCGCAAGTTGTACCCGTCGACATCGTGAGGATGGACCGAATCCTCGCGAATTCGCCAGGGCAGATCATTGTGCCCGTCCATGACGGGATGAGCGCGGAGCACGCGCAGCGCGCGCGCCATGTACGGATCGGTCGCGGGCTTCTGTGCGACGAGTGGCGCGGCAAAGGCCAGCGCGAGGAGGGGATAGAGGCGCATGCGTCGAACCTGAACACTGCGAGCCGCGAACGCAACCCTCGCCCCTATTAGAGCCCTCTAATCCCGGCGATGTCGAGCCGACCTTGCAAACCGATCGGCCTCGCCATATCGTCCGACCCCTGCGGGTAACGATGCCGGACGTCCGCAGCTCAGCGGAGAAGATTCTCCGCCGATGGGCCGCTGGGTAGCACGCACGCATGAGCGTCACGCTGTTCGGCACCGCCTTCGTCGCGGTGCTTCTGGCCGAACTGGTCGGAGACAAGCTGCTCTATGGCGCGGGCGCGCTCGCCGCACGCATCGGCGCCCGAACGGTTCTCCTCGGGGCCATCCCGGCGTTCGCCGCCAAATCGCTGGTCGCGGTCACGCTCGGCGGCGTCGTCGCACGACTCCCGCACGCAGCCGTCGCCGCCTCGAGCTCTCTGGCGTTCGCACTGACGGCGTTGACCATTTGGCGCGAGCCACAGCATGCTGCGAACGAGCCTGCCGCAGACTCGTTCACCCAACACGGCTCGCGCTGGCGAGGCGCGCTCTCGGCATTCACGGCGATCTTCTTCGCCGAGTGGGCGGATCCCGGTCAACTCGCGACCGCCGCATTCGCGGCACGCTACAGCGCCCCCGCGCTCGTATGGTCTGCTGCAACGTCCGCCATGGCGACCAAAGCCATTCTCGCGCTCGCGCTCGGATCCGTGCTGCATCGCTACGCACCGCAGCGCGTGGTGCGTTGGGCCGGCGCGTCGCTCGGCGTCGTGCTCTCGCTCTCCTCTGCTCTCCAAATCCGCGGCTGACGCCGCGACCGCTCGAATGACCCACGCTCTTCAAGGAGATTCGCATGGCGACAAAAACAAAAGCATCCAAGGCTAGAACGTCGGCAACGCGAGCAAAATCCAAGGTTTCGCGACGCACGTCCGGGCGCGCCAAAGTCGTGGTCGAACGCGAGCACGGGCCGGTCAAATGGATCATGCCGACCATGGAAGCCGCGTACGCTCGGCTCAGTCCGATCGCGAGCGGCGGAGGAGCGGCGAGCTTTGGCGCGGCCGCGACCGCCGTCAAGACCGGGCGAAAGACCGCGGCGACCAAGGGCCACAAGGTCATGATTCAACGCGGCGCCGGACAAGAATTCTTTGCGCCCGTGCTCGACACGGTGTGGCTCGATCGCCTCCGCGAATACAAGAAACGCAAAGCCGACGCGCACGTGCGGGCCGCTGCCGCCGGAGCGGCGGCCGGCCTCACGCCGTTCGGCGGCCCGACCATTCCCGGCGGGAAAAATTGGACGCCCCTCGGACCCAGCGTCGTCATGAACGGTCAGGCCGTCGGACTACCTCCGGTGGGCGGACGCGTGTCGGGCATCGCAGTCGCACAGGGCGGGAACATCGTGTACGTGGCGTCGGCGAACGGCGGCGTGTTCCGCTCCGACGACATGGGCGCCACGTGGCGTTCGTGCATGGATGCCTTCGACGTCGACCCCGAGCAATTCGCGAGCACGAGCCTCGCCTGCGGCGCGATCGCGATCGACCAAAAGGATCCGCAGCGGGTGTATGTCGGAACGGGCGAAGGCGACACGTGGGCCATCTTCCGCAGCCGCATCATCAATGCGCTTCCCGCGTATCGCGGCATCGGGCCAATCCGATCC
Source organism: Gemmatimonadaceae bacterium (assembly GCA_036392315.1). Taxonomy (GTDB): domain Bacteria; phylum Gemmatimonadota; class Gemmatimonadetes; order Gemmatimonadales; family Gemmatimonadaceae; genus JAQBQB01. The sequence continues at coordinate 4,330 of DASVYG010000011.1, forward strand.
GACGACGGCGGAGGCAAATGGGCGGTCGAGCCGGTCGCCGTGGGTTCGCCGACGTTGGCCGGCCAGGCGTTCTTCTCGCTCGCTGTGCATCCAGCCGACCGCGAGAACGTCGTTGCCGCGACGTCGAACGGCCTCTACCAACGCGTCCGTCGTTCGGCTGGTGCGGGATACGAATGGGTGCAGCGCCGGCCCAAGGTTCACTCGAGCGTTGTCGTCGCTTCGAGTGGCGCAACCACCAAGTTTTTCGCGGCCGAGTGGAGCGGCGGCGTCGTGACGTCTGCTGACGGTCACACCTGGCAGTCGCTCGGCACTGGATTCCCCAAGACATCCGTCGGCCGAATCGCGCTCGGCGTCCAGGCGAACAATCCCAACGTCGTTTACGCCGTCGTCGCCAACACCAACGGGATTCTCACCGGCGTGTATCGTCTCGATGCGCCGGGCAACGCATGGAAGCGCATCGCGAATCCGCCCGACGTGCTGCCGGCGGACAGCGGCGAGAGCCAGGGCGATTACGATCTCTGCATCTCCGTCGATCCAGGCGACGCAAACACCATTTACCTCGGCGGCAGCTACGCCAACGTCGATCCGTACCCCGCGTCGATCTGGCGATGCAAGGTGGTGACCCAGGGAAGCGGGTATCGCATGACCGGAGTTTCGATCGGCACCAACGCGCACTCCGACGTCCACGTGCTCGTGCACGCGCCCGGCGATCCCAATTCGCTGTGGGTCGGCTGCGACGGCGGCGCATTTCTCAACCGCGACCCCCGCGCCAGCGGCATGTTCAAGTCGCGCAACAACGGACTGTCGTGCCTCTGCACGAATTTCTTCTCGCAGCATCCCTCCGATCCGGGCGTATTGATCGCCGGACTCCAGGACAACGGTACCGCGCGCGCCACCGGCGGTGCGATCTGGAAGCACGTCGCGTGGGGCGATGGCGGCTACACGTTGATCAATTGGGCTGATCCGCAGCAGGTGTTGGCATTCCAGAACGGCGACGTGCTGCGCGCCACCGATGGCGGTCAGGACCACAGCTCGTTCTCGGTGAGCGCAAACTCCCAGAAGTACGGATGGTCGACGATGACCGAGCCAGTCGTCGGCACGCCATACAACCCGACGCGGCCTGCGGACGCGAACGTCGTCGCACTCGGCTCGGGGCAGCATGTCTACATCTCGAAGGATTTCGGAAAGACATGGCCGACGTCCGTCGCACTCGGGACCAGAGGCAGCGCGTTCGCATTAGCGTTCGCGTCGCCGAGTCGGCTGTATGTGGGGACGACGGCGGGTGAAGTGTTGCGTCTCGATCTCGCGGGCACGAGTTGGAGCGTGACGCCGATTCACACGGCGAAGGCCGGCGCATTGCCGCTCACTGGTCTCGTGTCCGACATCGGGATCGACTGGGCGGACGCAACGGGGGCGTCCGTCTACCTCGCATTCGGTGGAAGCGGCGATTACCGGCACGTCTGGCACTTCGACGGCTCGCGATGGGACGCGCGGAGCGGCGCGGCCGGATCGAACCGAAATCTTCTCGACGTCGAGCACAATGCGCTGGCCGTCGACCGGCAATCTCCGCAGAACGTGTACGTCGGCGCCGACATTGGCGTCTGGCACTCGGCGGACAAGGGCGCGACGTGGGAGCCGCTGCCGAACGGCTTACCCGACGCGCCCGTGTTCGACCTGCAGATTCACGCCACGCGTCGCTTGCTGCGCGCGTCGACGCACGGTCGTGGGTTGTACGAATTTTCGCTCTGAGGGGTCGCGAGCGATCGTCGCGATTCACGGTCAACGCTGCGAGCCGAACAGATCGGAATGTGGCGTGCGGTAGGAGGCGAGCAGGTGCTGATTGATGTCCAGATCGGTCTCGAAGTCGCGGAGCTTGCCCGCGGCCGTCCGATCCAGCTGTTCGTGCTCGAAGAACTCGACCAGCATGTCTGTGCCGAACTTTTCGATCACGTGTTGCCTGAGCCAATCCTGCGACTCGGGCGAAAACTCGTTGCCGGCGACGATGTGGAACTCGAGCCGGTTGACGGCTGTTTGTCGAACTCTAAACTGGCGGACGCCGCCATACCGGTCGGCGTAGTCCTTCATGATGTAGTACACTGCGATGCTATGAAAACATCGTCCGGCCGGCGTCACGATCACTCCGCTGGTCCGGCCGACGATGTTCTCGATCAGCGAAAGATTCACCCCGCAATCGCACCTCTCGTTGCTGAGGCTCGCGTAGTCACCGAGCTGATAGCGAATGATTGGAGCCGACTGGCTGTGCAACACCGTGACCGCGACTTCACCGACCTCCCCTGCCGGAAGTGGTCGGCCCGATCGATCGATCACTTCGACGAGCACGCAGTCGTCCGAGATGTGATGCTTGCCTCGCGGGCACTGATAACTGATGATGCCCGTTTCCGCCGCGCCGTATTCGCTGATGACCTTGCAACCGAACACGGACTCCATCGTGGTTCGCATGTAGTCGTGAATCACCTCTGCCGTGCAGATGATTCCCTTCAGCGCCAGCTCCGTCCCCAAGAGCTTCGTTTCCTGCACGAACAACGCGAATTCGTAGACCATCGACGAATATCCGAAGAGGTACTCGGGCCGTTTCCGCCGGCAATCGTCGTAGAACCGCTGGAGCACTCGCGGGTCGAGGTTGTATTCGATTTCTCGGAATCGATTGAGGAGAAGATCTCGCGTTCGCATCTTCGCCCTGTTCTTCCAGCTCGGCGGAATTCCCCAGAGCATCCCTTCCTTTGCGCCGAGGTCCAATCCGTGCCATCGGTGGGCGCGGTAAACCGATGCGAGTGTGTACCCGAACACCGTTCGGTCTCGATAGAACTTGAGCGGTACACCCGTGGAACCCGACGTCTTGACGAGATCGACGGCGCGTTTGGCCCCTGGCGTAACAAGGTCCTCGTAGTTGTCGCGCAATTCCTGTTTCGTCATGACCGGGAGGCTGGAGAAATCGCTCAGCGCATCGCGGCCCGCGTACTTCTTTTGGAAATATTGGTTCGTGTCCAGGACAAACGTGAGGAGAGAACGAAGCTTGTCGCGCTGAAGTTGCGCAATCTGGCTAGTGGGCAAGTGCTGATTGCGTTCGAGTTCCGGGAGGTAGCGGTCTAGCCGCTCCCCGCGAAATCTCTCGATCGCGAGGAGCAAATGCTTCGCGAGCTGCCTATTCACGGTGTGTCCGCGACACGAATGATCACCGAATTAGGCAAACCGATCCGTCTCATCGCGTGGCGCGTCGCGGGCGATCGCCGCGAACAGCGCGAGACCGCCGACTGCGAGCTCGTCTCGTCACGAATTCCATTGTCGAGGGACGCGGGCCGTCGTCGGACATTCCGGAGCATATGCGACAACGCGTCGCTCCGGTAGAGACGCCAATCGAAGGGTGTGCCCAGCTACGACAGCGTCCCGTCCTATTCCGGAAGCACCACAAAGTCGAGAACTGTCGTCGCCCGAACCCGTTTGCACACCTCGAAGCCCTCGCGACTGCCGCTGTCGTTCGTGTTGCCCTCGATCGTCGTGACCGCGCCCTTGGCCATGCCGACGACGATCCCCGTGTGATGCCACCCAACCCCGCCCCCATCTCCTGGGCGGCGCACCAGAAACAACGAGCCAGTTCGCAACTGGGAGGTATCGAAGTCGGGGCCACCCTCTCGGAAGACGCCCCGATCCTTCGCGCGACTCCCGATCTCGTCGCACGATATGCTCGGCACGAAGGGCAGCGGCTGTCCAGCGCTCGCCTGCCTGAGCACGAAGCAGGCGAATCCGGCGCACCACGGAAAGTCGGCCCCTTCCGCGCCGTTCATGTAAAGGCGCACCCATGGGCCGCAGTTTGGGCCGCCCACCTCTCGCGGACGTTGGGCGAGGTGCTGCTCGGCGTAGCGCGGCGCGTCTTGACTCAGCACGCCCGAGTCGTCGAGTGGTTGAAGCGCGGCCGTCAATGGCGAGATCAGCGCATCGAACGTCATTTCGTCGACGATGCCGGTGGCGGGTAGCGACGCCTGTTTCTGAAAGGCTAATACCGCGGTTTCGGTCGCGGCTCCGAATTCGCCATCCACCTTGATTCCCAGCCCATGGAACGTGAGCCACTCTTGGATTTGGCGGACGGGCTCTCCGGTGGAGTCACGGTGGAGGGCGGCGACAAGACTTGTCTCGCGGGAAATGACGGATGCGGCGAACGACGTCGCCGCGGAGGAAATGGTGGTGAGCACATCGACTCCGGACGCTGCGAAAAACCATTGCGCACACGGTCACCGCCGACCGGTCACGCGACCACTGTAATTAGCGTAGCGCATCCTCGGCGTCTAGAAGGGACTGACCATGAGCCGCAGTCCCTTCGCGTCCCCTACGATGCCGATTCGCCCGGCCGGCCCCAGGAACCTCCGATCGATGCGGTTGTTTGGGTGCGCGTGACTGTACAGGACCGCCTTCTGCCCCGAGAACACACCGAGAAACACGCCGAGCGCGATATCGGTGGACCAGTGCTCATCGAGGTACATGCGCGCCAGGCCCGGCATGGCCGCGGCCGCATAGAGGAGCGGCGCAACCTCGGCCCGCAGCGGTGTGTGCCGCACACGCATTTCCTGAACGAGCGCCGATGCCGCGGCGAAACTCGCCATGGCGTGCATCGATGGAAACGACCGATAGTTGAAGCTCGTGAAGCCGTGCAGCAGTTGGAACTCGTACGGATCAGCGTCGCGGCGTTCGCCGGCCTCGTCGATCACATATGGACGGGCGCGTCCCAACGCGCCGCGAATGACCTGGATGAACGCCGCGCCCGACGCGACGGCCTCCGTCGTATGAAACGCGACGTCTGCCGTTCCGCGGTCATGGGACAGGCGTGCGACCGCCCACACGCCGCTGCCGGTGAGCATGAGCACCGTCTCCGTCATGAGACTGGTCCGCTTGGCCGCCGCGGTGAAGCCCGGGTGCCGCACGTGGAAACTCGAGTCTCCGAACGTCCGCGCGATGCGCACATCGAATCGCGACAGCGCCGCGGTCGCGGCCGTCGCCCCGGCGAACAACGCCAGATCTCGGCTGTTGATGAGCACGCCCGACGGCGGAGCAGGCGAGCCTTGCGCCCACGATGTCGTGGC
>DASVYG010000012.1:0-7634 GCA_036392315.1 Gemmatimonadaceae bacterium
ATGGAACTGTGCGCGATGTACCCGATCACGCCGGCGACGTCAGTCTCGCACTTCCTCGCGGAGGTGTTCGAGAAGTTCGGCGGAATTCTCCATCAGGCGGAAGACGAGATCGCGGCCGCGGGCGTCGCGATCGGCGCGTCGTACGCCGGCAAGGTTGCGTTTACCGTGACATCCGGTCCGGGCCTCGCGCTCAAGACGGAGTTCATCGGGCTTGCGATCATGACCGAGACGCCGCTCGTCGTGATCGAGGTACAGCGCGGCGGACCGAGCACCGGTCTTCCGACCAAGGTCGAGCAGTCGGATCTGTTCGCCGCGTTGTTTGCGCAGACTGGCGACGCGCCGCGCATTGTCATCGCGCCATCCACGATCGAGGAATGCTTTCACTCGGTGGTCACGGCACGCCGCCTCGCCGAAGCATTTCGCACCGTGGCGATCGTGCTGAGCGACGCGAATCTCGCGACCGGCGTCCAGCCCTTCCCACGTCCCGTGTTGTGCGCCGAGTGGAGCGCTGCGGAGCCGGATCTCGTTCCGGTCGCCGAGGGAACACGGCCGTACGAATGGGACCCTCGGCTCGGACTCTCCACGCGCATCATTCCGGGACAACCCGGCGGAATGTTCACCGTGACCGGTCTGGCGCACGACGAGCGCAGCAAGGTTGCCTACGGGTCCGGCGTGCACCAGCACGCCTCAGCGATGCGCAGCCGCAAGCTCGCGGTGCTTCAGCAAATGCTCATGCCGCCCACGATCCACGGCGACGAGACGGGTGAGCTGCTCATCGTCGGATGGGGAAGTACACGGGGCGCGATCGAAGAAGCGGTGGATCGTGCACGCGCCGAGGGAGTCTCGGTCTCGTCGATTCACCTGACGTTCCTCTCGCCGCTCGAGCCGGGCCTGGGCGAGATCTTCCGGCGGTTCGACAAGGTGATGACGGTGGAAATCAACTACAGCGACGACCCATCGGATCCGTTCATCACGAGCGAGAATCGGCGGCGCGGACAGCTAGCGTGGCTCCTACGAGCCGAGACGCTGGTCGACGTCGACTGCTGGACGCGCGTGCCAGGAGAGCCGCTGCGACCCGGTGCGATCGTGGACGTGATTCGGACCGCGGTCTCACCTCAACACGCGACACCGGACGGAGGCTCGCGATGAACGACTCCCTGTGCAGTTTCGTGGGCTGCGGGCCGATCGATGACGACGAGCGCTCGTTCGAGCTCGGCGACTACGAGGGCCCCACGGCGCGCTGGTGTCCGGGCTGCGGCGATCACTCGGTGCTCACCGCCGTGCAACGCCTGCTCGTGAGCGAACAGCTGAAGCCAGAGCAGACCGTGTTCGTCTCGGGCATTGGTTGCTCGAGCCGCTTTCCGCACTACCTCAAGACGTACGGATTCCACGGCATCCATGGGCGCGCGTTTCCCATCGCCACCGGCGTGAAGCTGCATCGGCCCGACCTCACGGTCTTCGTCGTCATGGGCGACGGCGACTGTTGCTCCATCGGCGCCGCGCACTGGATCCACGCCGTGCGCTACAACATGAACATGGTCGCGATGCTGCTCGATAACAGCATCTATGGCTTGACGAAGAAGCAGACGTCGCCGACGACGCCGCAAGGACTCAAGACCAACACGCAGCCGTTCGGCAGCTACTTGCCGCCGCTCAATCCGCTGAGCACCACGCTGGGGACGACCAACGTCTCATTCGTGGCGCAGACGGCGGAATGGATTCCGGCGCACCTCTACGCGACGCTGCGCGCTGCGTATCAGCACAAGGGCCTCGGCTTCGTTCGCATTCTCCAGCGCTGCCCAATGTACACGGCGTCGCTCTACGAGCGTGCGGTCAAGGATCCGAGCCTCGTTGAGCTCTTGGTGCACGACGACGGCGTCGTCGTCCCGGATCTCGACATGATCTATCGCAACCGGTTGGCGCACGATCCGTCGGACCTCGACGCGGCGCGGCGGCTAGCTGAAGACGGCGAGCGCCTTCGGCTCGGCGTCTTCTTCCGCGACGAGAAGCGACCGCGCTACGACGAAATCCGCCGACCCCCGAAAGTCTCGACGAACGAGCGACTCGCTCTTCTCAACGCGGAGCTCGACAAGTATGCCGTCTGACGATCGTCTCGCCCTGGCGCGCGCCGCGATCGCGAAGCCGCTCGCCGTCTATCGCTCCGCCGTCGTGAGCTCGCTCGAGCGCGTGCGCGGCGTGCTGGCATCCGCCGGCGGACCGTCGCGACTCGAGCTCGAGTTGGGCGCATTCGCTCGCGGACGGATCGATGCCGATCGGTTGTCGGCGGTCATTCGCGGGAGCACCCTCGACGCAGGCGCGCGTGCGCGAATCACTCACGCCGCCGCCGTGCTCGAGGAGCTCGCCGCGATGCACGACGACGCATTCTCAATCGATTTGCGGAGCGGTGGCTCGCTCGACCTGGTCGTGTCGAGCACGTTGGCGACGCTCGGACGCGCATTCGGCGCCGCCGTCGCCGCAGATCTCGTTCGGACCGGACGCTATCGTCCGAATGAGCACGATTTGCTCACGCTCGCTTGGGGTTTCGAGCACTGGACGCGCGATGAACGGCGCCACGCACCGCCGCTCGTCGTCACGCTCGACGCCGAAGATCTTCGTCCCGAGACGCTCTCGCACCTCATCGACGGCGGGATTCACATCGTCCTCGTCGTGCGAGGAACGTGCGCCCCCGCGCCGCTCGTACGTCTCATTACGCCGAACACCTTCGTCCTCCAGACACGGGACGCCACAGGCCTCGATCGATTCGGCGCGTTCACAGGGCCGGCGATTGCCGCGCTCGTGTCCGACACGGCCACTACGTTCGTCCACGATCCGGATCGCGGCGCCGTGCCTTGGCAGCGGATCACGATCTGGAATCGTCCGGCCACGGAGCCTCGCAAATCGATCGCCGGCATCAGTCCGCGCCAGCAACGTGAGGAGCTCGCACAGCTGGACGCCATCGCCGAGCGACCGTCGCTGTCTTCGACACCGGTCGGCGCGCTTGCGCCCGCCGGCGCCGGCGATCCAACCGAACGACTGGCCTCGTGGCTGCTCTCACAAAGCGGTCTCGAGGACGCCGTCTAGACCACCATCATGTTGAGCCAAACCCTCGGATCCATCGTGATCCTCGGCGGCGTCGGACTGGTCTTCGCGATCATCATCGCGCTGGCGTATTGGAAGCTGCGCGTGTGGGAAGATCCGCGCATCGACACCGTCGCGTCGATGTTGCCGGGCGCAAACTGCGGCGCGTGTGGATCGCCCGGCTGTCGCGGTTTCGCCGAGAAGGTCGTTGGGGGCGAAGCCAAGCCCGCTGGCTGCAATGTTCTCAACGACGACGGTGCATCGCAAATCGCATCGTACCTCGGCGTGGACAAGGGTGAAGCCAACAAGCGCGTGGCGAGACTGATGTGCGCCGGCGGGAGCAACGTGGCAACGCAGCAGGCGGAGTATCGCGGCCTCGGCACATGCGGCGCAGCGGCGGCGGTCGCCGGCGGCGGCAAAGGCTGCGCGTGGGGCTGTCTGGGATTCGGCGATTGCGCAGTGTCGTGCGACTTCGGCGCCATCACGATGAACCGGTTCGGCCTACCGGTCGTCGACGTCGCGCTCTGCACGGCGTGCGGCGACTGCGTCGATGCGTGCCCCAAGAATCTGTTCGAGATCATCCCACTCGATCAGCGGCTCATCGTGCAGTGTCGCAGTCAGATCGAGGGCGACGGCGCGCTGGCCACATGTGCCGTCGCATGCACGGCGTGCGGCAAATGCGTGCTCGACGCCGCGCCGGGGTTGATCAGCATCGAGCGCGGCGTCGCGGTGGTGCACTACGAGAAGAACGAGCTCGCCGACATCAGCGCGATTCGCCGCTGCCCGACCGGCGCCATTCAATGGATCGAAGGCGCCCAGTTCACCAACAACGTCGCTCGGAGCGATGTCCTCGCGTTCACTGGGAGTACACTCGCATGAAGCTTTGGACCAAGACGCCCGCGCCGCCGGTCGAGAAGGCGCGCTTCCCGGGCGTGCGACAAGCGATGGACGGCAGCAGCGCGGTGGTCGCGATGGAGACCGCGGCGAGCGAAGCCGCGGGCGCATACCCGATCACTCCGTCCACCCAGATGGGCGAGGGCTGGGCGCTCGCCGTCGCGGAAGGTCGCACGAACGTCAACGGACGTCGGTTGCTGTTCTTCGAGCCCGAGGGCGAGCACGCGGCGGCAGCAGTGACGACGGGCATGAGCATGATGGGCCTGCGCTCGGCGAATTTCTCGAGCGGGCAGGGCATCGCGTACATGCACGAGTCGCTGTACGCGGCGGTCGGCAAGCGGCTCACGTATGTGTTGAACGTTGCCGCGCGCGCGATGACCAAGCACGCGCTCAACGTACACGCGGGTCACGACGACTATCACGCCGTCGACGACACCGGCTTCTTCCAACTGTTCGCCAAGGACGTCCAGCAATCCGCGGATCTCAATCTCATCGCGCATCGTATCGCCGAGCTGTCGCTCAATCCGGGCATCTGCGCGCAGGATGGATTTCTCACCAGTCACGTTATCGAGTCGCTGCTGTTGCCTGAGCGCGAACTCGTGCAGGTATATCTCGGGGATCCGGCAGATCTGATCGACTCCCCCACCGCTGCGCAGCGCCTGGTTTTCGGCGACCGGCGGCGCCGGGTCCCCGAGATGTTCGACCTCGACTATCCGGCGATGCTCGGCGTCGTGCAGAACCAGGACAGCTACGCGCAGGGCGTTGCCGCACAGCGACCATTCTACTTCGATCATGTCGCGGCGCTTGCCGATCAGGCGTTCGCCGAGTTCGAGCGACTCACGGGCCGCCACTACTCGCGCGTCGAAGGCTATCGGTTGAATGACGCCGAGTACGTCATCGCTGGCCAGGGTTCCGTCATCAGCAACGCGGAAGCCGTTGCGGATCATCTCCGTGCAACACGCAACCTGCGCGTCGGCGTGCTGAACTTGACGATGTTTCGTCCGTTCCCGGCGGATCTCGTCACGCGGCTCCTTCGTGGCAAGCGTGGCGTCGTCGTCCTGGAACGCGTCGACCAACCGCTCGCGGTCGATCCGCCGCTGCTTCGTGAGATCCGCGCGGCGATGACCATGGCGCTCGAGAACGGGCGCGAGTCGAAAGGTGCGGTGCTGCCGTACGCGAACGTCACGTCGGCACAACCGGACGAGGTGCCCGACTTCTTCTCGGGATGCTTCGGACTCGGCAGCCGCGATCTCCAGCCCGGCGACATCGTCGCCGCGGTGACGAACATGCTCCCCGGCGCCGCGCGTCGGCGGCAATTCTACCTCGGCATCGATTTCATCCGTCCGGCGTCAACACTTCCGAAATTACAGATCTGGGAAGAGACGCTCGACGAGAGCTATCCCCATCTGCGCGGGCTCGCCCTCCCGAGACCCGCGGGCGACATCAACCTCCTGCCCGAGGGAACGGTCGCCGTGCGGATCCACTCCGTCGGTGGATGGGGCGCGATCACGATGGGAAAGAATCTCGCCAGCACGGTGTTCGATCTGATGCACCTGCACGTGAAGGCGAATCCGAAATACGGATCGGAGAAGAAAGGACAGCCGACGACATTCTACGCGACGTTCTCGCATGAGCCGAATAAACTGAACTGCGAATTGCGGCACGTGGACGTCTCGCTGTCGCCCGACCCGAACGTGTTCCGTCACTCGAATCCGCTCGCCGGTCTGGCCGATGGCGGCGCGTTCGTGATTCAGAGCGACAAGTTGCCACAGGCGTTCTGGGACACGATACCACAGTGGGCGCGGCGCGAATTGCGCGAACGAAAGATCCGCACGTATCTGCTCGACGGATTCGCGATCGCGGGATCGGAAGCGTCCGACATCGAGCTTCGATACCGCATGCAAGGCGCCGCGTTTATGGGCGCATTCTTCGCCGTCTCGCCGCTCGCCGAGCGCGAAGGGCTTGACGAGAAGAAGCTGTTCGCCGGGATTCGGCAACAGCTCGCCAAGAAGTTCGCGAAGCACGGTGAGCGCGTCGTCGCCGACAACTTCCGCGTGATCGAGCGCGGCTATCACGAACTGCGCCAACTCGACTGCGACACGCTGCCGGTCGGCGAGCCCGGCGACGCCGCGGTTCCGACCATTCCCGAATTGCTCGACGAGCACGACGCTGCACCCGGCGTCGGCAATCCGGGGCGTTTTTGGGAGCAGGTCTGTTTCCTCAGCAAAACGGGAAGCGACGGCATCGCCGATCCGTTCGCGGCGATCAGCGCCATTCCCGCGGCGACCGGCGTCGTGCGCGACATGACCGACGTGCGCCTCGAAGTTCCGCAGTTCATCGCCAGCGCCTGCACGGGTTGCAGCCAATGCTGGGTCCAGTGCCCCGACTCGGCGATCCCAGGTCTCGTGACCGAGATCGATCAGCTGATCGAGGTCGGAATCGGCGTCGCGGGAAGCAGAGGACGTACGCTCGATCGGCTGCCGCAAGTCTCCAAGCATCTCGCGAAAGAAGTACGTCGGCTGATGAAGACCGAGCCATTCGTCTCGTTCGCGACGACGCTCGATGCCGCGTACGCGAACGTGGCGACGAAGCTCAACTGGGACGGCGACAAGCGCGCGTCGCTCGATGCCGATTACGGCGCTCTGCGCACCGTGGTCGCGGAGTTCCCGGTCGCCAAGACCGCGGCGTACTTCGACAACCCGGAAGCAAAGCAGGCCGGCAGCGGCGGACTGCTCGCGATCACGATCAACCCCGAAGCGTGCAAGGGCTGCAACCTCTGCGTCGAGGTCTGTCCCGACGGCGCGCTGGTCAGCACGAAGCAAGAGCCGACGGTCGTCGACCGCCTGCGCCGCAATTGGGATCTCTGGCAGAAGCTGCCCGACACGCCCGATCGTTTCCTCGCCGTTCGCGACATCGACGAAGGGATCGGCGTTCTCTCGTCGCTGCTGCTGAAGAAGGATTCGTACCGCTCGATGGTCGGAGGCGACGGCGCGTGCATGGGGTGCGGTGAGAAGACCTCGGTGCACCTCGTCATCTCGACGATTCACGCGCTGATGGGCCCACGCACGGCGCGCTTCGTTGCCCAACTTGACGAGCTAATCGCGACGCTCGACGCCAAAGCGCGGACGCTCGTTGCGTCCGACGCCGATCTCGATGCCGCGGCGTCTGCCAAGGGCAGCGTGCCCGTCCCGATCGACGCCGCCAAGCACATCGAGCTCGAACGTCTCACCAAGAGCCTTCACGCTCTACGCGACCTTCGCTGGCGCTATGTCGAGGGACCGAGCGGGAAAGGGCGCGCCAAGATGGGCATGGCGAATAGCACCGGGTGTTCGTCGGTGTGGGCAAGCACCTATCCATACAATCCATACCCGTTCCCATGGGCGAATCATCTCTTCCAGGATTCGCCGTCGCTCGCGATCGGCTTGTTCGAAGGTCACATGCGCAAAATGGCCGACGCATTCCGGGAAGTTCGACGCGCGAGTTTGCTCGCGTCGAACCAGTATGATGCGTCGCGCGATGAACCCGAGCTGTCGCTTCTCGATTGGCAGCGGTTCACCGACGACGAGTTCGATCTCTGCCCGCCGATCGTGGCGATGGGCGGCGACGGCGCGATGCTCGACATCGGCTTTCAGAACCTGTCGCGCCTCATGGCGTCGGGCAAA
>DASVYG010000013.1:0-2210 GCA_036392315.1 Gemmatimonadaceae bacterium
GGCCCGATGCGCCTGCTCGGCGAGTCTCGGCTCAATCACATGGGCAAGCTCGCGTTCCGCTGGGTCTACTGGAACGTGCTGCTTCCCGGACACGACATCCCGGGCGTCGGCCCGCAAATGTCGATGCGTGGAAAACATCCCTGACCACCACCTGAAGGAGCGACTCATGTCTACGACATTGATTGGATATCACGACCTCGCGCTCGACGCGGAAGGATTTCTCCAGAAACCCGAGGAATGGAACGAGGAGATCGCCCGTGAAATCGCGGCCGAGAACGGAATCCCCGAGCTGACGGACAAGCACTGGCAGGTCGTGAAATTCATGCGCGACAAATTCTTGGAGACCGGCAGCGCGCCGACGATTCGCTCGTTGGGCAAGGAGTCGGGCGTCGCGATCAAAGAGCTCTATCAGCTCTTTCCAAAAGGTCCGGCCAAGCTGGCGGCAAAGATCGGCGGCATCCCGAAGCCGCACGGCTGCATCTGAGGCCCGCCATCATGTCAGACACCATCGATAAAGTCTCGATCATCATCTCCCACGGCTCGCTCGAGGGCGTATATCCGGGCCTGATCATGGCCAACGGCGCGCGCATGGAAGGCATCGAGGCGAACGTCTTCTTCACGTTCTTCGGGATGGAAGCAATCAACAAGAAGCATTACGAGCATCTGAAGGTCGCGACGGTCGGCAATCCGGGCCTGCACCTGGCGACGATGGTCGGCGGCCTTCCGGGCATGTCGTCGTTCGTGACGCATCAGATGGAGAAGCAGATCGCCAAGCTCGATATTCCGCCCGTGCCCGAGTTCATTCAGATGATTGCCGACTCGGGCGCGAAGCTGTACGCGTGCAAGGCGTCGGTCGACATGTTCGGGCTCGACCGCGACGACTTCATCGACGAGCTCGAGGACGTCATCACGGTCGGCGAATTTTACGCGATGGCGGGCGGCGGCCAGATCATCTTCACGTAGCGCTCTCGCCGACGCGGCGTTCTCGCGTCGACGAACCGTTCTCGGGGTCAGCCTCGCTCGTAGAAGGGCGGCGGCTCGATCCCGAGTTGGCGTAGGTAGACGTACCCTTGCCCGCGATGATGGATCTCGTTGTCGACGACGTAGAGCAACAGGTCGTAGATCGTCATCTCCCACTGGCCGAACGCCTTGTCGACCTGCTGAAACCGTTGCGGCGGAATCGTCGGCCACAGCTTGTCGATCTCGGCGGTTGCTTCGTCCCATAGGCCCAGGATGTCGGCCTTAGTCTCCGGCGTCGGCGTGGTGTACGTCTTCCACTCCCCGGTGATTACGCCTTGTAGCGTCGGCACAGCCATCCCGAGACACTCCATGGCAAATGCCGAGAACGGACGCATGCCGCCGATGGAGAAGGTGAACAGCTTGTCGTCGGGGAAGGCCGCGATCGCACGGCGGGTCAGTCCGCGATGGCCTTGCCAGTGCTTGAGAAATTGCTCGGGCGTAATCACGAGCGCTGAAGTGGCTGGAGATGTCAACTTGATCTCGCTCGATAGCTGGGGACGAGTGCATGCTAAGCGCCGAAGCCGCATCTCGCCATCTGCCGCGCCCGCGTTGACGTTCGCCGCCGATCGGCGCATACTCGCTCGCGGGCGAACGATTGACCTCTCCCTCCGCCCAAGCCTGCGGCCAACATCCTGAATGAGCGTGCGCGACGGACCGACGAACCGAACGTACGACTCCGTCTATGACGAGTTCGACTCGCCGCTGATGCGGCGCGTCCGAAGCGAAGCGTACGGCGAGGACATCGGCCAGCACTCGTGGGTCACCGCGCGCGAGCTTCGCGCTGACATCGATCGACTCAAGCTTGCACCGTCGCATCATCTCCTCGACGTCGGCTGCGGACCTTGTGGGCCACTGACCTATATCCTTCGCTCTGTCGGCTGCCGAGGCACGGGGTTGGACCTGAGCAGCGAAGCGGTCGCCGCCGGGCGTCGTCGCGCCGCGTCGCTCGGCGTCGACCATTTGGCGACGATCGGGGAGGCGGATTTGAACTCTCGGCTGCCTCTCGACAGCGGCTCGGTCGATGCCGCGATGTCGTTGGACGTCGTTCTCCATGTCCACGATCGGAGCGCGCTCTTTCGAGAAATTGCGCGTGTCCTTGCTCCCGGCGGAAGGTTTTTGTTCACCGACGCCGGCGTCCTCGTCGGCATTATCTCCGACGACGAAGTCGCGGCGAGAAGTCTTCACGGTCA
>DASVYG010000014.1:0-43496 GCA_036392315.1 Gemmatimonadaceae bacterium
TCACCCACATTCACTAAACCCACACACATGACACTTCACGCACCCTTCGGCGTATTCCATCTGCGAACCGCAGTCTGGACACGTCCCAATGAACGTCTCCGCGGCGTGACGTAGCCCGAACTGCAATTCCATCTCTGCCGCCGAGTTGCCAGTTGGCCGCAACGCAGCCGGCACCTGATGCGTCATCGAGGTCACCATCTCCGCCGCCGGCGCGCCACCCGTCTCGACCGAAGTTGGCGGCATCAGCTCACCCTGCACGCCGGTGAATCGATCGCGATGCCACTCCTCGATCGCGATGCCGATCGCATCCGGCACCGACAACACCTTGTTCGGGCCAAGACCGACCGCACGGTCCGACGAGATCCCTCTGAGCTGCCGGTGAATCTCCATGATCGGAATGCCGGATCTCAGAGCGAGCGACATCAACCGCCCCATCGCCTCGACATCCGCCATGGCGGAGCCGCCAGCTTTTCCTAGCGTCACGAACACTTCGAACGGCTGACTCTTCTCGTCCTCGGTGATGTTCACGAACATCACGCCGAGCGGGGTTTCCTTTCTTATAGTCGTGCCGCGGAGCTTGTCGGGACGCGAGCGCTTGGCGCGGCGCTGGAGATTCTCCGCCTCCACTTCATAGAGCTGCTTCCGAAGTCGCTCGATCTCCGCTTGGCTCTCGGCGAGATTGCTGCGGAGGTCGGCGAGCGCCGAGCGGTCGGAGGCCGCCGCCGCTTCGGCAACGCCCTTCCCTTCGCGCACCTCTGTCGCCCTCTGTGTCGCGCCGGTCGAGAGCACTTGGTTGTCGCGCGAGCCGTCGCGATAGACCGTGACGCCCTTGCAATCCATGTCGTACGCCATCTCGTAGATCTTGCGGACGTCGTCGACCGTGGCGGTGTGGGCGAAATTAGTAGTCTTTGAAATCGCCGAGTCGCAGTGCTGCTGGAAAGCCGCCTGCATCTTGATGTGCCACTCGGGCGCGATCGCGTTGGCGGTCACGAATACCTTCTGCCACTTCTCGGGCACTTCGGCGTGGTTCACCGTGCCCGTCTTGGCGATGCGCTCCATCAGCTCGTCACTATACCACCCTTCGCGCTTCGCGATGGCGACGAAATCCTCGTTCACGTCGGGCATCATCACGCCCGCTTGATTGCGCATGAACGCAACGGCGAACAGCGGCTCGAGGCCCGAGCTGCAGCCGGCGATGATGCTGATCGTGCCCGTGGGTGCGACCGTCGTCACATTGCAGTTGCGAAGGAGCTGCATGGGACGGATGCGCTTGCCGTCCTCGTCGCGCGCGCACGTCTCATCCGGCCCCCAAATGCTCCTGGCCCACTCGGGGAACGGTCCACGCTCGGCGGCGAGGCCACTCGACTCGCGTTTGCTCTCGACGTCGACGAACTCCATGACCTTGCGGCCGAACTCGACACCTTCGTCGCTGTCGTAGGCGATGCCGAGACGCACCAGCGCGTCAGCGAAGCCCATGACGCCGAGTCCGATGCGGCGGATGCGCTTGGAGAGGGCGTCGATCTCCTTGAGCGGATACTTGTTGACGTCGATGATGTTGTCGAGGAAGTGAGTGCTCAGCCTGATGTCGGCCTTGAACGCCTTCCAGTCCATCTTCCCGTCGCGCACGTAATAGCCGACGTTGATGGAACCCAAATTACAGACGTCATACGGAAGCAGCGGCTGCTCGCCGCAGGGGTTCGTGGCCTCGTAGCGACCGAGGTGCGGCACGGGGTTGTAGCGGTTGGCTTCGTCGACGAAGAAGACGCCCGGCTCGCCGGTGCGCCAAGCGCCGAGGATCATCTTGTCCCACACCATGCGGGCGTCGAGCTGGCCGGCGACCTTGCCGTTGGACGGATCGATGAGGTCGTACTGGCTGCCGGCCTTGACCGCTTCCATGAACTTTCGCGTCACAGCGACGCTGATATTGAAGTTCGTCACCTGCGTCAGGTCTTCCTTGCAGGTGATGAACTCCATGATATCCGGGTGATCGACCCGGAGAATGCCCATGTTCGCGCCGCGCCGCGTGCCTCCCTGCTTCACCGCGTCCGTCGAGGCATCATAGAGCTTCATGAAAGAGACCGGTCCGCTGGCGACCCCGGTGGTCGAGCGGACCATGGATCCCTTCGCGCGCAGGCGCGAGAACGAGAAGCCAGTGCCACCACCACTCTGATGAATGAGCGCCATGGCGCTCAACGTGTCGTAGATGCCGTTCTTTCCATTGGCGAGCGCGTCTTCGACCGGAAGGACGAAACACGCCGAGAGCTGGCCGAGCGGACGGCCGGCGTTCATGAGCGTGGGCGAGTTGGGCTCGAAGCGGCGCTGCGTCATCAATGCATAGAACTCTTCCGCCGTCTGTTGCACCGCCGCGTCGCTCGCCCCGTACTTCCGGTCCGCCTCGGCGACGACCGTCGCCACGCGCCAGAAGAGATCCTCGGGCTGCTCCACAGGCTTCCCTTTTTCATTCTTCACCAAGTAGCGCTTTTCGAGCACCGTGCGCGCGTTGGCGGAGAGCGAAACGGGACCCGCGGGCGGGTTGACGGGAAGAGGCATGGTGACGGTACTCCTGGCGATGAAGCGGTGAATCGGTGAATCGGTTGTAACGGGTTTACGACGGGCGGGATACAAACGAAGGTCTGAACTTCTCGATTCGTCGGTGCGCGCGCAGCGCTCTAGTCCGAGTAGGAATCGTGGGCGCGAATGCTACCGAGGATCGTGTTTCCACGCCAGTAGTAAGATAACTACCGGCGGAATAGCTACTTACGAAAAACAGATCACGAAGCTGAAAGCGTGCGTCCGCTTGCGTTGAAAACGGGCCCGTCTGTGTCGACAACCGGCCATAACTAACCTGCAGGTTCTGATTGGACGTGATCGACAACATGGGAAAACCCCGCACCGCGAACGACTTAGACATTTTTCGGCCGACGCGCCGAGCGGAGCGACCGCGACGGGGCGTCGTTACCGCACCACGACGGCGTGGTGACAAATCCGTCATCTTTTTGCCCGGAAACTCGTGCATTTCCGATACCATCGGGCACCGCTCAGTGCGGCTCACGAGCGCTCCGCTGGTTGAAATTCTCCGCGACGATGCCGCTCCTGGAGCTCGAGGTACGAATCGACGGTGTGTTTGATACGCCTCCGATCCTCGGCGGTCGTCGCGCGGGTGACACGACCCGGCACACCGAGCACGAGTGAGTTGGGCGGAATGAGCATGCCTTCGCGACACACGGCGCCTGCGCCGATGATCGATCCGGTTCCAACGTGAACGTGGTTGAGCAGCACCGCGCCCATCGCGATGAGGCAGTCGTCTTCGATCGTCGCGCCGTGCACGATAGCGCGATGTCCGATGGCGACGCGCTTGCCGATCGTCGTCGGCACGCCGTCGTCGACGTGAACGATGGTTCCGTCCTGCACATTGCTGTCGTCGCCGATCGTGATCGCGGCCGAGTCACCGCGCAGCACCGCCGCCGGCCAGACTGACACGCGCGCGCCAAGCCTGACGTCGCCGAGGACGACGGCCTGTGGGTGGATGAAGGCGGTCGGATGGATGGTGGCGGGCACGTCTGAGCGATGTGAGTGCGGCGCGATGCGGAGCACAGAAGTTAGTGCGCCATTCGCCGCGCGGTATTCTTGACAGCGACGATGGGCATCGGTTGCCGAATCGTGTGGAAATAACCGTTGACATCGAGGATCGTCGCAAGGTGCGACTATTCGCGGCGTTCGCTGCCTTCTCTTGACAATCGAGAGAAGCAATGCCATACTCCTCTCTACGATCGAGAGGAGAGCGAATGGCCGAGCGTGACGTCGAACGCGGAGACATGCTGCAGGGCACGTTGGACATGCTGATTCTCAAAGCGCTCCAGCTCGAGCCGATGCACGGGTGGGGGATCACCGAGCGGATTCACCACTGGTCGAAGAACGCGCTGCAGGTGAATCAGGGTTCGCTCTACCCCGCCCTGTACCGTCTCAAGCGCCAAGGGTGGATCACGTCCGCCTGGCAAACGACCGAGAATAATCGCCGAGCGCGGTACTACGCGCTCACGACCGCCGGACAACGGCACCTCGCCGCCGAGCATCGCAACTGGGAGCGCCTGGCGCGGGCGGTCGATCTCGTGATGCAGATGTCGCCGAGCTAGGTCGTTGCGCCCTGCGGACGACGCGGAGCGATTGCGCCGAATCGAGTTGGATCAAGATGCGGAACAGGATGAATCAGGATGAATCAGGATGAATCAGGATAAATCAGGATGAATCAGGATAAATCAGGATGAATCAGGATAAACCGGTTCGATGGGATCATGGCAACCACAGATTGTTGTGCGTGTTGCCTGATCACGTCTCATCCTGATTCATCCGGTTCACCTTTTGTTCCAACTGTCCCGAGGCAGTCGTTCGAGCCCGAGAAGCGAGAGTGGTCATGGTCAACCTTTGGTCGCGCATACGCGGTGCACTGCAACTCGTTGCCGGCTTTCGTCGGCTGCCCGAGGAAGAGCGCGACATGCGCGACGAGATGCAGTTTCACATCGACATGTTCACGGAGCGGAAGATCGCGGCGGGTATGACGCCGGATCAGGCTCGGCATGCGGCACAGATTGCATTCGGCGGCGCGGCGCGGTGGACTGAGGAGGCGCGCGACGAGTTGCGAAGCCGCCCGCTCGAGAGCCTCGCCCGCGACTTTCGCATCGCGCTGCGGGGGTTGCGTGCGCACCCGGGGTTCGCGCTTTCGACCATCGCGACGATCGGGCTCGGCATCGCGGCGACGGTCACCGTGTTCGCGTTCGTCGACTCCATCTTCTTAAGGCCGCTCCCGGTTCGATCCGCCGAGCGTTTTGTACGCGTGTACCTCACGCGCGCCGACGGGCGCCTGGGGTTCCTCGGCACCGGCGGCGCCGAGGTGTTGCGGTCGCATCGCGACGTGTTCGACGCGGTCGCGGCCGACGATGCCCGCAACGTGGTGTTCGTTCGCTCCCGCGGCGCGCTGAGCCAGCAGTATGTCTCGTTCGTATCGGCCGAGTTCTTCCCGATGCTCGGGTTGCAGCCGCGGCTGGGGCGCTTCTTTTCGGCAGCGGAAGATTCCGTCCCCGATCGCGATGCCGTGGCGGTAATCAGCAGCGCGCTCTGGCAGAATCAGTTCGCGTCCGATCCGCGCGTGATCGGAGAGCACATTGCCGTGGCCGGCCGGGACTTCACGATCGTCGGCGTCGGGCCTGAAGACTTTGACGGAGTCGGCATCGGCGAGACGCCGAGCCAGCTTTGGCTGCCGACGCGCATGATGGGCGTGACTGGATCGGCGTGCGCGCCGCATCGGCCTTGCCAGGATTCAGACGTCCTCGCGCGTCTGGCCGACGGCGTCAGCCTGGGCCGCGCGCAAGCCGCGGTCGGCACGTTCTCGCGCGCGCTGTCGCTGGCATCGTTCGGCGACGATTCGGTGCGACGGCCGCTCGTGTTGCCGGCGCGCGGCGTGGTCCGCGCGGAGCAGCGCCGGTACGAGCCGTTGTCGCGACTGCTGACCGCGATCGCCGGAGTGTTGCTGCTCATCGCGTGCGCAAACCTGAGCGGTCTCTTGCTGGCACGCGGCGTTTCGCGCGAACGTGATGTTGCCTTGCGCCGCGCGCTCGGCGCCACCCGCGGACGAATCGTGCAGCAACTGCTGAGTGAGAGTTTGCTCATCGGTCTGGCGGGCGGTTTGCTCGGACTCGTGCTCTCGATGTGGACCGTGCGCGGACTCATGGGCTTCTTCGCGAGCGACGAGGAGGGCTTCCCGCACTTCTTCCAGATCGGTGTCGACGCGCGCATCGTGCTGTTCGCCGTCGTCGTGTCGATCGGCGCGACGATTCTCTTCGGGGTGCTTCCGGCGCTGGCAACAGCGAACGCCGACGCCGCGGACGTCTTGAAGAACGCGACGGGCGGTGCGGCGCGCGGGCGAACGCGGTTCGGGCTCGTCGCCGCGCAGGTTGCGCTGACATCCGCGCTCCTGAGCGGCGCGGCGCTGCTGTCGCGGAGCTTCGTTCATCTGCTACACGCGCAGCGGTTCGATCCGGAGCACGTTGCGCTCTTTCGCGTGAGGCCAGCGGCGGTGGATTACAGCCCGGAGCGCGCGCAGGCCTACGTCCGCCTCGTGCGCGATCGCGTCGCCGCGCTACCAGGGGTGGAATCGGTCGGGTTCGCGCGCGGGTCGGGGCTCCTCTGGTCCGGCACGCCGTGGCACGCCGGTGTCGGAACTTCTCCAGGCGACAGCACGACCGACGCCGAGACGCACTCGATCTCGCCGGGCTTCTTCTCGACGCTTCGCATCTCCGTGCTCGGCGGCCGGGAGTTCAACGAGCAAGACGGAGAGGGCGCGACTCCGGTCACGATCGTCAGCGAAGCATTGGCCCGTCGGCTCTGGCCGCGCGGCGACGCTCTGGGACGCGACGCATTCATTCACGGACGTGCGTTTCGCGTCGTAGGTGTCGTGCCGGACTATCGCATTCAGATGAGCAGCGATGCGACGCCGCTCATGGCGTTCGTGCCGTTCTGGCAAAACGCGCTCGGCCCCGAGAGAGACGCGCGCTTCGCGGTCCGTGTCCGAGGCGACCCCGTGCGCGCTTTGCACGTGCTCGAACGCGCGGCCATGGCGGCCGATCCGAACGTGCCCGTGGCCGAGGTGATGACAATGTCTTCGCAACTCGACGCGTTGTATCCGCAGATCCATCTGGGACAAGTCGTGTTGCTCGCCGCCGCGGGGTTGGCGTTGTTCCTGAGCGCGATCGGCTTGTACGGCACAATCGCATTTCTCGTCGCGCGGCGCATGCGGGAGATCGGCATTCGGATCGCGTTGGGCGCACGTCCGCTCGACGTCGTGCTGCGGTTCATGCGACAGGGCCTGACCGCGGCGCTAGCGGGATTGGCGATCGGATTGCTCGTCGCACGAGCGGGCGCACATTTGCTGAGCAATTGGCTGGTGGGAGTTCCGCCGGGCGACGTCATCGCGTTCGGTATTGCCGCGTTGGCCGTGGCCGGGACCGCCGTGCTCGCGTGCGCCCTACCGGCGCGTCGGGCGGCTGAGGTCGATCCGATTATCGCCTTGCGCGCGGAGTGACCTTGCGTGCCTCACGTTGGGAATGTTCGCGTGGGGATCGGTGCGGCTGGTCGGGTTGGAAACGAATTGAACGGGATGAATCGGGATGAATCAGGATGAATCAGGATCAACAGCGATAACCAGAACGACAGCAACAACACCAACACCACCAACACCACCAATAACAAAGAAAGAAAGAATTATTGGAGCTCAGAATCGATCGGTTCGACTGATCCTGATTCATCCTGATTCATCCCGATTCATCCTGTTTCAACTGTTCCAAGCCGACCTTGGCGTCGAGCTCGAACAAGTTCGAACACCAAAGAGACGAACGAATGGAACCGGTGCGAAGACGCGCCAACGCTTGGCGCGTCCATGTCGTCGATTGTGATTGTTGAAATCATCACGATTCGGCGTGATTCATCGGGATTGATCCTGTATTCAACACGTTCAAAAGCGTTCCAAACGCCCCGCTGACGACCGCCGAGAACGTCACTTGGCCGAATACGTGATGCGCCAGATGCGACCCGCTTTGTCGTCGGTGAGGTACATCGCGCCATCGGGGCCTTGCGCTAGACCGACGGGTCGATGCGCGGCGGCGCCGGGGCTCGTCATGCCGCCGGCGAATCCGCTCGCGAAGATGGTGTAGTCGCCGGCGAGATTGTCGCGCGTGAACTGAAGGTAGACGACCTGGTAGCCCTCTTCAGGAAAAGGCGCGCGGTAGGCTGAGCCGTGGAAGGCGATGAAGACGCCGGTGCGATACGCGGGCGGAAACATGGCGCCAGTGTAGAAGAGCATCGACATGGGCGCCCAGTGGGCCGGAAACGCGACGAGCGGTTGGATGACACGGTCGCAGCGACCTGTCTGCTGCTTGTCGCCGCCGTACTCCGGCGCGAGCACACGCTCTTGCTTTATATAATCGTAATAGCAATACGGCCAGCCGAAGTCGGCGCGCGCGGTGGTGATGCGTATCATCTCCTCGGCGGCAAGCGTCGCGGCTTCTTCGGGCGAGTAGAGATTCGGCCAGAGGTCGTGCAGCCGGTCGCGGCCGTGCGATACCGCGTAGATCGTCGTGTCGTGCGGGCTTACGGTCAACGCGACGGCGTTGTGCAATCCCGTGGCGACGCGAGTGCCGTCCTTCAGCTGCTGGTTGACCCGGTCGGTGTGGAAGCTCCAGATGCCGCCGCTCGTCTCGAGCTCGGGACAAGGATTCCGGCCTGGCGTGTTCGGCGCCTCGGTCGCCTGACATCCGTTCGACGCCGCGCCGATGTTGACGATGAGATTCCCGCGCGCGTCCATCGCGAGGCTGTGCGACGGCGGCGCGCGCTCGGGTAGGCCGGCAATGACGGTGTCGACCCGCCTGCGCGGCGTGAGCGAGTCGGCGAAGTGGTAGCGAAGAACGGCGTTGGCCGTCGAAGCGTACAGCACTGAGTCTCCGACCAACAGCACACCGTGTACACCCGTCTCGCCGAAGCGCTCGGCGATGTCGGCATGTCCGTCCTTGTTGGTGTCGCGCAACGCGAGGAGACCGCCCGGTTGTCGGCGCACGTCCAGCACGCCGACAATCACATCGCCGTTCTTGCGCACGACGACGTGCCGCGCCGGGCCCGCGCTTTCGGAGAACACGACGGCACAGAATCCGGCCGGCAGCTTGATCGACTCGTCGCACCCTCCGGTCGCCGACACCGCCGACGCTTTGTGTCGTCCGCAGGCCGAGAGCAATGCGATGATCGCGGCGAGGATGGTCAGAGTGGTTCGTGGCGAGTGGAGCATCGCGTTGCGGCGGCTTGCAGGAATTGTGCGCGGATAGGACGGTGGAACGGTGGAACGGTGGAACGGTGGAACGGTGGAACGGTGGAACGAGTACTCGAGCGTAATGCTCGCCAGGCGATTCGCCTTCCCTTGCTTAATCCCGATTCATCCGGATTCAACCTGGTCCAACCGGTTCCAACTCGACTCGGCGAGACTGGCTTGGAACCGTTAAGAAAAGGATGAATCAGGATGAATCAGGATGAATCAGGATGAATCAGGATGAATCCGATTGAATAGACCGACGAGACGGCGTTTCGCGAGATTCTTTGTTGCTTTCTTAGTTCGTTTAGCCGCTCCGTTTGAGTCCGTTCGTTCCGCTTGTGTCCGAAAGTCATCGTTATGGCCAAACTTGCCGCGAGAAAGGCAAGCGCCACGCGAAGCTCTCACGGACCGCCGCTCGGGCGAGCCATAACGATTGCAGGAGCGGATGGAACGGAGTGAACGGACAACAAACTGCAAGAATGGTTGTGGGCTCTGCTACCCGCGATGGCTTGGAGTCGCCGAGGCAATGACAGCAGATCCTTCGCTGCGACTCAGGATGACAACGGGAGAAGCGCTCGGGATGACGACGGGATATGCATCAGGATGGTGAAGGGATCCGCGCTCAGAACGAAATGCCGGAGACTACGTACACCTGAACACTCTGGCGACCGAAATAGGCGGCGTTGTGTTGTGGAGTCACGACGCCCAGGCGAAAGCGGTAGGGGGTGTCCCAGGAGAGGACGCCGAGATTGAGATTCAGCTCGGCGCCGGCGGAGGCGATGGAGACGCGGCGTGTGAGGAGCGGGGTGTTGCTGTTACAGACCTCACGGTCGGCGGCGAGGTTGGGGCACCAGGCGGAGCCGTAGTCGCCGAATAGCGTGAGGGAGCTCCGGTCGAGGAAGAATGGAAGCGGACCGGGCGCGCCGCCGGTCAAGAACAGCGGAATGCGATACTCGGCGGAGCCGGTGATGGCACGAGTGCCGGCGAGCGTACCGGCGGAAAAGCCGCGCACAGGGAAGGTCTTGCGGCCTTCGCCCAGTGTGTAGCCGGGAATGATCTGGAAGCTGCTGCCGCTCACGCCGCCGACGAAGAAATATCCCGACGCGCGATCGTCGGCGTAGCCGGCGGCGCCGCGCAGGGCGATGACGTGGTGCGCGAAGCCGGGGAGGTCGAGCGATTTGTAGAGCGACGCCGTGCCGACGGTGCTCACGCTTTGCGTTCCCGTGGCGTTGGCGCCGCTGCGAAGGCGATCGCGGACGGTGGCGGCGAGCGAGATGCCGTCTTCTGGTGAGATGCTGAAGGCGGGTCGCTGTGCGTTGGAGAAGCTGGCCGCGGCGACGAGGCTCGGGAAGGTCAACGATCCGAACGCGCCGCTCGAGTCGATTTGCGGCAGCAGGTTGGTCGGCGTAGTGACGTGCGTGCGACGCTCGATGCCCGCTCCTCCGGTAAACGACAGCGCGGTGCGATAGCGTTGACGGAGGAACGTGGCGGTCAAGTCGCCGGTCCATGTGCGGCGAAAGAGCTCACCGATGATGTTGCGCTGCGACGTGCGGTCGGAGATGCCGCCCAAGCTTTCCCAGTCTTGCGCGGCGTCGGCTTGAATGATCGGGAGGCCGAAGCCGCTGTACTGATACACTACGCTGCCGGTGATGCCGCCGCGATCGTTCGTCGGCGCTTCGATCTGCGCCGTCATGGTGTGACGGCCGATGACGTCGAAGCCGCTCGTGAGCGCGCCGATCCGATAGCCGTTGTCGATACCCAGATCGACCTGCGGAAGCCAGTAGCGAGGAATGAACGTGCGCCACGGACTATACTTTCGCACCGGGCCCGAATCGACGAGCACCGCGTCCGTCGTGTGCGACACAGTATCGAGATACGCGACGACGCGCTCCTCCGTCGTGGGCGCGCAGCAATCACCGACGCCAAGATGATAGCCGTCGGCGCGAAAGAGAACGACGGCGGCGCGCGAAGACGTCGGGGCGCTCGTCGGCTCGAAGACTCCCGTCCCGGCGCTGCTCAAGCGGTATGTCGTGGCGCCGCCAAACGTGTGCGTTTCGTCGAAGCGCTCGACGTAGATCTGCGCGCTGCCAGTCCGGTCGGAGCTATAGAGGATGCCGGCGTCGTCGGGCAGCCAGCTCGGCGTCGCCTCGATGGAGTTGCCGCTCGAGACAGCGTGCACGATGTGGCCGAGCGTGTCGATGACGACGATCTGCGAGATGTTGCCGCGCACCCACCGCGACGCGGCGATGCGGTCGCCCGCGTGCGACCAGCGCGGCTCGGTCCACTGCTCGTCGTAGCTGCCGCTGGTAATCGGCGTGACGCGCTTACCGTCGCGTGAGACGCGGACGAGGCGCGTGGCTCCGGGAATGATCTGCGAGGCGACGATCTCGCCGTCGGCGCGCGCGTCGGGGCTGGTGAGTCGTTGGCCGAAGGTGATCTGGCGTTCGCGTCCGCCGCGCTGGATCCACAAGTCGGATCGCTGCTGATACGGATTCGTGAATTCGAGCTGCGCGTAGAGGAGCTCGTTGTTTCCAATCGGAACGTTGGCCGAGCGTCCGTTACGGCGACCAACGCGCGAGCGCTTGCCGTTGAGATCGACGCGGAAGGCGCCGAAGCTCTCGCGTCCCGGCGAGCCGCTGTAGACGATCGACGAGTCGGAGAGCCAGCGCGGCGCGAAGACGAAGACGCCGTCGCGTGTGAGCTCGCGCCACCCCTCGAGCGGCGCGGCGGGCGCGACACGAATCGAACGCGCCACGGAATCGCTGAACTCGCGCCAGGCGCTGGAAAAGCTGACGCCGAAGCCTTGCCGCGCCGGGACATTGATCAAGAACGGAATGATGTCGGCGCTCGACTTCTCGACGAACTGACGCACGCGCGTCTCGCCGCGTGTCTTCGCGAGGTAGTCGACGAACAGCGAGCCGAACGAATACGCCGTCTCGCCGAACGGGAAATGTCCTTGCGCGAGACTCAGCGAGCCAAGCGATGGAAAGCTGTGATCGATGGCGGCGGCGCGCGCGATCATGCGATGCTCGGAGCCTTCGATGCGCCCGGCGCCGGTGAGCTTGGACTCCTCGTAGACGGCGAGTCCCTCGACGAGCCACGACGGCGCGTAGGAATTTGGGAAAAGCGCCGCGGCGCGCCCGAAGATCATTTGCCCGACAGACCAGAGACCGCGGCTCCGATCAAGGTGGAAGATGTGGGTGAGCTCGTGGGTGATGACGAGCTGTCCCCAGTCGTTGGTGTAGCGCAGCGCCGATTCCGACACCGGCGGGTTGGCGTAGATGACGATGCGGTTGGTCGGAAATGACGTCGCCGAGCCGTTGGATTGGTCGACGTCGTCGGAGATGACGACGTCGATCATGCCGCGCGGCGGATGCAGCTCGCGCGACAGCTCGGTGTACGCACGCTCGGCGTCGGCGGCGATGCGCCGTGCGAGGCCCTCGAGCGGCGGGTTGAAGTGAACGTAGAAGTGCTGAGTCGCGAGCGTGCGCCAGTCGAGGTTTGGCGCTTGGGCACGCGTGAGGCGCGGGACGAATGCGGACAGCAGGACGAGCGCTGCCGTCCGGAGCCGCTTCATTGTCATGCCGGGCGCGTTGGTCGTGGCCATTCTGAGTTGTGCGAAGGATCTACTTGGCGCGGCGGCGGTTGGCGGCGGGTCGGGTTGGAACAAGTTGGAACAGGATGAATCGGGATGAATCGGGATCGGGCAACAACAACAACGACAACAAACAACAACAACAAACAACAACGACAACAACGACAACAACGACAACAAACGACATCAAGGACAACACCAACACCAACAACACCAACAACCGTTACAGTTAGAATGACAGCGACTACGACAAGAGAATAAAAGACATGTTGGTGAGGAAAATCGACCAATTCGCTCTATCCGGCTTCATCCTGATTCATCCTGATTCATCCTGTTCCAACCTTGTTCCCACCTGGTCCTCGCGGGCCGAGCCGGAACGAGCTTGAACATGAATGAAACGAATGGAACCGGGTGCGGACACGCGACGTTGCGGCGCGCGACTCCGCCGGGCGTCGCCGGCAACATCGACGTGATCGGACGGCTCCGTTGGAGTCATCGCGATTCACCTTGCTGTGAATTGTTCCAGGCCGGTCGGCCGCGCCAGAGCCTCATCGCTGAGCGAACAAGCGGAAGTACGCCTCGATGCCGTCGGCGACGCCGCGGGCGTAGCGCTCCTGGAATTCAGCGATCTTGACCGCGTTCTCCTGCTCGGGCACCATGAGGAATGCTCCCTCACAGATGAGTGACGGCATCCACGTGGTACGGCCGATGGCGATGTTCTGGTAGTGAATACCTAAGTCTCGCAGACCCATCTCGCGCATCATCCCCGCCTGGACGAGTCGCGCCAGCGGTTCGGTTTGTGGGTGGAAGAAGAGCGTGCTGGTGCCGTTGTTGGTGAAGGGATTCACGCCGTCGCCGAATGCGTTGAGATGAATCGAGACCAACACGTGCGAGTTCGCGCGGCGCGCGATGACGCTGCGGAGATGCAGGTCGACGGCCTGCATGGTGGTGCGCGTCACGACCACGTGCGCGCCGCGTTGCTCGAGGAGCTCACGCAGCTTCTGCGCGATAGGGAGCACCGCCTGCGCTTCGGTGAGCGCCGTCGGTCCGATGGCGCCGCCCGGCGGATGCCCGGGGTCGACGGTGATCGTGAGGCCCTGGAGCGGACGCGCGAGCGACACGCGCGGCGGGCGTCGGAGTCGCAGCACGAAGCCGCGCGCGGAATCCCACAGGGCGAGATAGCCGAACGGCGACTGGCTCAACTCCATTGTGATGCGGACGCGATCCGATTGCTCCGGCGTCCAGTTCATGACGCGTACGAGCGAATCGTTCTTGAGATACTTGATGATGTCCGGCGTCGCCTGCGTGCCGTAGAGCGTGAGCGTCAAGTGATCGAGGTCTTGCTCCAGCAGAAATGGCGGCGGCGACGCCACGGGCATCACGACGTCCACCCAGCCCGTATCGGGAACAAGCGTCATCGCGCTCACGACGCGGCGCGGCGCGGCGGCGCCGAGTGGCAGCGTGCGGACGTTGACGGAGTCGATCCACGTCTCGAGCTGGGAGTCGAGGCGGACGCGGACATTGTCCCCGCTTCGGCCGGTGACCTGGACCACAGTGCCGGGGAGCAGCATCCACTTATACGTGCCGCCCGGTGTCGAGCGACCGATGACGACAGCGTCGGTATCGGGACCGTTGTCGGCGGCGACGAGCGTCGCGTAGCGCGCGGGTTCGGTGTCGACTGGAGCGATGCGCGAGAGCGCGAAGCGTACGGTGTCGCGGTCGCGCGCCACGTAAAGCGTGGCCGGCGCGCGAAGGTCGCGGGCCGGGAGCTCGGTCGCGAGGGCGTCAGATGACGACGCGACGAGCGGGTGCTGTCGTCCGTTCTCGACCACCCACGCCGATGCGTTGGGTGCGGCACGGACGCTCACGCGCACCGGCTCGTTGTCGCGGAGCGCCAGCGTTCCGCCGCGCGGCGAGACGGTGCCGCTGTCGACGATGAGCGGTCCCGTGGCCGCGAAGACGACGCGCGGCGGGGGTACGCGCACGGGAACGACGAGCCGCGCGCTGTCCGCCCCTTCATGCGCGACCACCTCGTAGCGGGGCGAGCCCGGTGGCGGGACGGGTAAATAGGCCAAGAACGTCCCATTCGGAGCGACGGTGACGGGTGCACTATTGATGGTCAACGTGGCGTGGCCGTTGCCGACCGAGCCGAAAATGAAGTTCGAGTCGCGGACCGGAATCGTCTGATTGGGCTCGGGAAAGACGACCTTTGGGGCGAGCGGGCCGGTAACGAGCGGCACCGGGGGGAGCGGCGCGGCGGTCCGCGGGGAGATGCCGCGCTCGTACGTCGGATTCTCGGGCCGTCGGGTCTCGGGTGTCGGTGGAGTCGGAGCGGGAGCCGTTTGGCAGCCGGCGATCAGCGCGACGAGCGCGAGGCGATGGGTCCGCATTGGGAATGGAATGTAGGCTCGAATAGTCCTAAATCGTTAGGCCATCGCGCGGTGCAATTCATTGACCATCCCTTCATCGGAGACCTATATTCGCGCGCCATGGATGTTTCCCACCCGTCGACCACCAAGGTTTGCCCTCGGTGCGGCACTGTATACCCCGCCAACGCTCGATTCTGTGAGACCGATGGAACCGCGCTCCGCGTCGTGGCGGGCGGTAACGA
Source organism: Gemmatimonadaceae bacterium (assembly GCA_036392315.1). Taxonomy (GTDB): domain Bacteria; phylum Gemmatimonadota; class Gemmatimonadetes; order Gemmatimonadales; family Gemmatimonadaceae; genus JAQBQB01. The sequence goes on from DASVYG010000014.1 coordinate 15,055, forward strand.
TCTCGAGGGGTCGGTCGTGGCGGATCGGTATCACATCCTCAAGAAACTCGGTGAAGGGGGAATGGGTCGCGTGTATTTGGCCGAGCACGTGAAGATGGGACGCAAGAGCGCGCTCAAGGTCCTCCACCCGGGAATGGTGAAGGACCTCGACGCGATCACGCGCTTCAACCGCGAGGCGGCGAACGCGAGTCGCATCACGCACCCCAACGTGGCGGCGGTGTACGACTTCGGCGAAACGCCCGAGGGGTTGATCTACCTGGCGATGGAGTTCGTGGACGGCGAGTCGCTCGCAACCGTCATCGAACGGGACGGGCCGCTTCCGCCCAAGCGCGCGGCGGAGATCGTGCGTCAGACGGGCGAAGCCCTCGCCGTAGCGCACGAGGTCGGCCTGGTGCACCGCGACCTCAAACCCGACAACATTCTGCTCGTGCCGACGCGCGACGGCGGCGATCTGGTGAAGGTCGTCGACTTCGGCATCGCGAAAGCGGCCGACGACGACTCACAGAAGGTGACGAAAACCGGCCATGTGATCGGCACGCCCGACTACATGAGCCCAGAGCAGTTCGCCGGGGACGTGCTCGACGGGCGGAGCGACATCTACTCGCTGGGGCTCGTCGCCTTCAACATGCTCACGGGACATCTTCCCTTCCCGAGCGAATCGGCGCGCGAGTCGCTGATCATGCGGCTCACCGACACGCCGATGTCGCTGCGTCGCGTAAATCCCACGATCGAATGGCCGGACGACGTGCAAACCGTGATTGGTAAGGCGCTGGCCCGCGACCCGGCCCGCCGATACCAAAACGCGAGCGAGTTTGGACGCGCGTTCCATCAAGCGGTAAGTCGCATGCCGGACACGGTCGCGCAGCGGCCGAGCCCGAGCGATTCACGCGTCGTTCCGCCGACGCGAATCTCACGATACTCGGGCGCAGGCGTGCCCGCCGAAGACCGCTATGTGTCGACGGTCGGGTTGTTGGCGACGCTCGTCGTGATGCTGACGATCGCGACCGTCGTCGCGAACCGCGATTCGGCGTTCCCGCCACCGCAGGCGCCGCCGACGCGAGTGGACTCGCCCGCGCGGGCGACATCGATCCCGCGCGACAAAAACGAAGCGTTCGCGCGTCTCGACAGCCTCGCCCACGACTCGGCAACGGCCGCCAGCGCAGTCACCGGGCTCGACTCGCTGACCTTGGCCTCGGACGAGGATCGCGTGCGGGCGGCGCTGGTGCGATTCACGGCGGCACTCAGTCTTGGTGACAAAAACGCATGTGATGCGTTGAAGGAAGTTCGGACCATCGCTCCACGAACCACGAAGGCCACGCTCGTCGCCGGCAAGCTCACCGACCTCTGCTCGAACTAGCCATCAACTCGTACGTGCCAGTCATCAATCCCTCTTCGTCGATGAAATCCTCGTCCAACCCCGACTCGTCCAACGCCGAGGTTATCGTCCGTGTGGCCGGTCTCACCGACGTCGGCCGAACACGCGAGCACAATGAGGATGCCTTCGTCGTGGCGGACCTCACGAGCGGCAAGACGATCGTCGAGCCCGAATCCACCACGCTTCCCATGGGCGACAAGGGCTCGCTGTTCATGGTCGCCGACGGCATGGGCGGCGCGGCCGCCGGCGAGATCGCGAGCGCGATGGCGGTCGACATCGTGATCGGCGAGATGCGAACCAATTGGGCCGCCGCCGACGCCGTCGAAACAGAGTCGTTCGTGCGCGCGATCAAGCAGGCGACCAAGACGGCGAATGCACAGATCAACGCGTTCGCCGGGGCGCATCCGGAATATCGCGGCATGGGCACGACGGCGACGATCGCCGGGCTCCTCGGCGACACGCTGTATCTGGCGCAAGTCGGCGACAGTCGCGCGTACATCGTGCGCGACGGCGTGACACGGCAGATCACGAAGGATCAGTCGTTGATGCAGAAGCTGATCGAGGCCGGCGAGCTCACGGAGGAGGAAGCCGAGCACAGCGAGCGCAGGAACATCATTCTTCAGGCGCTCGGCCCCGAGGCGAACATCAAGGTCGACCTCACGCATCAGAAGATTCGGCGCGGCGACACGCTCGTGCTGTGCAGCGACGGGCTCTCGGGTCAAGTGAACAAGGACCAGATTGCCGAGATCGTACGACGAGAGCCGGATCTGACGAAGGTGAGTCGCGCGCTGATCGATCTGGCGAACGACGCCGGTGGTCCGGACAACATCACGGTGATCGTGGCGCGATTCGAGGGACCCGGGCTCACGTTGGCGGCTGACGAAGACGAAGTCGGGCATCAGGTCTTTCCGCTGCACGAGCCGAGACCGTCGCCGGCCATGGGGCTGGATCGTCCCATGACGGGCACGACGCCGACCGAGCCCATGCCGATCGTGGTCGGGCCGGGCATGGTGCGCCCGACACCCCCGCGCGCGACGGAGCACGGCCTCCTTCCGCCACCGGAAACGCCGACAGAGCCAGAGCCAGTCGTCTCACCGGCGCGTCGGAGTGCGGGAACGCTCATCGCGATCGGCTTGCTCGCGCTGCTCATCATTGGCACCGCGTGGTTCGTAATTCACGGCGCTGGCGCCGTCACCAACAAGACCGGCACGACCGCACCGAGGCCGTAATGGCGATCGAGCTGCGCATCCTGACGGGAGCGCGCGCCGGCCAATCGCAAAGATTCCAGAGATCGACGATCACGATCGGGCGTCATCCGGACTGCGACCTGCGGTTCGACGCGACGCGCGACTTGGACGTCTCGACGCGACACGCGGAGATTCGCGCCGCGGACGACAAGTACGTTGTCGTGGACGCGCAGAGCACCAACGGCACGTTCGTGAACGGCAAGCGCGTGCCGCGCGGCGAGCAGCGCGAGCTGGCACAGGGCGACGTCATCGGATTCGGCGCGCGCGGACCGAACGTCTCGGTGCGCATGGGCGAGGCGGTGCCGGCGCCGCACCCGCCGACCACTGAACGGATCGCCGTCGCCGTGCGCAACCAGACACGCTCACTGCGAGCGGGAATCCTCGGCCTCGCCGTACTGCTCGCGGTGTTGGGGGCGTTCGGTGTCTGGTATCAGCACCAAGCAGCGATCGAGCGCGAGGCGTCGCGGGAGCGGTTGCGGAAGATGTACGCGCAACAAGCGCTGCAGCGCGAGGCGCTGGAGCGGCGCTCGCTCAACGAACCGGACTGGGTGGCGATGCGTGCCGCGATGGACTCCGCGGTGGTTCTGATCTCCAGTCGGATCGGAAGCCGGAAGTACGAAGCGAGCGGGTTCTGCATCAAGGCGTCAGGATTGATCATCACCAGCCGTCACGTGGTGAGCGACAAGACCGGCCGCGCGACGCGCATCGTCGCCAAGTTCGCGAATACGCGTGAATGGCATCCGGCGCACATCGTCCGCCTTCCCACGGATCCGACGTTGGACCTTGCGCTCCTGCAGGTCGACGACGCGGGCACCTATCCGGTCGTGAATTCGCTGGCCAATGCGGTCGACATACCGGCCGGCGGCACGATCGCAACGATCGGATTTCCGCTCGGCACCGACATTCCCATGGCCAGTTCCACCGGTGATCTTACGGCCAAGACGACGCTCACCGTCGGAACAGTGAGCAAGACGCCGACGCACGAGCTTCTGCAGATCGACGCGTTCGCGTCGCACGGGTCGAGCGGCAGTCCGGTGCTCGACGGACACGGACACGTGATCGGCGTGGTGTACGGTGGACCGAAGGAATCCGCGGGCCGCATCGTGTTCGCGGTGCCCGCCGAGCGAATCAAAGAACTTCTCACGAGCGTGAAGTAATGGCACCACTCGGATTTCGTATTTTGCCGGCGCCGCCACGGTTGAGCGAACAACTCGTAGCGCGCTTTCGCGGCATGGCCAGCCCGAATCTCGCGGACGCGATGGGGCGGTTTCATTTCATGGACCCGGAGATTCGCTCGCGCAGCGGACTGCCGGTGTGCGGACTCGCCGTAACGGTGCTCTGTCGGCCGGGCGACAATCTCATGGTGCACAAGGCGCTGCAGGTGGCGGAGCCCGGCGACATCGTGGTGGTCAACACGTGCGGCAACACCACGAGCGCGGTCTTCGGTGAGCTGATGTGCCACACCGCGGCGGCCAAGCGACTCGGCGGCATCATCGTGGACGGGGCGATTCGCGACGTGGAAGGAATCACGCGCCTGGGAATGCCGGCGTTCAGCCGAACGGTGAGTCCGGGCGCGTGCGACAAGGACGGCCCGGGCGAGATCAACGTGCCGATCGCGTGCGGCAACACGGTGGTCATGGCGGGCGACGTGGTGGTGGGCGACGACGACGGCGTTACCGTCGTGCCGCGCGACATCGCGGAGGAGCTTCTGCCCCTCGTGGACGCGCTGGTAAAGCGCGAGCAGGCGCGCATCGCCGAGATCCAGCGCGGCGTGTTGTATCGCACGGAGATCGACGACGCGCTGCGCAAGAAAGGAGTGATCGAGTGACATCGCGCGCGGCGGACGGTCCGCTGCTGATGACGCCTGGCCCGACGCGTGTTCCCGACCGAGTGCTACGCGCCGGCGCGCGGCCAATGATCCATCATCGGAGCCCCGAGTTCTCGCGCGAGCTGGCGACGGCGGTCGAGCTGCTCGCTCCGGTATTCGGAACGCGGAACACGCCGCTGCCCGTGCACACGACCGGACGCGGTGCGCTCGAGGCGACGATCTGCAATCTGTTTTCGCCGGGTGACCAGATCGCGGTGTGCTGCAACGGGAAGTTCGGCGAGATGTGGGCAGGGTTCGCCGAATCGTACGGAGTCGTGGTTCATCGCTTCTCCACAGATTGGGAGCGCGACGCAAACGCGAGCGAGCTCGAGCAACTGCTCGCGGAGCATTCGTCGGTACGAGCGGTGGCGCTCGCGTTCGTCGACACGTCGACCGGCGTGGCGAACGACGTTCCGGCCATCGCTCGTGTGGCGCGGTTGCATGAGGCGCTGGTGCTCGTGGACGGCATTCCGTCGATCGGCGGCGTGCCGTTCGAGTTCGACGAATGGGATCTCGACGTCGCGGTGACGGCGTCGCAAAAGTGCTTGATGTCGAGCCCGGGGCTGTCGTGGGTCGCGGTCAGCGAGCGCGGCTGGCGCGCGGTAGCGTCATCGCGGTTACCAAGGCACTATTGGGACTTCACGGCGATCCGCCGCACGATCTCGGCGCCGAAGCCAGAGACGCCGGGCACGTCGCCGGTGCACATCATACTCCAAGTCGCCGAAGCGTTGCGCATGATGCACGAGGAAGGTTTAACGAACGTATATGACCGCCATGACGCGATGGCGCGGCGTGTGAGAGACGGCGTGGCAGAGCTCGGGCTGTCGATGCAGTGTCCGGCGCTCGAGCGTCGCGCCGCGACGATGACGGCGATCGCGCTGCCGTCGGGCGTCGAGCCGCGCGCGCTGCGCGACGCGCTCAAGGCGCGCGGCATCTGGACGGCAGCCGGACTCGGTCCGTTCGAGCGCGTCGGGTTTCGCATTGGACACATGGGCGACATTCGCATGGACGACGTCGAGCGAACGTTGAGCGCGTTGCGCGAGGTGCTGGCGGGCGCGGCGAGCGGACCGGCGCCCGCGGCGGTGTCCGCTCGGTGAAACTCGAGAAGAAGATTCTCATCGGGCTCGTCGGCGGCGGGGCGATCGGTGGTTTGTCGCGCGCGCCGGGAATGCACTGGCTCGAGGCCGTGCTCACCGGCATCGAGCCACTCGGCACGGTGTTCATTCGGTTGATCACGATGGTCGTGGTGCCGCTCGTGATCGCCAGCGTGTTCGTGGGCGTTGCGTCGCTGGGCGACATTCGCTCGCTGGGCCGCGTTGGTGGCAAAACATTGGCGTACTTCCTGGGCACGACGTTCGCCGCGGCGTTGATTGGGCTCATCGCGGCAACGGCGTCGCACGTCGGCACAGGACTGTCGGGCGTCGAGCGCGACGCACTAGTGAGCCGGCTCGGCGACCAGACGGCGGGCGCGAGCGCCGCGGCGCAAGCAGCGACAGCGCCCACGCTCGTGCAGACGCTGGTGAACATGATTCCGCAGAATCCGTTCGCGTCGGCGGCGCAGGGCGGCGCGGATCTGCTACCGCTCATCATCGCCGTATGCATCTTCGGCGCGGCGTCGACGGTCGTGTCGGGCGAAGGACGACGGACCGTGCTGCGCTTCTTCGAGGGCGTGAACGAGATCGCGATGGTCGTGGTGGGCTGGTTGATGCGTCTCGCGCCGGCGGCGGTGTTCGTGTTGATCGCGGCAATGGTGGCACGGTCGGGACTGGCCCTGCTCGATCAGTTGCTCGTGTTCGCGGCGGTGGTCGTGCTCGCGCTGGCCGTTCACACCGGCGTCGTGCTGCTCCCGGCGCTGCGCATTGGCGCGGACGTCGGCGTGGCGCGGTTCTTCAAGTCGGTGGGCGACGCTGTGCTGCTCGCGTTTTCGACGGCATCGTCCAACGCGGCGCTGCCGGTGAGCATGGAGTCGGCGCGCGACCGGCTCGGCGTTCCGAGCGACGTCGTGAGCTTCGTGCTGCCCGCCGGCGCGTCGATGAACAAGAACGGATCGGCGGCCTACAAGGCGGTGACGGCGGTCTTCATCGCGCATCTGTACGGATTGTCGCTCACGCCGGGATTGTTGGTGACGATCGTGCTCATGTCGACGATGGCGGCGTTCGCCGGCGCCGGCGTGCCGGGAAGCTCGCTCGTCACCACGTTGATCGTGCTCAACGGCATTGGGCTCGGTCCGCGCGCGGCGGCCGGGATCGCGCTCGTGGCGGCGGTCGATCGTCCAATCGATATGTGTCGTACGGCGGTGAACACGATCAGCAACCTCGTGGGCGCCGCGTGGATCGCGCGCAGCGAGCGACGACCGTTCTCCGACACGTTCGATCCGGTGACGATCCCCGGATGGCCGATGCCCGAGGAAGAGCAGGCTGCGTTCTACGAGGTCGAATGAAGACCTCGCGACCGAAGACGATCAGCGAGAAGATTCTCTCGGCGAAGTCGGGCACCGACGCATACGCCGGCGACATCGTCGTGTGCGACGTGGACCTGGTGATCGGTACCGATGCGTCGTCGCCGATGTCGATCGCGTACTTCGAGAAGATGGGCGGCCACCACCTCTTCGATCCCGACCGAGTCGTGTTCGCGCTCGACCATTACGCGCCCCCGTCGACACCGAAAACCGCGGCGTTCCACGACCAGGTGCGTGCGTTCGTGCGGCAGACCGGCGCGCAGCTCCACGAAGTCGGCGAAGGGATCAGTCATCAGCTCGTCGCCGAGGAGGGACGCGCGCTGCCGGGCGCCTTGGTGATCGGCGCCGACAGCCACACCGTGACCTGCGGCGCGTTGAATCTCTTCGCCACGGGTGTGGGCTCATCGGACCTGGCGGCGGCGATGATCACCGGACGCGTGTGGCTGCGCGTACCGGAGACGATCGAGGTCAAGCTCACCGGTAAGCGTCCGCGCGGGCTGGCCGCGAAGGACGTCTCGCTCGCGCTCGTCGCCGAGCTCGGCGCCGATGGGGCGAACTACCAGGCGTTGGAGATCGGCGGGCCGAGCGTGAGGCAGTTCACGCTCGAGGAGCGATTCGTGTTCTCGAATCTCGCCGTCGAGTCGGGGGCCAAGGCGGCGATCTTCCCCGCAGACCACGCGGTGGAATCCTACCTGTCCGGACGATCGACCAAGCCAATCACGCGCGTGGCCGCGGACGCGGGCGCGACGTACGCACGTACGGTAACCATCGACATCTCGGGGCTGAGTCCGCGCATCGCGATCCCGCACTCGCCGAACGACGTCGTGGCGATCGAGCAAATCGTCGGCACGCCGGTGCAGATGGTGTTCCTCGGTACGTGCACGGGCGGACGCGTCCCCGATTTCCACGCGGCGCTCGACGTGCTCGAGCGAGCGGGCGGACACGTTGCTCCGGGCGTGCAGCTCGTCGTCACGCCGGCGTCGCGCGAGGTCTACTTGCGTCTCATCGAGGACGGCACGCTCGGCAAGCTCGCCGCCATGGGGGCGATCGTCACGACGCCGGGGTGTGGCGCGTGCTGCGGCACGAGCGGCGCAATCCCCGGCGACGGCATGACAGTGCTCTCGACTGCGAATCGCAACTTCAAGGCGCGAATGGGCAACCCGACGGCGTCGATTTACTTGGCATCGCCCGCGGCGTGCGCCGCGGCCGCGGCGACGGGCAGCATCATCGACCCGCGGACGATCGACTGATGACGATCGAGCTCAGCGGCCGCGCGCGCGTCCTCGGCGACGACATCAACACCGACTACATCATCGCCTCGACGCGCAAGCGCGACACGCTCGATGAGCAGATACTCAAGCGCTACTTGCTCGAGACGGTCGATCCCGCATTCGCGGCCTCGGTGCGGCCGGGCGACATCATCGTGGCCGGATCGAACTTTGGCTGCGGCTCGGCGATGGAAATCGCGGTGACGGTCATTCTCGCCGCCGGCATCAAGGCGGTGTTGGCGCGCAGCTTTTCGCGGACGTTCTTTCGCAACGCGGTGAACAATGGTCTGCTGCCGATCGAGTGCAACACGACGGGGATCATCGAGGGAGATACGCTCGAGATATCGGCGGGCGAGAGCGGCGCGGCGATCTCTGACCATCAGCGCGGCCTTCGCATTTCCGCGCGTCCGCTACCGCCGATGATGGGAGAGATCCTCGAAGCGGGCGGGCTGGTCGAGTACGTGCGGCGCGGCCACTGGAGTCGAGGTGTCGCGGAGGCAGGGTGAGACCAGCTCTTTCTTGCGGTCTCCGTTCGTTGTCCGTCGACTCCGTTCAATCCGTTCTCGCAATCGTTATGGCTCGCCCGAGCCGGGTCCACGAGAGCTTTGCTGGGCGCTCGATTCCGCGGCGCCGCGTACACCATAACGACTAGATACGGATTGAACGGATCAAACGGACGTGGACGGAAAACTGCAAGAAGAAATGGGGGACGGGCTCCTCAGCGGCGCGCCGGCGTCAACTTGCCGAGTATGCGGGGGCCGCGCGCGCCCGTGGCACGCGGGACGTTCGCCGGCTCGCCGTGCATGTGAAGGTAGGCGAGTAGCGCGAACGCGACGGCTTCCTTGGCTTCGCCGTCGAAGTATCGCTCCGAGAAGCGTCGCACGGTGATCGGCGCGATGGCGCGCGCGATCATCGCCACGAGCGTCGGATTTTTCGCTCCGCCTCCGGAGAGGAGCACCTCGGTCACCGGCTCCGGCATGAAGCGACGATACGCATCGGCAATGCTGCGTGCCGTAAGCGCGGTCGCGGTGGCGATGATGTCGTCGTTGCGACAGCTCGGCAGTCGGCGGCGACATAGCTCGATCACCTGCTCGACGTACGCCCGATCGAACAACTCGCGTCCCGTGGACTTGGGCGGCTCGCTGGCAAAATAGGGGTGACGGAGCAACTCATCCACGACGTCGTCGAGTGGCGCGCCGGCAGCGGCGCGCCGGCCGTCGGCGTCGTACTCCAGCCCTGGTATGAGCGTTCTCGTAACAGCGTCGATCACCGCGACGCCGGGACCGGTGTCGAACGCACGCACGCCGTCGACCAGCCCGTTCGGTGGCACGATGGTGACGTTGCCGATCCCGCCGATGTTTTGCAGCGCGCGCCAGTCGTCGCCGGCGAACAGCAGCGCATCGGCGATCGGGACGAGCGGTGCTCCCTGCCCGCCCGCCGCAACGTCGCGCACCCGGAAATCGCTCACGACGTCGATGCCCGTTCGCTCGACGATGACCGCTGCCTCGCCAAGCTGCCAAGTGGAATGCGGCGCCTCGTGCCAGATTGTTTGGCCGTGCGAGCCGATCGCCAGCACATCAGCGCGCGGCACGCCCGCCTCGGCGAGCACCGCGATGGTGGCGTCGGCGAACCAGCCACCGAGGTCGAACCCGAGCCGGCAATACTCCTGCGCCGTGCCCGAGGTGAGCGCGCGGCGGAGGCGATCGCGCTGGGCCTCGCTGTACCGGCTGCCGATGAACGCCAGGAGATCGGCGGCGAGTCGGCCGGCGTCGTCTCTGGTGAATCGCACGACCGCCGCCGAGATCCCGTCGAGCGACGTGCCGGACATGAGGCCGACGCAGACGGTCACGAGGAGCGCACCGGCGGCGGCTGGCGATTCACTGCGCGGCGAATCACCCCGCCCGATCGCTCGAGCGCTTGTTCGGCCTCCGCGCGCGACACACCCAGAAAGTGCATGACGATCGCCGTCTTCACGATGCCGCCGCTCGCCGCGAGGAGCTCGCGCGCCGAGGCGCGGTCGATCTCGCAAACCTCCATGAGGATTCTCTCACTGCGGTCGCGCAGCTTGTTGTTCGTCGCGCGCAGATCGACCATGAGATTGCCGAACGTCTTGCCGAGGCGAATCATGGCGCCCGTCGTGATCATGTTGAGCACGAGCTTCGTCGCCGTGCCCGCCTTCATGCGCGTCGAGCCCGTGACGACTTCCGGACCGGTGATCGGCAGAATGAGAATCTCGACGACGTCGAGCGTGTCGCGCGGCGGCGGCGAGCAAGCGACGAGACCTGTGGCGGCGCCGACGCTGCGCGCGTACGTCAGGGCGCGGTGCACGTACGGTGTCGTACCCGATGCGGCGATGCCGATCACGAAATCACCGGCGCGCACACCGTGCGCGGTGAGATCTTCGATCGCGCCCTCGACGCGATCCTCGGCGCCTTCCTGCGAGCGGGTGAGCGCGGGGGGACCACCGGCGATGATTCCCTGCACCAGCTCGGGATCGGTGCCAAAGGTCGGCGGACATTCGGACGCGTCGAGCACGCCGAGCCGACCGGACGTTCCGGCGCCGACGTAGAACAGGCGACCGCCGGCGCGGAACGTGGCCTCGGCCCGTTCGATGGCGCGCGCGATCGCCTCGCGCTGCGTCGCGACGGCGGTCGGAACGGACTGGTCTTCGGCGTTTATAAGATCGACGATCTCCAGCGGCGAGGCGAGATCGATCTCGGCGGTGCGCGGGTTGCGGCGCTCGGTCAGGCGGGGGTCGATGAACGTCATGTCGTCGGCTAACTTACGCGGAGTCGTTCGCGACCCGCAACAACACGAGGTGATCATCATGCGTCGGCGTATCGTGATCATGATGGCCGCGGTGCTCGCGACAGTGGTTGTGAGCGCGGGCGCCGGGCCTGGCGCTGCCGGGCAGCGGGGACCTCGGCCGCGTGACGGCTATGCGGCTGATCCCGACTATTGGGTCGGGTTGTCGATCGGCTACGTGGACGGGACCACGGTCGACGACGGCGACACCGGGTCCCAGTGGCGATTCGGCTACACAGCGCAGATTCGCGCGACACTGGAGAAAACCATCCAGCGCGGCATTACCGTGGGCGCGGCTGCCGGATTCTCGAGCCCGCCGCTCACCTATGTCTCTGGGTCGTTCGACCCGCGTACGAACTGCTTGGGATCGTGCGAGGCGAACGCGGACGTCACCCAGCTCATGGCATTCGTGCACGGCGGCGCCGGCGTCGGATTTCATTTCGTGTACAATCTCGAGGGCGGCGCGACGGAGTTCTCGAACTTCCGCGTTCGGTCGACGGATGCGTCACTGCCGCCGTCGAACAAGTATGATTTCACCTTTGGGTTCGGTGGCGGCCTGGGGTTCGGCTTTTCGCCCATCAGCGATATTTACGTCGACGAGATGACCGATCTCGTCCTTCATCCATCGAACGGCGCGAGCACGACCGCGCCGCGCCTCTTCACCTTCCGCGCCGGATTCCGCGTCGGATTCTAGAGCTCTCATGACACGTCGCTCATCGCTCGCGCTCGTCCTCCTTGTCGCCGCATGTCACCGTCCGGCGTCCGTCACGCCAACTCCGGGCGCCACCGACGTTGGGTTTCCGTCGTCGAGCGCGGCCGGCGGTGCGGCCGTCTACTCCGGCGACCGCCGCGCGCCGAGCTTTCCCGAGGCGTGGCCGTACAAGGCCGGGCATGCCGCGGTGTTCGGACAACACGCCATGGTCGCCAGTGACGCACCGCTAGCGAGTGAGGCCGGTGTCGAGATTTTGCGACGCGGCGGCAACGCGGTGGACGCCGCGGTGGCCGTGGGCTTCGCGCTCGCCGTCGTGTTTCCCGAGGCAGGCAACATCGGCGGCGGCGGATACATGGTCATCCGCATGGCCGACGGTCGCACTGCGGCGCTCGATTATCGCGAGGTCGCGCCGCTCGCCGCCACGCGCAACATGTATCTCGACGAGCACGGAAACCTCACCGACAAGAGCGTCGTGGGCCCGCTGGCGAGCGGCGTGCCCGGCGCGGTTGCCGGACTCACCGCCGCGCAGGCAAAGTTCGGCACGATGTCGCTGGCCGACGTGATGGCGCCGGCGATTCGCTACGCGGAGCAGGGATTCGTCGTCGACGCGGCGTTCGCCCGATCGCTCGCGAACAATGCGCGTCTGATCAAACAGTTCTCGGGCGCGGACGTCTTTCTTCCGGACGGAAAGCCGCTCGCGGCCGGCACCAAGCTAGTGCGCCCCGAGCTTGCGCAGACGCTGCGGCGCATCGCCGAGCAGGGCGCGGCGGGATTCTACTCCGGCAAGACGGCGGAGATGATCGCCGACGAGATGCGCCGCGACGGAGGCATCCTCACCGCACAGGATTTGGCGAGCTACAAGCCGGTATGGCGTGACCCGGTCAAATCGACGTACCGCGGCTACACGCTGTTCACGATGCCGCCGTCATCATCGGGCGGCGTGACCGTTACGGAGACGCTGAACATTCTCGAGGGGTTCGCGAACGTCCCGCCCTTCGGCAGCGCCGAGTATGCGCACGTGCTGGGTTCGGCGTATCAGCGGGCGTTCGTCGATCGAAACGAGAAGCTGGCCGATCCGGCGTTCGTGCCGGTGCCGATGCAGCAGCTCACCGACAAGTCGTACGCGCAGAAATTGCGCGCGACCATCGGCCGCGATCGCGCGACTCCGACGGCGAGCGTCGCCAAGTCGATGCGCGAGGGGATGGAGACGACGCACTACTCGGTCGCCGACGCGCAGGGGAACGCCGTCGCGACCACGACGACGCTCAACGCGCTCTACGGGTCCGGTGTGTACGTGCGCGCCGGCGGCTTCTTCATGAACGATGAGATGGACGACTTTGCGGCCGCGCCGGGCAAGCCCAACATGTTCGGTCTGGTGCAAGGCGAAGCGAACGCCGTGCAACCGGGCAAGCGCATGTTGAGCGCGATGTCACCAACGATCGTGCTCGACCGCGACGGCGGTCTGTTGTTGGTCGTCGGCAGCCGCGGCGGTCCGCGCATCATCACGAGCACGTCGCAGGTCATCTTGAACGTGCTCGACCAGCACATGATTCTCTCGGATGCCGTGAGCGCCCCGCGCATCCATCACCAGGCGCTCCCCGATTCGCTGCTCTACGAGCGAAACGGGCTGACCGCGGCAGTCGTCGACTCGCTGAAGAACATGGGTTACGGCGTCGAGCCGATCGGCGGCGTGGGGCTGATCAACGCGATCATGCGCGTTCGCGGCGGATACGAAGGGATGTCGGATCCGCGGTCGAGTGGGCGTCCGGTAGGCTACTAGCGACGGGCTGCGTCAACTCGCCTGCGTCCGATACCATTTCCGAGTCGGCATGCCTGCGAGTTGCCGCGGAGTGCCACTGAGGCAACGGACTGCCACGGAATTGATGAATGGAATGCGCCGACACTCGCATCTCGACCCAGGCCATTCCACTTTCCGTTCATGCTCGTCGAGATTTCCGCGGAATTCCGTTGCCTCGGTGAAATTCCGCGGCTAGCAGGTCACAGCTTTGCGAAACCGGAAATCAGGAGCACACCGGCGCGCCCTTGCCGGTCAGATCGATCTTGCAGGTCGTCACGGTGGTGGTCGCCGACGTCGTGAAGACGATGGTCGCGGTGCTCGTGCCGTTGAACGTGATCACCGCATGCGAGCTCGTGGTCACGGCGCCGAGCGTGCCGAGGGCGGTGGCGTTCTTGGAGTCGGTCGTGATGGTGCCGGACGATGGCCACGCCGGGCTCGTGCCGTCGGACTGATTCGCGAACGTCAGGTCTTTCGTCACCGTCGTCATGTCGATGACGGAGTGCAGCGAAGGGTTGCCGGTGAGCGTGAGATCGTAGTGCGACGTCCCCGTGCCGTTGAGCGTGTGCATCGTTGTGAGCAGGCCGCTCATCGTCATGTCGTTGTGGTCGGCGACGACCACGGTTCCGGTGAGGCCACTCGATTGTGGCAGCGTCACGGTGCCTTTCGCGTCGACGACGGTGCGCACCGATGCGGTGGTGTTCGCATCGGCCTGCGACTGCGCGTGGCCGGCCGCGTCGTAGAGGAAATACGCGATGTCGAAAGTCAGGCCACCCGACGACGTCGTGGGGCACGCGAAGCCCTGAAGCGTCGGCGAGTAGGTGCATGCCGACGGAACGATGGTCGGCACGCCGGCAGTGGCGGGCAGCGAGATCACCGCGCTCGCCCCCGGGACCGAGCTCACACGTCCCAGGGACATTTGCGATAGAACGGCGCTCAGATCCAACGTGCGCGCCGGACTACTCGGCGAATCGGATCCACAGCCGGCAACGAGGGCGACGGACGCAGTGGCGATTAGCGAACGAAACGTCCAACGCGTCATGAGTCCTCCACTCTCGATGCCAGCTGCTGTGCGCGACAGCGAACGTCTACGCGCGGACCGTTGCCGCCGACGTCAGCCTCACGACGATGCTGCCGCCGGATGAGATGCAGCCCTGATAGTTGGCCGTCGCGGCTGCGGTCGCGGCACCCGCCGCTGCGCCCGCCGCGCCTCCGATGACCGCACCTTTGGTGCTCTTGCCAATGATCTTTCCGGCGATCGCACCGGCGACTGCGCCGATCGCGACCTTCTGAATATCCTTGCTCTGCGGTTGATCCTTCACGCGCTCCACCGCGGCACTTTGGATCGTCGCCTCGATCGGATACGTGTGTCCGCCGAACGTGACCGAGTTCACCGCGAACTCCATCACGACGGGATCGTTCGCGTTCTCGCTTCGCTTGAGCTGCGTCACGGTCATGTTCACCGTCGCGCCCGCGGGGATCGTGGCGCCATTCGAGCCGGCGACCGTGTTCTCGACCGTTGCGGTCACATGATCACCGACGGCGTTCGTGTTGGTGCAGATGCGCGAGTTCGAATGCGTCGTGAGCGTCGTGCCGGCGGCGATCGTTCCAACCGCCCCGGCGCCGGCTGCCGGCGCGCCCCCACTCGGCGTCGTCGTGACAACGTTGCCGCTCGGCGTGGTTTTGGTGGCCGGCTGTGGCGGATTCGCCGGACTCGGGGCCGGTGTGGTCGTGCGCGGCGTCGTGCGCGCCGGAGTCTTTGTCCTGGGGCGAGTGGTCGTCGCCGTGGGAGCGGCCGCCGCCGGCGCGTTCGCCGGAACATCCTTGAGCTGCGGCTGGACCGTCGTGTCGCGGTTCGCCAGGGCGAGATCGCGATTCAACGTCGAATCGCCGGCGAGTGCGGCGCTGTCGGGGCTCTTTTTATCGCCGGAGCTACAGGCTCCGAGCACGGCGGACGCAACGAGCAGGAACGCTGCGGAACCGCGGGTATATTTCAACATCGAATTCCTCCCGGAATAGTCAGACGAGTAGTGGCAAGCCACATGCCAACCATGAGCTCCCTTCGACGTCTCCTACCATATTACCGCCCTTATCGCGGTTCTGTTGCATGGGGGCTCGTGTTTGTCGTGGCATCCGCGGCGTTCTCGAGCGTGGGCCCGTGGTTCTTACGCCGCGCCTTGGACGGCATCCGCGCCGGCGCTCCGTTAAGGACGATTTGGCTACTGGCCGCGGCACTCATCGGGGTTTCCCTGATCGGAGGCGTCGGGCGCTATTGGATGCGCCAACTCCTCAACGGCGTGAGCCGGTGGATGGAGTACGATCTGCGGAACGATCTCTTTCGAAAACTAGAAACCGCCGACGCAACTTACTACTCCCGGATCCGCACGGGCGACTTGATGGCGCGCTTGACGAACGACCTGAGCGCCGTGCGCATGGCCGCCGGTCCCGCGATCATGTATCTCACCAACACGATTGCCGGCGGCGCGTTCGCGCTCTGGTTCATGCTGCACATCTCGACGCGGCTGACCGTGATAGCCGCGCTCCCGATGGCGTTGCTGCCCGTGCTCGGCATCCTCTTCGGGCGCCACATTCACGCACGCTTCGAGTCCGTGCAGGCCCACTTCAGCGACCTCACGACGCTGGCACAAGAGAACCTTGCCGGTGTACGCATCGTGCGCGCGTTTCGCCAGGAAGCGGCGGAGACGGCGCGATTCGCGACGCTCAACGAGCAGTATCTCGAAAAGAACATGCGGCTGGCGCAGCTGTACGGCCTCATGCAGCCGGGCTTTGCCATCTTCGCGGGCCTCGGCATGGTGGCGGTCGTCGGCTTCGGCGGGACGCTCGTGCTCGACGGAACGATCACCGTCGGTAGCTTCGTGGCGTTCGGCATGTACCTGGGAATGCTCACGTGGCCGCTGATCGCGCTCGGCTGGGTCATCAACTTGTTTCAGCGAGGAGCGGCGTCGATGACGCGACTGCTCGACATTCTCGACGTACAGCCCACGTTGCGCGAGCCGGAGCATCCGCGCGCGCTGCCGCCTGCGACCGGCGGTCGCTCGATCGAGTTTCGAGATGTCGGATTTCATTATCCGAATGTTCCTGGATCACCAACGCGCTGGGTGCTGCGTCACATCAGCTTCCTGGCGCCGGCCGGGGCGACGATCGGCGTGGTCGGCGCAACGGGAAGCGGCAAGAGCGCGTTAATGGATCTGGTGCCGCGCCTGTTCGATCCGCAGGAAGGCGAGATCTTGATCGACGGGATTCCGATTCGTGACCTCCCGATCGAAAGCCTGCGACGCGAAATCGGATACGTTCCGCAGGAGAGCTTTCTGTTCAGCGATACGATCGGCAGCAATCTCGTGTACGGCACGAGCGACGAGGCCGCAGCGTCGTGGGCGGCCGAGGTCGCGCAACTCGACGAGACGATCGAGCAGTTCCCCGGTGGCTACGACACGGTACTGGGCGAGCGCGGGATCAACTTGTCGGGCGGCCAAAAGCAACGGGCGGCCTTAGCGCGCGCCCTCGCGCGGCGTCCAACCGTCGTGCTGCTCGACGACGCGCTGTCGGCGGTGGATACGCACACCGAGGCCGAGATCCTGCGGTCGCTCCGCGAAGCATTGACGCGGCGCACGGCCTTGATCGCGTCGCACCGGGTGAGCGCGATCCGTGATGCGACGTGGATCATCGTGCTCGAAGGGGGCCGCATCGTGGAGCAGGGGCGGCACGTGGAGCTCCTGGCGGCGGGCGGACGGTATTGGACGTTGCTGAATCGCCAGCAGCTCGAAGAGTCGATCGAGGCGGACGGCGAGAGCGAGTTGGCAGAACCGAGCACCGAGGATACTATCAACGCATGAGCCGGGTCGAGAGCATCACCAAACCAGCGGCGATGACGGTCAGCACGCCCGAAGCGCGCGTTGCCATGCTCGAGGCGCAGCTCAAGGAAGCGATCGTCGAGATCGCGGAATTGCGCGCGCGCGATGCGCTCAAGACGCAATTCCTGGCCAACATCTCGCACGACCTGCGAACGCCGCTCACCGCGGTGATCACGCACGGTGAGATTCTTCGCGACGGGATCCTCGGCGATCTGTCGCCGCGCCAAATGGAGAGCGTGCGCGGGATCATCAACGGCGGTCGACAGCTGCTCAACCAAGTCGGCGAGATCTTGACGTACGCGCGCGGCGCGGCCAACCAGCTCACGCTCGTTCCGACGCGCTTTTCCATTCGTGAAGTGCTCGACCAAGTCACGGCGCTCAACGCGCCGTTGGCGAAAAAGAAGCGGTTGACGACGGCCATCGACGCCGACGCCGATCTGCCGCCGATCATGGCCGACCGCGAGAAGATCGCGCACGTTCTCGCCAACCTGCTCGGCAACGCGATCGAGTTTACGCCGGCGGGCGGCCGCGTCTGGGTCCGCGCGTCGCGGGCGTCGAATGAAGACGTCGAATCGATGCTGGTCGAAGTCGGCGATACGGGCGTCGGCATCGCCGCCGAGCATCACGATCTGATCTTCCGCGAGTTCGCGCAGGTCGACGCCACGCCATCGCGCCCGCACCACGGCACGGGATTGGGTCTCACCATTGCGCGGAAGCTCGTGGAGCTGCACGGCGGTCGCATTTGGGTCGAGAGCGAGCTCGGGACTGGCAGCCGATTCTATTTCATGATCCCGCTCGAGCAGCCCGACTGACGTCGCCCTCTCCGGTCAGTAATGGACACGTCCTCGTCGTCGAGGACAACGAGCTCGTGGCGGGCGCCATGCAGGTGTTGCTGGAAAGCGCCGATTTTCGTGTTTCGATCGCCGCCTCGATCGCCGAGGCGCTCGATGTTCCGCCACCCGATACGCCATCGCTCGTGCTCCTCGATCTCACGCTGCCCGACGGCGACGGGCTGTCGCTCGTCGCACCGCTGCTCGCGTCGGGATGGACGCGCGTCGTGGCGCTCACGGGTCATGACGATCCGACAACGCGGCAACGATGTCTGGGCGCGGGATGCGTCGACGTTCTGCTCAAGCCTGTTCCTGCACGCGAACTGTTGTCGAAGGTTGGGGGGTGGCTCGCGTGACCGTCCGCCGCCGAGGCCCGATGCCCGCCGCGCGACCAGTGCAATATTGCCGATGCGGCCTGGCAATATTGCCTCGGCTCCGCTCCGGACAGCGCGACCCGCGAGCGTCGGGGCGATGGAACCTCTCGCAACGGACTGACGGCCTGACAGTCTGACGCTTACAGCAGATTCCTGAGCCCCGCCGGAGTCCACCCCTGGAGCACGCCGGTCAGCACGGTCAGATAGTCCGTGATCATGAGGACCGCGACGACCACCAAAACAGCGCCTGAAACGCGGGTCACCCAGATCATGTGGCGTCTGATGGCGCCGAACGCGGTGAGGAACGATTCGACCGCGACCGCCGCGATGACGAACGGGACCGCGAGTCCGAGCGAGTATGCGCCGAGCAGGATCAGGCCGCGCGACACCTGCTGTTGCGTGGCGGCGTAGGTGAGGATGCTGCCGAGGATCGGACCAATGCATGGCGTCCAGCCCGCGCCGAACGTGATCCCCACGACCACCGTGCCCAGGTAACCCAGCGGCTTGTCGGTGACGTGAAATCTGCGCTCACGGGCGAAAATGCCTACCTTGAAGATGCCGAGGAGGTAGAGCCCGAACGCCAGTACCAGCACGCCGCCGACGCGACTGATCCATGCCCGATACGTCACGAGCAATCGACCCATGAGCGTCGCCGACGCGCCGAGGGCCAAGAAGATGAGCGAGAAGCCCAAGACGAAGAGCAACGCGTGGACGAAGGCGAGTCGGCGCGCGTGCTGCACGTCCTCGAGCGTCATCCCCGTAATGAAGGTGATGTAGCTCGGGATGAGTGGAAGCACACACGGAGAGAGAAAGCTGGCCAGTCCTGCGCCAAAGGCGATCGCGACGCCAACGTTGCCAGCCAATAGTCCTCCTCCATCCGGTGACGGCCAGCCCGCGGCTGGCACACCCGCGCGACCCGCCCGGCGCGCGTCGCGCTTCCTTCGCTGGTATTTCGCGCTCAAATATCGCGTCTTTCGCCGAGAACGTCGACCCGACGACGGGCGACGCGGTCTCATCATGCTGCAGATCGACGCACTCGCGTACGTCGAGCTGCGGCGCGCGATCGAATTGGGGTACTGCCCCACGATCTCGAAAATGGTGCGTGAGGAAGGATACACGCTCCGCCGATGGTTTTGTGGGCTGCCGTCGGCCACGCCCTATTGCCAAGCGGGCATCTTCCACGGCGAGAACGAGGGCATTCCCGCCTTCCGCTTCTACGATAAGACCGAGCGGCGGGTCATCACATGCAACACGCCCGCGGGCGTGCAGTACATCCGCGACCGCATCCACGCGCCGGGCGCGCTGGCCGGCGGATCGAGCTATGTGAATCTGCTCGATGGCGATGCACAGACGGTGGCCTTCACCGTCGCGACGCGCGAGCGGCTGTCGGTGTTCAAGCGGCTCGGCGGCGGGCGCATGGCGCTGTTGATCGCGCTGCATCCTATCCGCCTCCTGCGCATGGGCGTGCAGGCGATACTCGAGTGGCTCCGCGAGGAATACGAGCGCGGCGTGGGAGAGCTGGCGCGCAAACGGACCCACAGCGAAGGACTGTTCCCATTCGTGCGCGTGCTGAGCAACGTCGTCGTGCGCGAGCTGCAGACCATGGCCATTCTGCTCGACGTCTACCTCGGCGTGCCGATCATTTACAGCACGTTCATGCAGTATGATGAGCTGGGTCATCACTTTGGTCCGTCGAGCTTCCAGGCGCTGCGCGATCTGCGACGCACCGACGCGCGAATCCGTGAGATCCGCCGCATGGTCGACAGCGTCGGCGGTCGAGAGTACGACCTCGTGATTCTGTCCGACCACGGCATGACGCCGTCGGCGAGCTACCGCGTCCTCTATGGCGAGACGCTCGGCAAGACGGTCCAGCGGATTCTCGAGGGCGACGCTGCGTTGCGCGGCGGCCAAGCACTCAGCATGGAAGAAAGCTTCGCGAATACGTCGGAGTACGCCGACGTCGGGCCGCAGGTGGTCGAGGCGGTGGTGCAGATCTCACCGGCGTCGCAGCGGACGTTTCGGCGCGGCCTCGGCAAGCTGCGCGACTGGCTGCGCAGCAAGTACGGCCTGCGCGAGCTGATCCTGCCAGAGAAGTATCGCGTCGAGCAGGACCACGACGTCGTGGTGACGTACAGCTCGTGCCTCGCCCTGCTCTACTTCGCCGACGATCCGAAGCCGCTCGATCTGGCGGACATCGCGCGCGATCCGCGCCGGGCCAATCTCTACCTCGAGCTCCTCAATCATCCAGGGGTCGGATTGCTGGGAACTCGCAGCGGACCTGCGGTACATCTGGAGAGTACGACGGGGCGCGCCATCATCGTCGACGGACATCTCGAGGTGATCGATGGACGTAACCCGCTCGAGAACTACCAAACCGGCGAGCTCGTGGTGCGCGCGGTCGAACATCTCGTGTCGCAGAGCAACACGGGTGACGTCACGATCTTCGGAGCATACGACGGATATGAGATCGTGTCGTTCGACGATCAGATCGGTGCGCACGGCGGCGCCGGCGGCAACCAGCTCCATCCTTTCCTGATTGGACCAGCGCATTTGCAGCTCGACAAGGCGCGCATCGAAGACGCACGCGACATCCATTCGACGGTGATGACGCGCTACGCCGCGACGGCCCTCGCGCTGCTGCTCGCCGTGGCGCCGGCTCTGAGATCGCAGCAACCCGTTGGACGCGAGACGACCGGCGTGATCGCCGGCCGCGTGACCGACGCGACCACGTCGGAGCCGCGTCCGGGCACCGGCGTCGCACTCGTCGGCACGGCGCGTGGCGCGATCGCCGATGCCGCTGGGCGGTTCGTCATCAACGGCGTTCCGGCCGGTGAAGCCACGATCCGCGCGCGACTCCTCGGCTACAAGACCATCGAACGAAGGCTGACCGTCCGGGCCGGCGACACGACGCGCATCGAGCTGCGTCTCGAGCAAGAAGCCACGGTGCTCGGCACGGTACGCACGGAAGCACGACCCGTGGAGCGCGACGTCTACGAATCGCGACCGAGCGTCGGCACGGTGCAGATCACGGCGCACGCGGCGGAGGGCGTTCCCAAGTTCGGCGAGCCGGACATCATCCGCGTGGTGCAACTGCTGCCGGGCGTCGAGGCCCGCAACGATTTCTCCACCGGCTTGAACGTGCGCGGCGGCGAGTCGGATCAGAATCTCATCCTCATCGACGGATATCCGATCTACAACCCGTTTCATCTTGGCGGGTTGTTCAGCACGTTCATCGATCCGACGGTGCATGATGTGACGTTGATGACCGGCGGCTTCCCCGCGCGCTACGGCGGCCGGTTGTCGAGCGTGCTCGACGTGCATTCGGCGGAGGACGTTCGGTCCGGAGTGCATGGAACCGCCGAGGTATCGGTGCTCGCGTCCACTGGTGAGTTGGGGGGCGCCTTCGCTCACGGCAAAGGCACGTGGATGGTCGCCGGCCGGCGCACCTACGCTGACAAATTCGTGAGCCTGATCAGCACGCAGGAGCTGCCATATCACTTTCGCGACGAGCAGGCGCATCTGACGTACGCGTTCACGCCGACCGCGACGCTCTCGGTCACGGCGTACGATGGGCGCGACGCGCTGGACGCGAACATCGCCAACTTCGGCGACTCGACCAACGCCAACGCGAGCGGCGGCACTTTTCAGTTTGGCTGGGGCAACAGCGTCGTCGGTGCGACGCTGAGCAAGACGCTCGCGGCGCAACATCGGTCGGGACTGGCACGCTGGCTGCTCGGCGACAGCACGACGCTCGAGCAGCGCGCGTCGCTGTCGACCTTCTCGACAGGGTTGGACCTTGGCGCCGGATCGCTCTCCCTGCACAACACTGTGGCGGATCGGCGGCTGTCCGGTGTGCTCACAGTGCGCACGGCGGCGCACGACCGCTCATTCGGCTACGACGTCGCGTCGTATGGATTTCGATACAACGTCGCGTCATCGCAGACGGACGTGCAGCTCTACAACTTGAGGCAGGCGCCGACATCCGGCGCCTTTTTTTTCGACGACCTGTGGCGGGCTTCGCCGTCGTGGCTCGTGCAGACGGGCGTGCGCGCGGAGGGCCTCACCGGCCGCGATTGGGCCGCCGTGTCGCCGAGGTTCTCCGCCAAGTATTTCGTCAATCGAGATATCGCGCTGACGGCCGCGGTCGGCCGGTTCTCGCAATGGACGCACTCGCTCGACCGCGAAGACATTCCGGTTCGCCTGTTCGACTTCTGGGTCGCCAGCGACGCGACCACGCCGGTGTCGAGCGCGTGGCACTACATCCTAGGCGGCGAACGTTGGCTGAATCCAACGCGCTACATGCGCGTCGAAGGATTCTACAAGCGCTACGGTCGCCTACTCGAGTCGAATCCGCAGGATGACCCGAGCGTACGCGGCGACGAATTCTTTCCGGTGGACGGCGATTCCTACGGCGCGGATCTGCTGCTGCGCCAGTTCGAGAGCGGTCCGTTCAGCGGATGGGCGTCGTACACATACGCGGTTGCCACGCGCAAGCGCGACGGGCAACACTATTTTCCAGGGCACGACCGGCGTCATGATGTGAACATCGTCGGCAGCTGGCGGCTCAAGAGATATTTGTTGGGGTTGCGCCTCGGCTACGCGACGGGCACGCCGTACACCGACATCGTGGGCGAGATCGTGCGACGGGTGTACGATCCCGGGCTCAATGCCTTCGGGACGCGCGGCGGCGGATCGCAACTCGAGTTCGTGGGTGGCCCGCGCAACGCGGCGCGACTCCCCGCGACGCAGCGGCTCGACGTCGACGTCACCCGAAGCTATCGCGTTCGCCGAGCGACGATCGCCCCGTACCTGAGTCTCGTGAACGCGTACAACGCGAAGAACGTGTTCCTGTACGTGTTCGACTACTCGAAGAGTCCCCCGACCCGGCAAGCGATCTCGCAATTTCCTCTGCTCCCGTCGGCCGGTGTCACGATCCGATTCTAGCCGCGTCCTGGGCGCAGGACGTGTGTCATTTCTGTTCGCGCTGGCTTTCGTCGGATCGTGCAAGCTCGGCGAGATAGCCGTCGGGAAGACGGCGCCGGTGATCGTCGTTCACTCGGTGCTCAACCCGAGCTTCGGGAGCCAGGTCGTACTGGTCGAGCGCACGCTGTCGGGCGCGGTCACCATTCCAGATACCTCGTTCGATCCGAACAATCCGATCGTCACGGGGGGCGGCGTTCCCGTGAGTGGCGCGCTCGTCGAGCTCATCGACTCGACGGGCAAGTCGGCACAGGGCGTGGAGGACGTGTCGGCGCGCACCGATGGCCGCGGCGCCGGCGTTTACCGGATCTCGCTCAGCTTCAACGGCACGCAGACGTTGCGGCTCGGCATGCGGTACCAACTTCACATCCACACATTGGAGGGCGACGACGTAACCGCATTCACACGCGTCCCGGCGCCCGACTTCACGTCGTCCGGCGGGTTCACGCGCACGTTCAATCGCGATCGCGACACGCTGAACGTGCAGTGGAGCCCGACTCCCAAGACGCGCAGCTATGCCGTCCGCGTCGAGAGCCCGTTCGGCCCGTTCTTTCTCTTCACCGACAGCACGCGCTTTCGCATGACCGGAGATCTGCGCAACCTCTTCGCCGGTGACTTACAGCGCGTGTTCATTCCCGGCTTCCGGCAGGACATGCTCGTCGCGGCGGTCGACTCCAACTTCTACGACTACTATCGCACCAACAACGACCCGTTCACCGGCACCGGCATCATTAGCCGAGTGAACGGTGGGCTCGGCTTGTTCGGCGCGCTGGTGAGTCTGAACAGCGGCACGCTGACGGTCGTCGCCAATCAAACGGAGCCGATCGAGGCGCGGTTCCGTCTCATTTCGGCGGGCGGCACGGCGGCAACGGTGGCCAGTCAGTTCACGCTCTACGTCGAGTCCAAGGCGACTCGATCCGACCTGCCCACGGCGCTGAGCGGACGTTACGTCGCGCCGGCGCCGACGCCGCACGGCGACGGAATTCTCGGTCAGCAGCTCGGTTCGTCGATCACGCTCGCGTTGCTCGCCAACCAACTGTCCGGCGACACGGTCGACGTCTTCACCGGCGAGCTTCGCGGGGACACGCTCAGCGGCAGCTACCGCAAGAACGGCGGAACGTCGGTGTTTCTCAGAAATCCGTAGCGGCCGTGTTGGCAAGACTGGCCTCGAGGTCTAGCCGGCCTTTGCCTCCAGAATCGCCCGCACGTCGGCCCCCTCTATGCGAGTCGCCACGTCTGCGTCGCCCGAACGACGCTGTACGCCGCGCACGACCGCGTCGACGGTGATGAGCGGCGCGTCCGCCTCGGCGACGACGCTCGCCTCCCACTTGCCGCGATCGGGACCTTTCAGGGTCAAGCGATATCGCGCCGTGTAGACGACCGGACGCGGCTCACGCTCCGTCTGCTCGTCGCGTTCCTCTCCTGATGCATCGGCCGAGTCGAGCGATGCGTCGTGTGTCGCGACGGACATCGCGGGCCACGCCGCGACGACCGCGACGCCACTCTCGACACCGCCTTGCCTGATCGGTTGAAAGAAGTGGATCTCCGCGATCTGTTCGACCGGTACCTGTCCGGCGATCGCGAGCAGGAAGCGCTCGCGTGTTTCGGTCAGCAGCATCATCGCGCGGCCGGTTCGGCGTTGCCGCGCGCCGGGGCGGCGCGGGATTCGAGCTCGCGCTCGACATACAGCCGCAAGATGTGCATGAAATCCTGTGCGTTGGTCACGACGCCGAACGCCTGATGCGTTCCGCGATCTTTCAGTTTGCTCACCACGAATTCCGACGAGTCCACGCAAATGGTCGCCAGCTCGCGCATGTTGCCGTCGGGCAGCTGCACGAACGCCGGCAGCATGTTGCCGGTGGCGATCGCGTGGAGCGCCGTGGCGATCAGGATCGCCATGGTCGCCTTGATCGCGTGGACACGCATCGCGTCCTGGGCGAGCACCATATCGGTGATGACGTCGGGCAGCGGACCGTCGTCGCGAATCGAGCCGGTGAGAACGAACGGCACGTTGCACGTGACGCAGGAGTACATGATGCCGTTGGTGATGATGCCCGCTTTCACGGCGTTGGCAATGGACCCAGCGGCGCGCACGCGGTTGATCGCGCGCATGTGCAGCCCGTGACCGCCTTGCGTGATCTCACCGGTGTTCGACATGCCGAGCGTGGTGCCGTAGATCGACGCCTCGATGTCGTGCACGGCCACGGCGTTGCCGGCCAGGAGCGCGCCCACGTAGCCGTTGGCGATGAACCAGCTCATGTCGGCACGGGCGCGCGAGTGGACGAGCGCCGGCCCCGTGACCCAGATCGGATAGCCGCCGCGCTCCTTCTCTTCGATCAGCACCCGCGCCATGTGCGCGTAGTCGATCGGCTTCTCGCGCGACACCTCGCTCGACATGAACGTGAACGCCTCGGGATCGGCGCCTTGCGGCACGAGGTGCGTCTGCACGAAGATCCCCTGGCTGCCGTCTTCCTTGTCGCCCATGGCGACCATGTCGCCCTGCGTGAGCCGGCGGCCTTCGCGGACCCAAAGCGTGCCGTCGCGGTCGATGACGATGCCGGCGTCCATCCGCGGCTCGCGCGGCGCGATCCATTTGCCCTTCACGCGAACGAACGTGGGAAGGTTGGTCGTCGAGAAGAAGCCGTCCGGCAAAACGCCGTCCGCGGGCGCGGGGGCGAACTGCGCGTCGGGGAAGTCGGCGAACTGGGGCTCGGAGAAGTCTGGCGGGGGAATGATCGTCACGCCGTGAAATCTCGCCGGGCCGTCACAGCAATGCCACCGGGTCGCGGTCGAGCGTCACGCGAAGCTCAGCGCCCTTCGGGACGGCAAACCGCTCGAGAAAGTAGCGACCGAGGCGGGTAAGCTCGTTCGGATGCTCGGCTTTGATGAGGACGTGCCATCGCCACCGATTCTTGATGCGCTCCACCGGACACGGCGCCGGCCCGACGATCGCGATGCCCGGCATGGGGCGTTTGCGGAGCAGCGCGTGCAGCCACGTCGCGGCCGTCGTGGCGACATTGGCGGTGGCCGCCTCGGTGGTTCCGCTGAACACGACGTTTGCCAGGCGAACGTTGGGTGGGTACGCGGGTGTGATGCGGCCCGCGAGCTCCTCGCGCACAAAGCCCCCGTAGTCATGCGCGACCGCGCGGACGACGGCGTGGTGCGTCGGCACGCGCGTTTGGATCAGCACGCGTCCACCCTTTGGTCCACGACCCGCTCGTCCCGCCACCTGACTCAGAAGCTGAAAGCAGCGCTCCGATGCCCGAAAATCCGGCAGATTGATGCCGACGTCGGCGTCGACCACGCCCACGAGCGTGACGTTAGGAAAGTCTAATCCTTTGGCGATCATCTGCGTGCCGAGCAGAATATCGACCTCACCGCGGCCGACGCGATCGAGGATCTCGGTGTGCGCCCACTTGCTGCTCGTCGTGTCGACGTCCATGCGCGCGATGCGAGCCGACGGAAACCGGTCGGCCAAGAGGCGCTCGACCTGCTGCGTGCCGAGCCCTCGCTGCCGGAGCACCAGGCCGGTGCACCGCGGACATTGCGTGCGCGGCGGCTCGGCGTGCAAGCAATAGTGGCAGACGAGGCGCTCCGGCGTCCGATGGTACGTCAAGCTGATCGAGCAATTGGGACAGGTGGCGACGTGCCCACACTGCGCGCATTGGACGAACGCCGAATAGCCGCGCCGGTTGAGCAGCAGAATGCTTTGTTCATGATTCTTCAATCGTTCGGCGAGTGCGGTCTCGAGCTCGTCGCTGATGACGAGGCGCAGCCAATCGCCGGCGTCTCGCTCCGATGCCGGTGCGGCCCGCGCGCGGAGCAACGACATCCCGATCGGCCCGTCTCCCATGGCCGCTTTCGGCAGTCGCCGATCGACGACCTCGATCGTCGGCAGCCGTGCCTCGCCGACACGGTCGGGAAGCGTGAGCAGCGTGTACTTGCCGCTCTGCGCGTTCACCCAGCTCTCGAGACTCGGCGTCGCGCTGCCGAGCACGACGACCGCGCCTTCGTGCCGCGCTCGAACGACCGCGACCTCGCGAGCGTGATAGCGCGGAGTCTCGCCCTGCTTGTAGCTCGACTCGTGCTCCTCGTCGACGACGACGGCGCCGAGTCCGGACAGCGGCGCGAAGATCGCCGAGCGCGCACCGACCGCGATGCGCTTTCGCCCTTCCTTGATCGCGAGCCATTCGTCGTAACGCTCACCATCGCTGAGCGCGCTGTGAAGCACGGCGATCTGATCCCCGAATACGGCACGAAAGCGATCGACCGTCTGCGGCGTGAGCGCGATCTCGGGCACGAGCACGATGGCCGACTTCCCTTCCTCGAGCACGACGCGCCGCAGCAACTCGATGTAGACGAGCGTCTTGCCGCTCCCCGTCACTCCGTGCAGGAGGAATACGTCACCGGCGCGTCCGGCGGCGAGCGTGTCGATCGCGGTGCGTTGCGCAGGCGACGGCGCATGTGGTGCCGGAGGTTGCCTGACGCGCGTCGCGAACGGATCGCGCGACACGACCTCCTCTTCCGTCGTCACGAGCCCGCGCGCGACGAGACCGCGCAGCACCGACGGCGAGCAACTCAGTCGCGCCATGAGATGCTCCACCGGTACGCGTCCGCCGAGCGACTCGATGAGCTCGAAGAGCGCGCGCTGCTGCGGAGCCCGCGCAAAGATGCGCTCGCGATGAATGAGTGACCGCAGATCGCGCCGCAGCGCGGCCACGCGTCGCTTTCGCCGAACGGGGTCGGGTGTTACGTGCGAAACGAGCGCCGCCGGCATCGCGCAGCGAAGCGCGATCCCCAGTGGAACGATATAGTACTCGGCCATCCAGGCGCACAGCGCGAGCATGTCGTCGCTCAGA
>DASVYG010000015.1:0-27165 GCA_036392315.1 Gemmatimonadaceae bacterium
GTGACGTTGAAGCTGAAGTCCGAGAGCACGGATGGCCGCTGATTGATGGTCGCGCCCGGCCTGTGGATAGTCTGTCAGGAGGACCGCCCACGATCGTCGGGCGACGACCGACGGGCGCACCCGCATGAACGGTGTCCGGCGTCCGGAGATTCCCGACGTCACCGCTGCGTCGTCCCGACTGACTTTGCGCGGCGACGGCGGCACTGTTCGCTCTGCGCGGCGCGGCGTCGGCAGAGACGCAGCGGACTCGAGCCAGCCCGGAGTACTATGGCATCCGCACCACCTGTCGCGAATCGGTCGCCGCCGGTCGCATCGAGCACGATTCGGCAGGGCGCTGCGCCGAGCGATGCGCCGGTCACCACGCTCCGGCCGTCGGATCCGGGCGAGCACGATCGATTGTACTACGTCGACGCGATTCGCGTTTTGGCCATCGCGTTGGTCATCCTTGCCCACATCGCCGAGGTCTTCAACCCGTGGGACGAATGGCACATCGCGAACCCCGAGCGGAGCCGCGCCGCCGGGGAGATCGCGGTATTCGTCGCACCGTGGGTCATGCCGATCGTCATGCTCCTCGCCGGCGTGAGCGCGTGGTACTCGCTCTGGCGGCGTGACAATGCCGCCTACCTTCGCGAACGCGCCACGCGACTGCTGATACCGCTCGTTGCCGGCACGCTCCTGCTTGTCGCGCCGCAAGTCTATCTCGAACGCCGGCTGCACGGGGAGTTCACCGGATCGTTCGTCGCGTTCTATCCGCACTTCTTTCAAGGGATTTATCCGCGCGGCAACCTGTCGTGGCATCACCTCTGGTTCCTGGCTCACCTGTTCGCATACTCTGTGATCGCGCTGCCGCTCTTCCGATATCTACAGCGCAAGGACGGCCGAGCCATGCGTTGGGCGGGTCGAGTGTTCGGCACACCGAGCGGCCTCCTCTGGCTCTCCGTGCCGTTGATTCTCGAACGCCATCTCGTGTGGGGCCTCTTCCCCGAACGGCACATGCTGACGAGCGATTGGTCGAATCACGCGCTGTTGTTCGTCGCCTACATCTATGGTTTCCTTCTCGCGGGTTCGTCTTGGCTTGGCGGCATCATCGACGCCAAATGGCGCCGAGCGTTGCTCGTCGGCGCGATCGGCACCGCGCTTTTGAGCGTGGGCACCTGGCGCGGCATTGTGCCTTGGCGGATTCCGCCGCCGTACTCGATCCAATACCTCGCGTTCTGGACGTTGTACGCTCTATGCGCATGGGCGTGGATCGTCGGCGTACTCGGCGCCGGCCGCCGCTGGGTCAAACACGACGGGCCAGTGTTGCGCTATGGACGCCGCGTCGGGTACGGACTCTACATCGTTCACCAACCGATCATCGTCGCCATCGCGTTCGTTGTCGTTCGGTGGCAGCTGCCGGTGGGCACGAAGTTCGTCATCGTACTCGCGACCTCGGTGATCGGCACGCTGTTGAGCGCTGAGATCCTGGCCCGGCTACCATTTGCACGCGGTCTCTTGGGACTGTCGCCGCCGCGCGCGGCGGTCGCCGACGGATCCACATGACCACCTTGGCGGTAGCGGCGCCGGCCAGTGTCACGTCGCCACCGCTCGACGGTGTGCAAGGCTTGTCGTCCAGCGACGCGCGGCGCCGGTTGGCCGAGCTCGGACCGAACGAGCTCGCTCAATCGCCGCGAATGAGTGCGTTGCGCCAACTACTGCGCGCGCTCGGCAGTCCGCTGATGCTGATCCTTCTCGGTGCGAGCGTGCTTGCCGCGGCAGTTGGCGAAGTCACCGATGCGGTGATCATCATGGTGACGGTGCTGCTGGGCGCCGCACTCGATACGTACCAAACGACGCGATCGACCACGGCCGTCGAGCGGCTCCGCAACAGCGTCATTCCGACTGCGACCGTGATGCGCGATGGGAAATGGCTGGAGATTCCGCGGCGCGAGGTCGTGCCCGGCGACGTCATTCACCTGTCAGCGGGCGACGTCGTCCCCGCCGATGCGCGTCTCGTCTCCAGTCGCGACCTGCACGTGCAACAGGCGGCGCTCACCGGCGAATCGCTGCCGGCCGAGAAGGAGGCGGAAGTATCGGAGGGAGCCGACCGGCGCCGCATCGAGCGTCCCACCGATCCGAACGATCGAGACGCGGTCTTCCTCGGCACGTCGATCGTGAGCGGCGTGGGCGTCGCGGTCGTTTCGACCACCGGCGCCGACACGGCCTTCGGTGAGATCGCCGCGCGCCTCCGCGACGCTCCGCCGCCGACGGAGCTCGAGCGCGGACTGCGACGCTTCGGCACGCTGCTCGCCGAAACGGTCGTGTTCCTCGTCTTGTTCCTCGTGCTCGTCAGCGTCGGCATGCACCGCGATCCGCTCGAGTCGCTGCTGTTCGCGGTGGCACTCGCCGTCGGCGTCGTTCCGGAGTTCATGCCGATGGTCACCTCGATCACGTTGGCGACCGGCGCGGTCCGCATGGCGCGCCGGCATGTGATCGTGAAGCACCTCGCGGCGATTCAGAATTTCGGCAGCATCGATGTGCTGTGCAGCGACAAAACCGGCACGCTGACACGCGGCGAGATGCAATTAGCCGCGGCGACCGGCGCGGGTGGAGAGCCGGATCCATCGGTGCTCGCAATGGCGGGCGTGGCCGCGCATCTGCAGAGTGGCATTCGCAATCCGCTCGACGACGCGATCCTCGCCGCGGCGTCGCCTCCGTCTGATTGGGACAAAGTGGACGAGATCCCGTTCGACTTCGAGCGTCGTCGCATGTCCGTCGTCGCGCGTCATGGCGGCCGAACGATCCTCATCGTGAAGGGCGCGCCGGAAAGCGTCCTCTCGATCTGCACGACCTTGCGCCTCGGTACGGAGGTGAGGTCGCTCGATGCGCCGTCACGCGAGGCCGCCGCCGCATTGGTCCATCGCCAGGGGACCGACGGCCTCCGCACGATAGCGGTGGCGAGCCGCGATCTCGAGCCCCGCGCTGCCTACGATCGCTCCGACGAACGCGACCTCACGTTGCTTGGATGGCTCACCTTCGCCGATCCGCCACTGACCGACGCGGCGGCGATGATCGCCGCGCTCGCGCGCGACGGCGTCCAGCTGAAGATTCTCACCGGCGATGACCAGGCCGTCGCGGTGCACGTCTGCACCGCCACCGGCATCGACACGTCGCACACTGTGTTGGGCACCGAGCTCGATCGCATCAGCGATCCCGCGCTCGGCGCGCTGGCCGAGCGCACGACGTTGTTTGCCCGCGTCTCGCCGCAACAGAAGCTCCGTATCATCATGGCGCTCAAGTCGCGCGGCCACGTCATCGGCTACATCGGCGACGGCATCAACGACGCGCCGTCGCTCCATGCGGCCGACGTCGGCATCTCCGTCGCCGGCGCGGTCGACGTTGCGCGCGACGCCGCCGACATCATTCTGCTCGACCGCGGGCTCGGCGTCTTGCACACGGGCATCATCGAGGGACGGAAGGCGTTCGGCAACGTCATGAAGTATCTGCTCATGGGCACGAGCTCGAACTTCGGCAACATGTTCAGCATGGCTGTCGCCTCGTTGCTCGTCCCCTTCCTTCCCATGCTGCCGACACAGATTCTGCTCAACAACTTCCTCTACGACTTCTCGCAGATCGCGATCCCGAGCGATCGCGTCGACGACGCGTACGTGCGGAAGCCACACCACTGGGACATGCGCCTGCTGCGCCAATTCATGATTCGCATCGGGCTGGTGAGCTCCGTGTTCGACATCCTGACGTTCGCGGTCCTGCTGCGTCTGTTCCGGTCGGCGCCGCCGCTGTTCCGCACGGGCTGGTTCGTCGAGAGCCTCGTGACACAAACGGTGGTGCTGCTCGTGATCCGGACCACGGGGAACCCGTTCCGAAGCCGTCCGAGCGGCCTCCTAGCCGCGACCGTCGCGCTGACGGTGATCATCGGCGTCGCGCTTCCCTTCACGCCGCTCCGCTCGGTGTTCGGCTTCGTGGTGCCGCCGCCGATGTTTCTTCTGTTCGTCGTCGTAACGACCGTGGTCTACCTGGCCGCCGTCGAAGCCGCCAAGCGACGGCTGGTTCCGCGGCTGCTCGGCTGAACGCGTCCGTCGCGCGTCACGTTTTGCGTGGCGCGACGCGGATCCCCGCCTTCACCTGATCCGAGGGAAACAGCACGACCTCATCGCCCTCGTCGACGCCGACGAGGACTTCGGCGGCTGTGCCCCCAACGTGCCCGATGCGAACCGATCTCGCTTCCACGCGCCCCGCCTTCACGACGAACGCGCTCCACCCGCCGGATGTCCCGCTCGCCTGAAGCAACGCGCTTCGCGGCACCACGATCACGTTCGGCGCCGACCAGACGATGATGCTCGCGTCGACGCGAAACCCGTCGCCGACTCCCGGCGGGATCGTGTCGACGTCGACGATCACGTTCACCCGTTGCTCTTCGACGCCGAGCGCGGACACTTTCGTGAATCCCGCCGGCTCGATTTCGCGCACCCGACCGGCGAGCGGGTTCATGTGCTCACCGTTGTCTCCACCTCCCCATTCGGCGAGGCGAACGCGGTCGCCGGGATGTATCGTCGCGCCGTCGCTCGACAGCACGTCGACCACGACCTCGAGCGACGCCGGATCGCCAAGCTCCAGCAGCGGAGTGCCGGCGGCGACGATGCGCTCACTGCGCTCCGGCACGCGCAACACCCGTCCACCCGCCGGGGCCCGCACCAAAACCGTTGCCGGCCTGTTCGCCTCCCGTCCGAGCAAGGCCGCCCGCGCTTGCCTGGCGTCAGCCTCCGCCGCGCGCGCGCGTTCCTCGGCGGCGCGCACGGACTCCTTCGCCTGAAGCTCCGCGAGCTCGCTCTCCTCGACCACGCGCGGAGCAACGCCCCCGACCTGGGCCAGCCGCTTCGCACGCGAGAGCTCGCGCCGGCGTTGGTCGAGATTGGCGTTGGCCACACGCACTTGCGCGCTGGCCTCGAGGACGAGCGCGTTGGCCCCGTCGACGCGCGCTTGCGCTTGTGTGACCGCTTGCGAATCGAGCGGCAGCGGCGTGAGGCGCGCGACGATGTCACCTGCGCGGACGAGCGCACCCTCCACCCGGGTGATGCGCGCCAGTCGTCCCGCGACCGGCGCCACGACGACGTAGCGCTCGCGCACGCGTGTCCGACCATCCGCGTCGACGGTTGCTTCGAGGTTGCGGCGCGCGATCGTCGACGTCTCGACGACGAGCGGCTTGGGCCGAAGCGCGAAGGCCACGGCCGCGATCGCAAGAACGCCGAGCGTCGCGCCGATGAGTTTCGCTCTTGTCAGTTTCATGACCTACTCCCGCGTTCTCAGTGCAGCCACCATGTCCAGTCGGCGGACGCGGCGGCGTACGATCAATCCCGCCAACGCCGCCGCCGCGACGACGACTGCAGCGGCGAACACCTGGCTGTGAAATGCCAACACATATGGAAAGTGAAATCGTTCCGTCTCGAATCCGCGCGCGAGCGCGTAACTGAACATCGCTCCGATCGCGATGCCGCACGGCAACGCCAGGATCAGAATCGCGCCCTGCTCACCGAGCAGCATGCCGGCGACCTCGTTCGTCGTGAAGCCGAGGACGCGCAGACTGGCCAGCTCGCGACCGCGCTCCGACAGCGCGATACGCGCGGCGTTGTAGACGACACCGACCGCGATCACGCACGCCGAGCTGACGATGAGGATGAGTACGAAGGTCATGCTCTCCCGCATCTGCTCGTCGATATTACGAATCGTCGCCGAGCGCGAGGTCGCGCCCGCGACGCCCGGAAAGTCCTTCAGTCCCACCAGCACGTCGGCCTCGCGACCGGGCGCGATCGAGAGGTAAACGCCGGACGCCATGTCCTGCTCACGGAGGACGCGGTTCAGCGCGGCGCGAGTCATGAAGAGTCCCTGTCCGATCATCGGATCGAACAATCCCGTGATCACGAGCCGCCGCTGTTCGCTCCCAAGCTCGAGCAACTCGAGGTCGATCGTATCCCCCGTGTGCACGCCGAGAATCCGCGCGAGGGCAACCGTCATGGCGACGCCGCTCGACGGCGGGACATATTCGCGACCATCGGCATCCACGAGGCGATACAGAGTGCTCCGCGGCTCGATGCCCATGATCGTCGTCGTACGCGACGTCGGTCCGCGTGTGACACGCACGCTTGTCGAGCGGAACGGCTCGGCGGCGAGCACGCCTTCCATGCGTCGCAGCTCGCGCGCCGCCGCGACTGATCGTTCCTGCGTGAACGCCACAACGGCGTCGTAGCGCTGCGCTAGACGGAACTCGACCTCCATTAGTCGATCGAACGCGTCGTAGGGGAACCGACCCGACGCGAGCAGCGCGACGGCGAGCGCCGCGCCGATCACCGTGGCGCCGGTCCTGAGCGGGCGTCGCTCCAGGTTGCGCAAGATCATTCGGATTCCCGGCGACACGATGGTGCCCATACCCAATCGCTCGATGAGCAGCGGCCGGAAGCGCGCCGGCGATTCCGGTCTGAGCGCTTCGGCCGGCGGCAGCGCCATCACGCGGCGCACGCCACCAAATGCTCCGAGCAACGCGAACCCACCGCTCACGCCGACGCCAAGCGCCGCGGCGCCCCAGTCGACTACCGAGGGCAGCGTCGGAAAGCGAAAATACTCGTGATACAGCGCCGTGAACCTCACGCCCATCCACATGCCGAGCGGTATGCCCACGATGGCGCCGAGTGCGACCGCCGCCACTCCGAATCCGAGATAGTGCAGGCCGATTTCGCGATTCGAGTAGCCGAACGCCTTGAGCGCCGCGATCTCGTCGCGTTGCGAGGCGACGAGGCGCGACAATACGACGTTCAGCAGAAATGCCGCGACCACGAGGAAGAACATCGGAAACAACGTGGCGTTCGTCTTGAGCTGAGTGAACTCGTCCTCGAGCGCGCGCGCCGCTGGTTGATCGCGGCGTCCGTATGCGTTCGCGGCGCCCCACGGCTCGAGGAGCGCATTCAGCGCGCTCTCGACGCTCTGCTGCGTCGCGCCGGGAGCGAGTCGCACCACCACATCGTTGAACGCGCCTTTCATGTCGAAGGCGCTCTCGAGCGTTTCTCGCGACGTCCAAAGGATCCCGTATCGGCGATTGTCCGCGAAGATCGCGCTGCCGGCAAACTCGACCACGAACTCGGGCGAGAGCGCGATACCCACGATGTGCAGCCGCTGCCAGCGGCCGTTGATCACAGCAGCGAGACTGTCGCCGGGCTCCAGGTGGTTCAGTTCAGCGAATCGCTCGCTGACGAGCGCTTCGTCGTCACGACCCGGAGCGATCCATCGACCCCGCCTCACGTGCAGGTCGTTGAGCATGGGCCGGTGCACGTCTGGGATCGACACCATGTGTCCAATCGCTGCCTCCGGCACACCCGGCACATCGAGCCGTACGTCGCGCACGATGCGTGTCTCCACCGCGGCCACGCCGGGGATCGCCGCGATCCGGCGGCCGATCGCAAGCGGCGCGCGCTGCAACTGCACGAACACGTCGCCGAGCCGATAGTCTGCGAAATACATGTCCCGCGCCGAGCGAATCGACGTCAGCGTGCTGCGCAACCCCATGATCGTCATCGTGCCGCAGCCCATCACGAGCGCGATCGACGTCACCTGCACCCAGTGGCGACGGAGCTCTCGGAGAAGTTTGAGGTCGAGGGTGCGCATGGCTTGCCGCCTTACCACACCAGCTCGTCGACGGACACACGGCGCGCGTTTCGCTGCACGTCGCTTATCCGTCCACTGGTCATTCGCAACACGCGATCGGCGATTCCAGCGATGACGGCGTTGTGCGTGATGATCGCCGTCGCAGTGCCGATTTCGTGATTCACATCGACCAACGTCTTCAGCACCAGGCGTCCCGTCTCGGCGTCGAGCGCGCCCGTCGGTTCGTCGCAGAGAAGGACGTCGGGCCGCTTGGCGACGGCGCGCGCGATCGCGACGCGCTGTTGCTCGCCGCCCGAGAGCTGCGCCGGAAAATGATCGAGGCGATCGCCGAGCCCGACGAGACGCAGCGCGTCATCGGGCCGCATCGGGTTGGCGGCGATCTCGGTCACGAGCGCAACGTTTTCCCGCGCGGTGAGACTCGGGATCAAATTGTAGAACTGAAACACGAACCCAACGTGCTCGCGGCGGTAGCGTGTCAGTGCGCGATCGTCCGCCGCAACGAGATCGTGATCGCGGAAATGCACGACACCGCTCGTCGGCGCGTCGAGCCCGCCGAGGATGTTCAGGAGCGTCGACTTGCCGCTGCCCGATGGTCCGAGGATGACGACGAACTCTCCCTCGAACAGATCCAGGTCGACGCCTTGGAGTGCGTGCACCTGGACCTCGCCCATGAGGTATGTCTTCGTGAGATCACGCGCGTGAAACACCACGCGTTGCGATTCCGGCTGTTGGTCCACCGGCAGCGCAGGTGCGACGATCGCCGCCGCCATGGGCATCCTCCAAGCTATGCGTACGGTGCTGTCTGAAGGTCGCCTCGCATAGTCGGCGAGTCTGTCGGCGTGACTGCACCCCGTCGTCAGGGATCCCCTTATCGCGACACAGCTGAACTCGTCGCCGCGATGGGAGCGCCTCGATCGGCGACGATGTCGCGCGGACGCGGTCGTTGCACGACGACGATGGTCGACGTCACGATCGCGGCAATCACGAGTCCGATGTCCTCCCACATCCCGAGCTGAAGCGCGGCCATGACGCCAAGCACTGCCCAACCCACGGGAATGATGATGAGCGTCCGCGGGCGTGGCGGCGGACAGAGGAGCACGAGCCCGAACGTGAAGATCGTCATCGGACACGGGACGCCGAAGGTCGGCGTCGACGGATATCGATGACCAAGCGCATATCCGATCAGCGGGTAGGCGACCAATGCGTAGACGATGAGCACGGAGCCGACTAACGTGGCGCCGTTGGCGCCCGCCTCGAACCGCAGCGTCGAACGGACGACGCCGAACCAGACGATCAGGGCCGCCTCGATGAAGAAGGCTGAGCCAAACAGCAGCGCGGCGGGATTGATCGCGCGGAAGAAGCCCACGTGATACACGAGTCCCGTCCACATCCACAGCGCGGCGACGATGCCACTGGCCGCGCGCGAGGCTCCACGCCCGCCCCGCACCGCCGCGGCCACGGCGACGACTGCCAGCAGGTTCAGCGCCCACTGGCCGGGCCAAATGCTTTCGTTGTATCGACGGAATACGTCGAGGAATTGGTCGATCGTAAACGGTAGAGACATTGCTCGACCCGGAGCTCTGGAATTCAGGAGTCCTTCCGCCAATGCTTTCGAAGGTCGGCCGGATGCGCTGTGCCTGCAGTCGGGAGAAGGGTGGCGCGCTGTAATCCGGTTCCTCACACCGCGTCCCGAACTGTCAGGGTCCCGCCGTCGCGCCGCCGACCAGATGCCCGATTGCGATGCGGGCGCCGTCGGTGCAGCATACGACACGAGGCCTCTCACGATCCGCGGTGATCACCCTCGGACGATCCGGACTCACATGACCGATGGCGTGACGAACAACTCATCCCAGCGCGGCGCCCCAACATTGGGACGATTCCTGATCGTCGTCGCGATCGCGGTCTTGATCGGCGTCATTCCGTTTCTCTCCGGACTCGTCGGGTCGCTCATTCTCTACGTGATCACACGTGCGCTTCACCAACGCTTGACCCGCATCGTTCCGCCGCGCATCTCTGCGTTCGCCATCACGATCGGAGTTTTCGCACTGCTCCTCGTGCCGGGGGCATGGCTCACGTCGACCATCGTCTCCGAGGCAACTGAGGCGATTCGCTCGTGGCGGGCGGCCGATGCGTTCGCTTGGCTGTCTCGAACGCCGCTTGCCGGGCTGGACATCACGAAGGATGTCGGCAACGCCGGCGCCAGCATCCTCGCCTGGTTGTCGGGTCGCGCGTTCGCGATCTTCGGCGGCGTGACGTCGACGGTGCTCAACGTCGTCATCGCGCTCTTCGGTCTCTACTACCTGTTGCTCGGCGCCGCGCCGCTTTGGCTGCGGACGAAGCGGCTCCTTCCGATCTCCGATCGCGTTGCCGAACTGCTCGCGGTGCGATTCGTCGAGGTGACCGAAGCTCTGTTGCTCGGCACCGTTTTCACCGCCGTGCTGCAGGGTACGATCATCGGCGTCACCTTCGCATTCCTCGGGTTCCATCCAGCCGCGGTGTGGGGTTTCGTCACCGCGTGCGTCTCCGTGCTGCCGCTGCTTGGCAGCGCGCTCGTCTGGCTGCCCGGCGTGGGAGTGCTCCTGATCCAACACCGCATAGGCGCCGCCGTGGGGCTGTTCATTCTCGGGGCCGGCCTCGCCTCGAACATCGACAACGTTGTCAGGCTCTTTCTCTATCGACGCGTGTCTGGCATCCACCCGATGGTCACGCTCGTCGGTGCGTTTGCGGGCGTCCAACTCTTCGGCGTGGTCGGGGCGTTCCTCGGTCCGCTCATCCTGTCATATGTCCTCGAGTTGGTGAAGATCTACGAGGACACGACATCGAACGGTGCAAGCGACGAAGAGCTCGCGCCCGTCGCCTCGGCTGCATCGCTCCCACCCATCCGCAGTATCACTGGATCGGGAATACACAGATGACATTCGACACGATCGTCATTGGAATGGATTTCAGTGACACCGCGATCAAAGCGGCGAAATGGGCTTCGGAACAGTTCGCGCCGGGGGCCACGATCATTCTCGTGCACGTGTTCGATCCACCCGACCAGCCGCCGTTTGGGCGGCATCTCCTGCCGGCGCCGGCCGACATCGAAGCCGAGGCGCGCGAATATGCAGCAACTCGGCTGCACGAAGTTGCAACCTTCTTGAGCCCTGAGACGCCGCGCTGCGAGGTACGCGTCGGCAAACCATACGAGCAGATCACGGCCGCCGCGCGCGAGATGGGCGCAGATCTCATCGTGGTAGGACCCCACGGCGACCGTCCGCGGCCGTCGAAGTTTCTCGGCACCACGGCCGAGCGCATTGTGCGCACGTCGCCGGTGCCGGTGCTCGTGGCGACGAATCCTCCCGTGGGACGCCCACGCACGCTGCTTGTTCCCGTCGACGACATCTCCGTCACGCCGACGCTCCTTGCGCGCACCCGCGATCTCGCCGCCGACTTCGACGCGGATGTCACGCTGCTCCACGTGTGGAGCAACGCGGTCTACAGTCACGTGGCGTCGATGTCGTATGCCGCCAAGGCGAACGAGGCTGAGGCACGCGAGGACATCACCAATGAGCTTCGCGACGCTGGTCTCCACTGGCTTCGAGAGATCGCGCGCACTGGCATCGATCGCGATCGCGTGAGCGCCGCGGTGACGCACGGCAAACCTGGCGACGCGACCATCGAGCTGGCGACTGCCATGCACGCCGATCTCATTGTGCTCGGTCGTCGAGGAACTGGTCTCGTCGCGCCAGCGTTGCTCGGCAGCACCGTGGGAACGGTGCTGCATGGGTCGCCGTGCCCGGTCCTCGTCATCACCGAGCCCGCCGACGTATCCGCCACATAACCCACCGCCCACGCGGAACGGACACGTGACGACGGCCGCTCAGCCGCCCGAGCGCGGATCCGCCCATCGCTGGTACGACGTGGACGCCGAACGCGCGCTCGCGATCCTCGGCTCCGACGCCGATCGAGGGCTGTCGAGCGAGGAAGCTCGATTGCGACTGGCGCGACATGGCCCCAACGTGCTCGCCGACGCGCGCCGACGCGGTCCCGTACGAATTCTCTTGGCACAGTTCACCGATGTCATGGTGCTCGTGCTGCTCGGCGCCGCGGTCGTCGCCGGTTTTCTCGGCGAGCCCGAGGACATCGCCGCCATCATCGCCATCGTCGTGCTCAACGCGGTCCTCGGCTTCGTG
This sequence comes from Gemmatimonadaceae bacterium, assembly GCA_036392315.1. GTDB lineage: Bacteria > Gemmatimonadota > Gemmatimonadetes > Gemmatimonadales > Gemmatimonadaceae > JAQBQB01. Next base: position 11,826 of record DASVYG010000015.1, read on the forward strand.
CAGGAATATCGCGCCGAACGAGCCGTTGCCGCGCTGAAAGCAATGGCTGCGCCCACGGCACGCGTGCGACGCGACGCGGTCGAGCTCAACGTTCCGTCGGCCGACATCATCCCGGGCGACGTCGTCGTGCTCGAGGCCGGAGGCATCGTCCCCGCCGATCTCAGGCTCCTCGACGCCAAGCGCCTGCGCGTCGAGGAAGCGGCCCTCACCGGCGAATCGATGCCAGTCGAAAAGACCAGCGCGTCGATCGGTGGGCGCGACCTGGTGCTCGGCGATCGGCGCAACATGTCGTTCAAGGGAACGATCATCGCCTACGGGCGCGGCACAGGAGTCGTCGTCGCCACCGGCATGGAGACCGAGCTCGGTCGCATCGCCGGTCTGCTGCGGGACGAAGCAGAGTCCCGCACGCCACTGCAGAAGCGGCTGGCGGTATTCGGTCGCAACCTCGCCATCGCGGTGCTCGCGCTGTGTGCAGTGATCTTCGTGGCCGGGCTGCTGCGCGGCGAACGGCCGGTGTTGATGTTCATGACCGCGCTCAGTCTCGCCGTCGCGGCCATTCCGGAAGCATTGCCCGCGGTCGTCACCGTGTCACTCGCGCTCGGCGCACGAAAGTTGGTGCGCCAGCACGCGCTCATTCGACGACTCCCCGCCGTGGAGACACTCGGATCGGTGACGTTCATCTGCTCCGACAAGACGGGCACACTCACCGAGAACAGGATGCGCGTCGAAACGATCGAGGCCGAGGCGATGCCGCTCATCTACGCAGCGATGGCGCTGAACAACGACGCTTCTCGTGGCCCCGACGGTGAGCCTAGCGGCGACCCCACCGAGACCGCGCTCTATCGCGCATCCGCCAACGCGGGACACTCCAAAGAGACGCTGGAACGACAAGCGCAGCGCATCGCCGAAGTCCCGTTCTCGTCGGAACGCGCCCGAATGACGACGGTGCATCGCGAGGACCACGGGTTGCTGGTACTCACGAAGGGCGCACCGGAGCGAGTGCTCGAGCTCTGCGCCGATCGTCTAGGCCCACATGGCACCGAACCGCTGGAGCGCGAGGCCGCGCTCTCCGCCGCCGAGCACATGGCGGCCTCCGGCCTTCGCGTCCTCGCGCTTGCGATGCGTCGCGTCGAGTCGCTGCCGGTGCCTCTCGAACTCGTCGAATCAAGCGAGACGTTGATTGGATTCGTCGGACTGCTCGATCCGCCACGCCACGAAGCACATGACGCCGTAGCGCTCTGCCAGTCGGCCGGAATTCATGTCGTGATGATCACCGGAGACCATCCAGCCACAGCGCGCGCCATTGCGGAGCGCGTCGGGATCTCGGCCAAAGGCGCCGCCGTCGTCACTGGTGCGCAACTCTCGGCCATGACGGCAGACGAACTTGGGCAACGCGTACGCGACATTCGTGTCTACGCACGCGTTGCACCCGAGGACAAGATCCGCATCGTCAAAGCGCTGCAGCAGGTGGGTGAGTACGTGGCGATGACCGGCGACGGCGTGAATGACGCACCAGCGCTGCGCCGCGCCGACATCGGCGTCGCGATGGGCCGCAGCGGCACCGACGTGGCGCGAGAGGCGGCGCACATGGTGCTGCTCGATGACAACTTCGCCACCATCGTGAAAGCGGTACGCGAGGGGCGTCGCATCTATGACAACATTCGTCGATTCGTGAGGTACAGCCTGTCGACGAACTCCGGCGAGATCTGGACGTTGTTCATGGCGCCGTTCATCGGTCTGCCGCTGCCGCTTCTGCCCATCCACATCTTGTGGATGAATCTCATCACCGACGGGCTGCCGGGCCTCGCGCTCGTCGCCGAGCCGCCCGAGCGAGCCGTGATGCGGCGACCTCCGCGTCCGCCCGGCGAGAACCTCTTCGCGCATGGCTTATGGCAGCACGCAATCTGGGTCGGTCTGCTGATGGGGGGCATTGCGCTCGCAACTCAGGCCTGGGCCATCCACATCGGCGATGCGCATTGGCAGAGCATGACCTTCACGGTGCTCACGCTCTCCCAGCTCGCCCACGTCATGGCGATTCGATCGGAGCGCGATTCCCTGTTCCGACAAGGCTTGCTGTCGAATCGTCCGCTGTTGGGTGCCGTCACTTTCACGTTTCTTCTGCAGTTGGCGACGCTCTACGTCCCCGCGCTCACACACGTCTTCCGAACGACGGCACTGACCGCGCTCGAGCTGCTCGCGTGTATTGGCTTGGCGTCGATCGTCTTCGTTGCGGTCGAAGTCGAGAAATGGCTGATTCGTCGCGGCATGTTATACCGTGATGCCACCGACGCCGCCGACTAGAACGACACGCGCGTTCCGCGCTCCGGCGTGGATACCAAATATCCGCCGTCGCGCAGCGTGGCCGCGAACGCATCTTGCGCGCGCGGCTCACCGTGGACCAGATGCACTTGGAGCTTTCGGTCCGGCGAGCCACGCACCGCGTCGATCCAGCGACGCAGCTCCCGCCGATCCGCGTGCGCGCTGTAGCCATTGAGAATCTCGACGCGGGCGCGCAACGCCACCTCCTCGCCGTAGATCTTGAGCGTGGGCCGCCGTTCCACGATCCGCCTGCCGAGCGTGTGTTCGGCCTGGAACCCAACGATGAGAATCGTGTTTCTGGGATCCGGCGCCCCGTGCGCAAGGTGATGAAGAATGCGCCCCGACTCCGCCATGCCCGATGCGGCAATGATGACCATCGGCCCGTGGCGCTCGTTGAGCGCCTTGGATGCCGTCGCGTCACGCGCGAACTCCAATCGCGCGAAGTCGAACAGATCGTCGACCGCGGTCACCAGCTCCTCACCTCGGTCGAATGCATCGGGATTTGTCGCGAACACGGTCGTCGCGGCAATCGCGAGCGGACTGTCGAGCACGATGGGGATCGGGGGAATCGCACCGGCGCGCGTCAGCCGGTGGAGATCGTATAGCAACTCCTGCGTACGACCGACAGCGAACGCGGGAATGAGAACCCGACCTCCCTTTGCCGCTGTGTCGCGAACGATCTTTCCCAATTCATCGGGGAGCTCGGACACGCTCGGGTGATCACGATCGCCGTAGGTCGACTCCATGATGACGACGTCCGCGCCGAGCGGCGGTTCGGGATCTCTGATGATCGGCAATCCCCACCGTCCTACGTCGCCGGAGAACAACAATCGCCGGCTGACGCCGTCCTCCACGCAGTCGAGTATCACCGACGCCGAACCCAGAATATGCCCCGCGTCGACAAACGTGGCGCGAATGCCGGGCGCGACGTCGAACGGAACATGGTACGGAACCGTCGCCATCCGCCCCATTAACCGCGCGACGTCGCGCTGATTGTACAGCGGCGACGCGCACGGCTTACCGCGCCGAGCGAGAAACTCGGCGTCCTTTTCCTGAATGTGTGCCGAGTCGGCGAGCATGATCGCGCACAGGTCGCGCGTCGCCGGCGTGGCGTACACCGGACGATCGAATCCGTAGCGGGCGAGGAGCGGCAATCGCCCAGAATGGTCGATATGCGCGTGCGACAGGATGACGGCCGTCAACTCGTCCGGGGCGAATGGGATCGCCACGTTGCGCTCGTGCATCTCGGCACGGCGTCCCTGAAACAATCCGAAGTCGAGCGCAACCGCCGAACGGCCGACGCGCAGGAGATGACACGAACCGGTGACTTCGCGGGCCGCGCCGAGAAAGGTTACGTCCACAGAGAAATTGAATGGGTGGAGATCAGGCAATGTCTCTGATCTCGACCCATCATGGAAGTGCCTTCCGACGACGCGGCGGCGGCAACGTCGTCATGCAATGAGCAACCCGACGGCACTCGCGGCAGCGAGGCTCACGAGCCCTACCGCCGCGCGCCGGCGGAACGTCAAACGCCCAAGTCCCACCGCGAGCGTCAGCTTCAGGAAAGTGTTCATCAAGATCCCGATGGCAATCGCGCGTGCGGCCGTGCCCGAAGCCACATTCGACTCCGGCCGGCTCATCGAGACGGTGAGTGCGTCCATGTCGGTGAGTCCGAGAACCGCCGCGGTCGTGTAGACGCCGGTCGTGCCCCACGCACGCTGAACAAGCGTGATCAGCACCATCGCCACTTGAAACGCGACACCCATGCGAAGGGCCGCGCCTAGGTGCAGTGGATTTTTCACACCGTCGGCTGGGGTCGCGGCCGCCGTCTCCTGATCCGAGCGCCATCCAAACGCGCTCAGCCCGAGCCCAAGCACGAAGGGTGGAGCGAGCAGCGGCAACGCCTGCAACGCGACGGCAGGATTGAACGCGGCACTCACCACGAGAATGCGCGGGATCAGCATCGTGCACGCCGCGATGACGCCGCGGGCGAGCGGTGCGCCGAGCTGAGTTTCTGAGCGACTCTGCCGCGAAAAGCTGAGCGTCACTGCCGTCGACGACACGATACCGCCGAGCGCCCCCGTGATCCCAAGCCCTCGACTCGCGCCAACGATTCGGCGCGCTGCGAACCCGGCGAAGTTCAAGGCCGAGAAGACCAGGACGATCATCCAGAGCGCGCGAGGACGAAAATCGAGCACTCCGAGGTACGGTCCCGTTGGCAACAACGGGAGCACGACGACAGCGAGGACCGCGAATTGAAATCCGGCGCGCAATTCGGGCTCTTGGAGATGGCGGACGAGCCAATGCAGCCGCTCCTTCTCGCGCAGCATCAACACAACCACCGCACCCGCTCCCGCGGCGACACCGATCCACCCTGCACCAGCGATGGCGCCCAGGCCAACCACCGTGAGCGCCGCTGCCTCTGTTGTGCCGTCTGTTCCCGTTCCGGGACGACGTACGGTCATCGCATACGCGCTGACGCACAATGCAGCGCCGCCCAACGCGATCGCACCAGCGAGGACCGGATTCGAGTTCGCTCCCAGAACACCGGCAATTCCACCGACGAGTCCCAGCAGGAAGAACGTTCTGAGGCCGGCAAAGCGTGCGTCAGGCCCAGATGTGTGCCCTGACCACTCGCGTTCGAGCCCGGCCGCCAATCCGATCAGCGCCGCGATCGCCAATCGCGCCGCGATCTGCATCTCTGAATTAAACATGTGGCGGCCTCGGTGCCATGCATCTCTCTCCAAGGGCCAGTCTAGTGCCCACCGAGGGCGCATGTGTCGGGCGTTCGTCGTGATTGCGTCAGGCGTTGCCCTCGGTCAGCGCGAGAAGCGTGACGTGCCCGGCGATCCCTCACGGCTCTGCGGGCTTCGCCCGATAACCACCAATCGGCAAACACGGCAGCGTTTCCACGTCACGCTCTCGCCCGCTGAACGCGTTCGAGAAATGCTCCACCGATGACGGAGGCGATGCATGACCAGCGCACGAGCCGACGAATCCCAACACCCGACGGAGGACGCCGGCATGACGCCATCGATTCGTCCGCGCTGGGAATGGAGAATCTTCGAGTCGTTTCCCGGCCCATTCATCGACAGCGTAGGATCGCCTGCGGTCGAAGAAGACGAATCGATCGAGACGTATATCCTGTCCTCAGCATCGCCGCACAACGTCAAGATTCGAGGTGGGCAGCTGGACGTGAAAATCCTCCAGGAGACACGCACCGGCGACCTCGAGCTGTGGCGTCCCGTTTTCAAAGCCCAGTTTCCCGTCGACGCGGGCTCACTCGGGCCCGTGCGCGACGCGTGGGGACTTCCCCTGCCCGCGCTCCTACGCTCGTCCTACACGCTCGACCAGTTTCTCAACGACATTGTCGCAGCGATGCCCGGTTTGACCGCGCTGACCATATCGAAGCGGCGCGCGCATTTCACGATCGCGGGCTGTCGCGCCGAGCGAGCAGTCATCGGCGTGGCCGAGGGTCGGTGGGACACACTCGCGGTCGAAGACGAAAACCCCGACAACATCTTGCTGGCCCAGCGGGCGCTCGGCCGCGCGTTACCACGCGGTAGCAGCTACCCGGCGATGCTCAAGCGCATTGCCGATGCGAGCGCCACGCTGACTCCTTCCATGAGAACTCTCGTATGATCACCCTCAGTCTCCACCGCACTCTGCGCCGCGTCACGGCGGTCGCGCTCGTCGCCGTCGCCCCACTCGCCGCACAACAAGCCCCGAAGCCGGTGTATCTCCCCGGGAGCTACGATGCCGGCTACCTCGTGTTCCAGAATCCGGACAGCAGCTTCCGCTACTGGCTCGATGGACGCATCCAAGTCGACGGCGCGGTCTACACCGGCAGCAAGAACAGCCTCGCCAACGGCACCGAGGTTCGCCGGGCGCGACTCGGGGGTAAGGCAACGCTGTTCCAGAACTGGCATGGAGAGATCGACGTCGACTTCACCAAGAACCAGGTCGAGATGAAGGACATGTGGATCGGCTATCTCGGAATGCCGAACAGCATGGTGAAATTCGGGAACTACAAGGAGCCGTTCAGCCTCGAGACGCTCACATCGTCGAAGTACATCACGTTCATGGAGCGCTCGTACATCGACAACCTCTCGCCGGACCGTGCCATCGGTCTCGGCTATGTGCGCTGGGGATCGTGGTGGCAAACCGCCGTCGGCGCGTTCGGGCAGACCGCGGGCTCCGTCGACGCCTCGGGTCGCGATGAAGGATACGCGTTCACCGGACGCCTGACGATGGCGCCGATCAACACGGAAGGTCATCTGCTCCATTTCGGCGGCTCGATCAGCCGTCGGACGCCAAACGGTGACCCGGCGCCCGACACGAACACCGTTCGCTTCCGCGCGCGTCCGGAGACGAACGTCAGTCAAGCACGCTTCCTCACTACGGGAAAGATTCGGCTCGTCGATCATTACACGTCCTTCAACGGCGAATTCGCCACCGTTTACGGCCCCACGTCGCTCCAGGCCGAATACACACGCATGGACGTGAGCCGACTGAACGGACTGGCCACGCCGTCGTTCAATGGCGGCTATGTCTTCGTCAGCTATTTCTTCACCGGCGAGACGCGACCCTACGTCGTGGAGGAAGGTGAGTTCGACCGTGTCGTACCCAAGTCGCCGGGTGGTGCGTGGGAGATCGCGGCTCGCGTGAGCACGTTGAATCTCAACGACAACACCACTGGCGTGAACATCCTTGGCGGCAAGGGCACCAACTACACCGTCGGGCTGAATTGGCACATGAACGCGAACTTCAAGTGGATGTTCAACTACGTTCGCGTGATCACGGATGACAACGCGAAGCCCGACCTCGGCATTACGCCATTCCAGACGGGCGACAAGTTCAACATCTTCCAGACGCGCGTCTCCGTCGCGTTCTGATCAGGACCGAGACGGCGATGCCGATCGAGATCGAGCGGAAGTTCCTCGTGAACACCGCGCTCTGGCATCCTGAACCGGCGCTCGGGATGCGATATCGACAAGGGTACCTGTCGACGGATCCCGAGCGCGTTGTTCGCGTGCGGACCGCCGGCGCCTCGGGCTTCCTGACCATCAAAGGCAAGACCGTCGGCACCGAGCGTCCCGAGTTCGAGTATCCGATCCCGCTCGCCGACGCCGAGAGAATGCTCGATCATCTCTGCATTCGGCCGTTGGTCGAGAAGGTTCGCTATCGCGAGTTGGTCGGCGGCCGCACGTGGGAGATCGACGTGTTCGAGGGCGAGAATGCCGGCCTGGTGGTCGCCGAAATCGAGTTGCCGAGTGCGACGGCGGGCTTTGACTTGCCGCCGTGGGTGGGCGCCGAAGTCTCGAGCGACGCGCGTTACTTCAACTCGAATCTCGCCGCACATCCGTTCTCGCAATGGAAACCCAATGGCGACGATCGCGGCGCCTAAACCGCCCGCCAGCCCGGGGTTGGCCGAACTGTTGGCGATGGACCAGTTCGCCCTGTCGCCGCGCCAGCATCCGGCAACGACCACGAGCGATCGGTGGATGCGACGGATCGGACTTCCGCTCGGCATCGTCGTTTTTCTCATCGTCGCCTTCGCTCCGCTTGCATCCGGCCTCACCGTCGCGGGCCAGCGTGCCGCCGGCGCGTTCGCGCTCGCGTTGATCTGGTGGATCTCGGAGCCCATTCCGACGCACGTCACGTCGTTGATCCTGATGATCCTGCTCGTCGTCACTCAGGCGCAGGATCCGGTACGCGTGATGAGCGTGCTCGGGCTCGACGTGATCTGGCTGAACGTGCTCGCCTTCATCTTGAGCGCCATGCTCGTCAAGACGAAGCTCGCCAAGCGACTGGCACTCGCGCTGCTCATGCGGTTCGGACGGCGGGCATCCTGGGCACTCGGCGCGTTCGTCGTGTTGCAGCTCGTCCTCGCGCCGTTGATCCCGGCCACCGCCGCCCGCGCGGCCCTGACCCTGCCGCTGATGATCGCCGTCGCCGCGATCTACGGATCGACCGCCGAGCATCCGACCAACTTCGGCCGCAACATGTTCCTGTTGAACTTGGCTGGCATCAGCATTCTCTCATCGACAGTGATGACCGGCAGCGCAGCGAATATCATGGCCGTGGGATTCATTCAAAGCCTCGGCGGCCACCGTGTGTACTACGCCGACTGGCTCATTGCGTCGGCACCCATTGCCGTACTGACGCTGGTGGCCGCCTGGTTCATCTCACCTCGATTCGTCTTCCCGCTCGCCAAAGAGGAGCAGCATCCGGTCGTTGTCGGAGGCATGGAGACGGTGGCTGCCGAGCGAAGGGCGATGGGACGGATGACGGCGCCCGAATGGCGTGCCGTCGCGATCTTTGCGCTCGTCATCTTCCTCTGGGCAACGGATCGATTTCAAAAACAGTGGTTCGGCGTCGAGATCGGCGCCCCCTTTGCGGCGATGATCGGCGCCGTCATCGCCTTGACGCCTCGCATTGGCCTCTTGAGCTGGGAAGAGACGGACATCCCGTGGCATTTGATGATCTTCAGTGCCGGCGCGTACGCCGGCGGCCTGGCCTTGGAGAACACCGGTGCTGCCGCCTGGGCGGTTCAGCGAATCTTCGGCGGACTTCAGCTCGAGCGCGTCGCGTTTGGCTGGACGTACGCCGCCGTACTCGCGGTCATGCTCTACAGCCATCTCTTGTCGACATCGAAGACCGTTCGCACGGTGATCATGATCCCCGCGATCATCCTGCTCGCGCGCGGACTTGGCTGGCAGCCGGCCAGTCTGGCGCTCCCGGCCGCGTTCACGATCGATTGGGTGATCGGCCTGCCCATCAGCGGCAAGCCGAACGTCATCCTCTTCGGAACGAATCAGTATTCCGTAAAGAACAACCTGGCGTTCGGCCTCGTCGTCTGCACGGTCGGCTACGCGCTGCTTCTGCTTGCCGGCGCAACCTGGTTCCACTGGCTCGGGTTGACGCCGGCGTTCACCGCGCGTCCGGGCTAGCGCGCCGCGACAGTCCAGCGGCGCCCGCGCTCGTCGTTAACGCTCGCGGACCTCTCCACCCGATTCTCGCGTACCCGGCTTGAGGATCCCGCGCGCCAGCGTCGGGTCACTGTAGGCAGCGGCCGCGCCATGGCGGTAGACCAGCTGACCACCCGTATGCCCGACCTGCACTCCGGCGACCGCAACGGCGATTGCGCCAACGGTTGCGACTCCGCGCGCCGTCCGCCCCACGACCCCTCGGATCATCCCCGCACCTGCGACGACGAGCAACACACCGGAAAGCGCAAAGAAGAGCTCCGCCGATTCCTCGTGGGTCTCGACCGGTTGCTCCGAGACGACGCGTTCGACTCGCTCGCTCTCTTGTCCGCCGGTAGAAACAGCCATCCAACTGCTGCCGGCAAGCGCCGCCGCGCCAAGGACTGGCACTGCCCAGGCTCGCCGCACGTTCGCGCCGCGACGAATCATCCACAGTGCGACGAATGCGGCGACGGGCAGTAGCAGCATCAGGACAATGGGAAAATGGACCACTGCCGGATGCAGAGGATGTGGTAGCATGAGATCACTCCGCAGTTCGAGTTACCAACGCGCGACCGCGCGTATGTCGTCAACATACGCGCGGTCGGCTGCTGCCTCAGTCGGACATCCGCACTCAGGTTGTGCGGGATTCCGCCACGGCTCGAGCGCTCATTCCTGGTGAACGGCCTCGAGCACGCGGGTAAGCCGTTCCCTCACATCCTCGGCGAGCGGACGCACGCTCGGATTGTCGGTCAGCTTCAACGCTTCGACGGGATCCAGCGCCGCAACGACGCTCCGACCCGGCGTGTCGTCGGCGTACACGATCACGTTGCATGGCAACAGCAAGCCGATGTCCCGCTCGGCGGTGAGCGCTTTGTACGCGAGCGGTGGATTGCACGCGCCGAGGATCACGTACGGCCGGAACTCGACGTCGAGCTTCTTCTTCATCGTCGCCGCGACGTCGATCTCCGTCAGCACGCCGAAGCCTTCATTCGCGAGCGCTTCCTTCACGCGCTCCACCGCGCGCGGATAGTCCAGCGCGATCGTTGTTCCAATTCCGTAGGGAGTTGTTTGCGTCGTCATTGCGTCTCCAGATGATGGCTTAGCGGAACACGCGCCCACCGCTTCGGTTGTCCACGACGAATCGGTCGCGCGCCGGCATGCGGATGCTCCGCAGCGTCCGAGCGTCCATCACTGTACGCCGATCGATGATCTCGTTTTCAACCAACAAGAAGTCGACGAGACTGTACACGTCGTCGGGCGGGAGCGAGCCGGGCGCCGGAAACGGCATCGCCCGGTTGATGTAGTCGTAGACCGTGGTGGCGTACGGCCAGTAATTGCCGATCGTCTTCGCGTACTTTGCGTCGCGGCCGAATGGGAATCCGTCGCGCGGCTCGCGTCCGATCAGCTTGGGATAGGGCCCAATCCCTTCACCGTGAGCGCCGTGGCACGGTGCACATTGCGTCGCGAACAGCGCGGCGCCACGCGCATATGTGCCGCGCCCCGCCGGCAGACCCACACCACTCGCGTTCGCGTCGATGTTCCACGCCTGAATCTCGAGAGATGTCGCGCGACGACCGATCGTGCCGAATCGCGCCGGCAACGCAGGCGGCGCCTGAGCGACCAACGAGTCCTGGGCGCTCGGCGTCTCGGACTCAGGTTGCCTCGTCGCTGCGCGTTGGCTCGGCGTGTCGCGTGTGCACGACGTCGCTGCAACCAATGTGGTCATTGCGGCGAGCATGAAGCGCGTCGGCGTCGCAATCATAGGCCGACTCCGTACTGCACCACACCGTCGGGTGTCACGAGCCACGATCGGATATGATTGAAGTGAAAGTCGGTTCCGCGGCCTCGGGCCGCCTCGAACACGGCGAGCGTCGGCTGCACGTAGCCCGTCTCGTCGATGGCACGACTCATGAGCGTCGCCGGGCGGCCGCCCCACTCCCACATCAGCCGGAATCGTGTGTGGGCCTTCGAGAGAACCGGCGCTTGCAGCTCAGACTCGATCCAGCGTTTTCCGCCGTCGGTGCTGACGTCGACGCGCGCGATCTTTCCCCGACCGCTCCAGGCCAAACCCGTGATCTCGTGCCAGCCTCGATCGATGCGCGACGGAGCCGAGGGCCGTGTGATGATGGATTTGGCGTCCATCACGAAGCTGAACTGTCTCGCCGTTCCGTCGGGCAGCGGATCCGTGTACTTCGCCGTCTCGTCGCGCGACATGTTCGGCGCGTCGACCAGCTTGATGCGACGCAGCCATTTGACGCACGTGTTCGCCTCGAATCCCGGGAGGAACAACCGCACAGGATATCCGTTCGCCGGCCGCAGTGGCTCGCCGTTGAATGCGTAGACGAGCAGCGCGTCGTCCCACGCCTTCTCGATCGGAATGCTGCGCGATAGCTTCGCCGCATCGCCACCCTCGGCGAGGAACCACGTGGCGGATTTGCGCACACCGGCCTCCCGCAGCACGAGCGACAACGGAACGCCCGTCCACTCACCGTTGCTCGTGAGACCGTCGACCATCTGTGGTGTGAGCTCGGGCTTCGCATCGCGATAGCCGTTTCGCCCGTTGCCGGAACACTCGAGAAAATGCACTCGCGACACGCTCGGGAACCGCTTGAGATCGTCGAGCGTGAACACCATCGATCGATCCACGAGACCATGAACCAGCAGCTTGTACTTCTTCGGATCGATGATGGCCACGCCACCGTGGTGACGCTCGAACACGAGATCGTTCGGCGTGATCGTTCCGCTGAACTCGTGGATGGGCGAATACGCCGGCCCGGTGAGAATGCCCGCCGGCGTACGCGCCGGCGTCTCGAACGGAGAGCGCGCGCTGGTTGCCGTCGTCGCGCCACCCGGAATCGTCGACGGATCGACGCTGGGTGGAGAAGCCGGTGTCGCTCCCAAAGGGAGGCGCTCGAGCAGGACGCCGCCGGCCGTCAAGGCCGCCCCGGCGAGGAGCGCCCGTCGACTGACACGCGTCTCGTCGGTCATATGACTTCTCTCATCGCGTTCGTCCTCCTCGCGGCGCCGGCGCCGGCGGTGCCACGAGAGCCCGCTCCGGATTCGGCCGCTTGAGGCTTGGCGGCGGATTGTACGCCGCGTGGCCCTTGGTCGCGTACGGTACGTCGGCTGGCGTGCCGCCGAGCGGCCAGTCGTTCTCTTTCCCAGGCGAATCTGGCCGAGGTTGCGACACGACAAACGCCGCCACGTCGAAGGCTTCCTGTGGCGTGAGCGTCTTGCCTGCACCGTACGGCATGTTGTGCCAAATGAACGACGCCGCTTTGCCCTCGCGCGCCATGGATGCGCCGACGCTGAACGATCGCGGTCCCCACAACGCGGGGATGCCCGGGGGAATCGCCGGGTTCCCGGCGCCGTTTGGTCCGTGACACACCACGCATTTGGCGGTGAACACCGCCTGCCCGCGCGCGCGGTCGCCGACGAGTGTGGCCTGCATCGCGAGAATCCCTTCGGCGCCCGGGAGTTTCTTCCCTTCGCCGACCGGCACGCCCGTCGACAACCAGGCGATGTAGGCGAGAATGTCCTGCATCTCACGGCTTTCGACCGGAAGTCGGTTGCCGGCGAGACTTCGTGTGAAGCAATAGTTCACGCGATCCGCGAGTCCGATGACGGCGCCCGTGCGATCCATGTACTTCGGAAAGCGCGCCTGCGATCCGGCGAGCGGCGCCGCCGTGGTGGTTCGTCCGCCGTTGATGTGACAGTTGGTGCAGCTGATGTTTCCCGGCGCGTACTCGGGCAGGCTATCCGCGGTGTGCATGACGAGGGCGAGGCCGCGCCGAACGGAAGCGCCGAGGGAGTCCTTGGGAATCTCGGAGTCGGCGGGCGGTTGCCACGTCGCGGGATCGAATGCCGCGTGGCCGGACGGAGCCGCCGCGGTGGCTCCGGTTTGCTGAACGTCCGGATTCGATCGCTCGGTCCGGCATCCGGCGACAACGAGCGCACACGCCGCGGCCACGGCAAGCACGCGCGGAACCAGTTGCGGTCGGGTATCCATGGTCATCTGCGATCCTCGGTCGCCTCGATTCTTGAGAATATCTCACGGGAGCCATCTGGTCTGTCCGCCAATCACTGTCGCCGCGTGAGCATTTCGCCGATTTGCGCCGCGGCCGGGCGCGCTATCATGGAGCATCGGCGCGTCGCCCAGCGGGCGGCGCGCGTCCCTTGCGATGGCTGTGCATCACTATATAGTTATGCAGTAGCCATGACAAGTGCGCTCGCCGGCATACCGTCCGACCGGACGGCTGGTCGCGAGCGCGCAGAACTCGGAGGCATCGCATGACCCACGCTTCGACGTCCGTGCCCATCACGGCCGAGCGCACCGCCGTGAGCCCACCGCGCTGGGCGCTGCTCGGGGTGCTCTTCGGCCTCGTCAGCACGGCGGCCATTGCGCTCTATGGGCCGATCGGCGTATCGGGCACATATCCGCGGTTGATCGGCGCGATCCTGCGTCGCCTTACACCCGCATACGCCGCATCCAATCCGTACCTCGTCAAGATGGGGAGCCTCATCACGACGGAGACCATGCTCGTCGTCGGCCTCCTCATCGGTGGCTTCCTCGCCGCACGGTTCGCGCGAACGGCGGCCCCCGCGGCCGAACCGGTCCACGCGCTCGAGACGACCACCGGCCGGCGCTACCTCACCGCCTTCGCCGGCGGCATGCTGATCATCTTCGGCGCACGACTCGCCGGCGGGTGCACGAGCGGCCACATCATCTCCGGGATGACGCAGCTCGCGGTGAGCGGCATTCTCTTCTGCGCGGCGGTCTTCGGCGGTGGCATGCTGACCGCGCGCTTCATGAAGCCGGCCCCAGGAGGTCGTTGAGATGACTCTCATCTACGCACTACTCGTCGGGGTCGCGATGGGCGCGCTCATCCAACGCGCCGGCGCCTCCAGTCCTCGCATGATCCTCGCCAGCCTTCGACTGCGCGATCTGTCGATCATCAAGTTCATGGCGACGACCATCGCCGTCGGCACCGTGCTGGTGTACTTGATGAGCCTGCGGTTTCCGATGCACTTCGACATAAAACCGACCTATGTCGTCGGCGTCGGTCTCGGTGGGTTGATCTTCGGCGCGGGATTCGCGCTCGCCGGCTATTGCCCGGGCACGTGCGTCGTCGGCATGGGAGAGGGACGGCGCGATGCGCTTGTCGCCTTCCTGGGCGGCGTCGTGGGCGCGTTGGTCTTCACACTCGTGTACACGCTGATCGAGGGATCGCTCATCAAGCCGCTCAACTACGGCAAGATCACCCTGGCCGATCTCCTGCACCTGCCGTCCATGGTCGCGGCTGTCGGACTCGCCGCGGTGTTGCTCACCGGTGTGACGCTTCTCCCGACCAGGCGGAGCAACACGGCGAATTGATGGGTCAGCGCGCGACGACCACTTTGCGTCGGGCGGCAACGTCCGACGCAAGGCGGCCACACATCAGGTCGCACAGCTTGAACACATCGCGGTCCGCCAGCGAATAATAGGCGAAGAGACCGTCCTTTCGGCGAAGCACGAAGCCGTGTGCGAGCAAGAGCTGAAGATGCTTCGACAGGTTGGCCTGCCCGAAGCCGGTCGTATCCACGAGCTCGGAGACGGTCATCTCCCCGTTGCGCAGGGCGTTCAAGATCTCCAGCCGCGCCGGTTCCGAGAGCACCTTGAACCGCTCGGCCACGAGCTGCATCAAGTCCTGGCTCATCATCGACCGGACCACGCTACGCTCCTATTCGAGTGAATTACTATATCGTAATATAGTGTGACGGGTCGCGCGTGCCAGCACTCGGAGCGGATCCGCGCGGTCCTTGACGCGCCCGCCGGACGGTCGTCGGGAGATCTCCCACAATAGTCGGGGTCGCGCTGACTGCCCCGCCCTGTCGTGCGGGGCAGGTTCAGAATGTGCTTACACTGACGTCCGCCCGTTCCCGCGGCCAGGCCCACGCGCACACACTAGTCGCGCCGCCCAGTGCGCTGGAAGCTCGCTCCCTCCGGTGGCACCGCGCCGGACGCTGGATCGTCGACGGCGTCGACCTCGTCGTACACCCGGGAGAGATCG
>DASVYG010000016.1:0-14287 GCA_036392315.1 Gemmatimonadaceae bacterium
TCGTTCGCCCTAACGCCAGCAGTGCTGGTCGAGGCCGTCGATGATCCGCCACGAGTCCGGGGACAGCGGCTCTGACCGACCACGAGCACGCTCGGCCGCGGCGTACATGTGGAAGAACAAGGCCGGGTCGCGAGTGCCGGGGAGGAGCTAGTCGCGCCCGAAGGCGTCGGGCGATCGGTTCCAGTGATATCCCCTGGCCAGGATCATAGTTACCATCACAGGGCCATAGCCCGGGCGAAGCCCCCGCCTCGTGGCGTCATAGACCTGACGACCAATCCCGTCACGCATTCGCGCGTATTCCGGCAGGACACGAACGTACGGCGGTCCATCCCATGCATGAGAGATTCGTTCGAGATCGCCTCTGACCACACAATCGGAGACATCGATAGCCAAAACTCCAGACAGTCCTACGCTGGATAGCTGCTGGGCTGCGCCGCGCACCGACCTCTCAATCGCGGCTTCGCTCTCCGGACGCTTAACCTCGACGCCGTAGAGCTTCGTTACGACTGAGATCATGTAGTCGGGCTTTTTCGATCCAGTGTCAACCGGGACCGTTGGCACCAGGTCGGCAAAGTGCAACATGGCTCCGACCCACAGTTGGCTCTGGAACTGGTAAGGCCGTCGCCCTCGTTCCCTCTGATGGACGGTTCCTTTCATCGCTCGGCTAACTTCCCGGGTAAGCTCGATTGATTTATCGACGCCAAGTAGCTGACTGATCTGAGAAGAATCGAGCGCATCGCGGATAGAGTTGCCTACCGCGATCAGATCAGTATCGTTCTCGGGAAAACTTCCCGCCGACGCGGTAGCGTCAAGGCGTTTCTTACTCTGCTCAAGTCGGCCCATACCAGGAACGCGGATTCCTGCGTTGGCCAGAGTATTCAGCCCACCTGCGAGCCTACCCGCGAGAACCCTGCATTTCGCTGGCGTTATTCTCTCGTCGATTGGTACGGGTGAGTATGGAGCGGGTTGCGACGATTCGGATCGCTCTTGAGTGTCATTCATAGCGAAAATTCGTGTGGTCACCTCGCGCAGACTAGGTAGCCATGTTACGTGGCAAGGCGAAATTGCCGCCCGTCATTGAGGCCGTAGCTCATCAATGCTCGTTCGCGCAAGCCGCTCGAGATCGGCAACCAACTGATGCGAGTACTTGAGCGGCATTGGACAGCTGGCGCGCCGCCCGAATTCGCGCGAGTCCTGTAGGAAGACGGGCGAGGGAACGCAGCGTGCGAAAGGAGAGTCGGGCCAACCGGGCGCGCCCATCGTCCCGACTATCGTTCTCGCCGATGAAGTGCAGCAACGTGTCGTTGAAGGCCTCTCTGATCTTCAGGCAGTCTCCGGCGTGGCCTCGACTGCATCCGACCTCAATGGCGATCGCGCGGACTGAGACATCGAGACCTTGGGCTTTGCGGCGAGCGCGTACAGTGCCGATGCGGACCGCCTCAGCCCACGCCGATCCTTGATGGTCGAGCACCCCCGTGACTCCCGTCGACTCGGCGGACGGCTCTGCGTCGGTCACGGGCATCCACTTGGCCGCCGGCGCGGAGTGTTCGACGGGCTTGGGCTCGAGTGCCTTGAGCCGCTCGAGAATGGTCTCTAGTCGAGCACTACGGACCTCAGCCGTGTCGATCGTGTTGATGGGCTGGTTCCCCAGTCTCAGGATGCCGGCAAAACTCGCCATCGGGCGGCAAGTCCTCTGTTGTCAGGTCGTCCGGCCCTGTTCCCCGAGGTCGCGGAGAGCCGTAGTACAGGCGCGTTGTCATCATGAGTGTATCCTCCTCGGTGACGGTGGTGGTGGCTTCATCCAAAAAGGATCTCCGTGGCCTCGTCCACGAACTCGGTGCCGGAGAGTCCGACAGCCCTCAGACCTCGGTACCGAATGCTGCCAGCGCTCGCCGCGTCCACGTACTCGGCGAACGTGCGGACGGCGGCGACGTCTTCGGACTCCATCTGCTTGACCATCAGTATGAGCACGAGCCCTAACGCGTCGAGGTCCAGCGGCGTCTCCGGCGAGTATCCCTCGCCGGTAGCAGAATCAGGTGCGTTCGCGTAGATGTCAGCCAGCCTGCGATCGACCAGCGCCAGCGCGGTCTGCTCCTCGGCGTTGCGCGGCTGACAGACCTTGATCGCGGCCATCATGATGCTCGGGGCCGGCAGCACGATGACCGGCCTGACGATTTCCTTCGAGTGTTCGCTCATTGCTACTTCCTTCTCGGTTGTGGATCGCACACGGTGATCAGGAAACCGCGCATCGGTGTCGGACGCGCAGCCGATTCAGTCGCGGAGTGCCGGACAGTCCATTCGTCGGGAGATCCCCGGCCGGTTCGCGCGAGGAACTTGACTGTCACGACCACACCGCATCGAGCGCCTCGGCGAGCTTCCGAATTAATGACGCTGCGACATGCGGCTCGAGCTCGGTGCGGCAGACGTGCATGATCGTGTCAGCCTGGCGAGTGAGCCGCGTGACGACCTCGGGAGAGACGACAGTAATCGTGTGCTTCTCGCGATAAACCGCGGGTCGTCTCGCCTTGAGCAGAAACATCAACAACGTATCCGAGCCATTCTTCGCACGCGCGATCGCCTCGCCCTCGAGTTCATCGCTCACGTGCTCGCTCGCATCAACGACAAGAGCGGCGAACGATTCATCGCTCTCCATCCAGTTGTACCACGTGCGGCGCGGGACTCCCGCTGCCGCGCAAGCGCCCTTCACCGTGCCGATCTCCATGAACTTGCTGAGCGCGCGTTCCTTTGCAGTCTGCTTCGCCGACTCTGCAGCCGGACGCTCAGCAGAGATCGCGTCGTCGTCCAAGCCAGTATCGGCGTTGGCGGTCTCCATCGTCGTACCTCCTTTTTGGTGTGCCAAGTGTGCCATTTCGGTCATACGCGACCGTTAAGATTTCGTGGTTCCATGTTCCGTCGCGCTCGCGTCATCGCGTTCCTGCGGCCGGGTTAACACGAGCAACGAGGCGGCCGCCAGGTAACGTGGTCCGCGCTTGCCGCAGCCGTCATAGCAGCACCTGTGCGATTTGACGGGCCGTGGGCGGAAGTCACTGCACCCATTTCTGCACCCGTACTCATGCCTTTTCCTGCCTTTCGGTGCCGCGCTGTTCCGCGTTCTCAGAGGGAAGGGGATCGGCTCCCTCTGGCGGCGCCCCTCTCATAATGCCGGGGTCGTGGGTTCGAGTCCCACCCCTGCTATCGACGAGCCAATCACTTACCGGGGTTGGCTCGTGTTGTTTCTCAGGTGAGGTACCCACAGAGGTACCCATGTGGTCGGTTTTTTTCGTCTTCTTCGCCGCCTCTCGCTCCGCGTCCTGCGCGGCGGCGATCTTCTCCCAACGGTCGCGCTCATCACTCCGCGGCGCAAAGATTCCGTAGACGCGAGCGACCATCTGCACATCGGCGTAGCCAGTTGCCTCGCGACGAGCTTGCCCATCGATCGGCGAGCCACGCAGCGCAGCGCGGCACATGTTCGGAGGCGCTACGCCGGGCGCCAAGCGACACGCAGCGCGCATCACCATCGAAAGTTGTATGCGCGCCTGGTCTTTCGGCCGATGGCTGCCGCGATGACTTCGCTGTTATCGTCGGCGACGTGCAGTTCGCGTCGCGGCCAGCAAGCCTGCACCTCTTTCCGTGGAGGGAAATCATGAAGCGAATGCAAGTGGCCATCGCCGGCGCCTTCACCCTGACAGCATTCCTTCTGGCAGGCGGACTCGGGGCTCAGCAGATGTCGCCGGACATCCCCGTTTATCCGTTCGCGCGCCCAACCGGTCCGTACGCCGTCGGCACCTACGATTGGCTCTGGGTCGACGAGCGCATGCCAGAACGATATACCAAAGACCCTAACGACAAGCGCAAGCTACCGGTGCAGGTCTGGTACCCGGCCGAAGCGGTCCCTGACAGCACGGGCGCGCCCTACATCCGAACGCCCGAGGAGTTCGGATCGAGCGCCGCCTTCAAGGCGCTGGAGCACGTCAAGACAAATGCGGTGAGCGGGGCGCCGGTAGCCGACGCCGAGAGAAAGTATCCGGTGCTGATCTACAATCATGGTGCGGGATGGCCTCGCTTCAGCGCCACGTTCGTCACCGAGTTCCTGGCGAGTCACGGGTACATCGTATTCGGTGTCGATCATCCAGGAATGGATCGGACGGTACGCTTCTCGGACGGCACCGCCTTCAATGCCGACACGCTCCGCGGGCCGGTGCCCGATCCGAAGCAGGACCTGAGGATTACAGCCGCGCAGTCGGTGGAGTACCTGAACACCGTGGCCTTTCCGATCTGGATCGACGATTCGCGTTTCGTGCTGGACCAGGTCGAAGCGTTGAACCGCGCTCCTGGACCATTTCGCGGCCGGCTCGATCTCGATCGCATTGGCATGCTCGGCTGGTCGTTCGGCGGCGCGGCGGCCATCGAGATGCTCCGCACCGACCCGCGGGTGAAGGCGGCCGTCAATCACGACGGGCGGCTTTTCGGCGGCGCGATGAGCGAACCGGTCGGGCGCCCGTTCATGCTGATCCATCACGGAGTCGACGATGCCGCGGCTGCGCCGGAAGCCAACCGCCCAGTGATCCGCGAGCAGGCGGCGCTGATCAAGGGTTACGATAGTACGGCTCGCGCCCGCGCCACCGCCGATTGGTATGACGTCACGATCGCGCGGACAAATCACGGACATTTTTCCGATCTGCCACTCTTTTTGGCGCAGTTCAAGGACACGACCCTCCTTGCCGGACGCCGAGGTCACGAGATCATCTCGGCGTACACCCTCGCGTTCTTCGATCGGTATCTCAGGGGCAAGGCGAGTTCGCTGCTCGCGGCGCCGTCGCCGCTGTTTCCGGAAGCCACGTTCCACAGGAGGCCATGAGGCGGGGCCGAGTCTCCCCCATGGGCATGCTGGAGAGACTTCACCGACAGTCTGTGTGCATTGTCGCAGACGATCGAGTCGTGGCGGCAATCGGGCACACTCAGTTCCTGCTGGACGTCTTCATTGCGTGACGGCTTATCGAGTCGCGCGATGGCGGCCTCAGTCTCGAGAGACCAGCTGCCCGTGCGCAGCCTGGAGCTCGTCGTCGGTCAGGATCTCGAACGGAAGATGAAACCGCCGGGAGAGGCTCGTCAGCCCGGTTCGCTTGGCGAGGCTGCTATGCGGCGCGGTCCTGGCGCTGCTACGAGTGAGTGGCGCTTGTTACCGCTCGATGATCGTTCGCTCGCCGTGGTCGATGACCTTGCCCCGGGCGAACAAGGCGGGTTCGTACGACGCCGCTTTCAACAGGACGTCTGCGAGCGACGCGTGGAAATCATTCAGGCGATTGTCGATGAACGCGTTGTCCAGCGGAATTCCGCCGTTGAAGCCTCGGACGACGAACGCGGCCCGGGCACGGCCGCGAAATGTGTTGCGGCGCACGACGTTCGAATCCGCGAAACCCCTGATCTCGATCTCGGCACTGGAATCGCCGAAAACCGTTTCCGGCGGCGGTGACATGGTGATGACGTTGTCTTCGACAATTGCGTGCGCGAGCGGCCATTCCGAGTACCGGCTGAACACGGCAATGCCGATGCACTTCGCAAATCGGCACTCGATGACGTTGTGCGCCATCACATAGGCGGCGGCATTGGCGAGCCGGATCGCCACGACTCCCAGGTCCACGCCATCGACGCTTGTGACGACCGAGTTCGCGTCCACGAGCACGCGTGCACTCGCTCGCCGCACGATGATGCCGAGGCCGAGTGTTAGCACAATGGTGATGGCGAATCCGGGAGCTCCGCGGAAACCTCTGGCGGCGCAGCGAATGTCCCGATGGACGATGGGCGAGCCGGTCGAGCAGTCGAGTCTCGGGTTCTTGTTTGGCTTGACCTCGCGTGCCCGGTGGACAGTCAGCATCGACCGAACGTTCGAACTCGCGCGTGATCAGTAGTCGTCACGAAGACGTAATGCGGGTCTCATCGCTTGGTAATGCGCGGCGGAGGCTGCGCGCTCATACTTGGCCCGTTCACCGCGCAGGCGGCGTAGAAAGCGCTGCGCCCGCAACGTCGTGGATCACCCCTCACGTTGGATCGTGCCGAATGATGTCGTCGCTGATCGTTGCGGTTCTCGCCGGCGTCGTGCAGACGGCCGACCACGACACGGCGAATCGAGTGCCCCGATCCGTTTCGCCGACCGCCGTAACGGCCGACGGGATAGGCCAATTCGCCGACGAGTATTTCAACCGAATGCTCGTTGAGAAGCAAACGACCGGTGCCGCCTTCGTGTTCGTGGCGAATGGGCGAGTGATCGCGTCGCGCGGATACGGCGAAGCCGACCGGGAGCAACATATGCGAGTCGATCCGGAGCGCACGGAGTGGCGGCTTGCGTCGACGTCGAAGTCGCTCACCGCGCTCGCCGTGCTGCGACTCGTAGAACGAGGACAGGTCCGCCTCGATGCCGACGTCAACGACTACCTTCGAGCGTTCAAAGTGCCGGAAGCCTTCGGCGCTCCAATTACCGTGCGCGAGCTCTTGCTGCACACCTCGGGACTCGACGATCGGTTGATGGGAGATGGATTTGTCGCTGGAACCCCTCCTTCGCTCACGGAGGTCATGGCTCGGCGCCTGCCACGACGCATCCGTCCGCCGGGAACGTTTCTATATGGGAATTACGATTACGGCTTGCTGGGTGCCGTCGTCGAGGCGGTGACCGGAATGCCGTTCGCCGCGTTCATGCACGACAGCGTGCTCGGTCCGATCGGAATGCGCGACGCAACCTTTGAACAGCCAGTTCCCTCGAGTGTAGCGGCGATGCTCGCCAGGCCTTACAGGTCGGCTGGAGCATCGAGGCCGTGGCCCGTCGTCTACCACCAGTCCAGTCCGGGCGGCGGCGCGACGGCATCCGGTGCGGACATGGGGCGCCTTCTGACATTTCTCTTGGAAGGAGACACGGCAACACAAGGAACGCTGGTGTCTCGTCGATCGGTACGCGATGCGTTCGGGCTCGATGGTCTCACTGATACGACGTTCTTCAACGAGGGATTTGGCTGGCGCAGCCGACTGTGGAATGGAGAACGCATCGTCGAGACGGGCGGCGACCTGCCTGGTTACAACAACATCGTCGTGTTGTTCCCGGAACGACATTTGGGTTTTTGGATTGCGATCAACAGCGGGAGGAGTGCGGCCACGCTCGGGTTTCTCTGGGCATTTCTCGACACGTATTTCCCGCACGCGCCGCCGAGCCCATACGCGAACGCGGAGCGCACGAGGTCGTTGCCAAACGAGAGCTTCGTGGGTACGTATCGCCCGGCGCGCTATCCGCACTTCGAGCTCTCCAAGCTCGGCATTCTCTCCGCTGAGACGCGTGTCGAGACGGACGCCGACGGGGCACTTCATTATTGGGGGCAGCGCTGGACCCGCGTTGGCCCGCTCGCGTACCAGCGAGCAGGAGGCCAGCTCGCGTCAGGACCCCTCGTAACCACGTTCGGGCTCGACGCGAATGGCGCAGTCTCGACGTTCGAGAACATGGAGCGCATCCCATGGTATGAGCGACAGGCTGTTCAGTTAGCCCTCGCCGTGTTCTTCTTCGTCGCCTTCATCGCCTTCGCGTTTGCTCTACGGCATGACTTCGTGGCGATCGCACCGCTCGCCAACGTCGCATTTCTTCTTGGTATCGTCGCGATCCTCTCAACCATGCCATCGTACGCGCTCATGTTGGGATACACTCCGGCGCTTCGGGCGGTATTGCTGCTTCCGCTTCTGTCACTTGGCGTGACGGCGTGGTACGTGTCGCGCGTCATGCGCATGCGAACTCTCGGATCCGACCGTGCGCCTCGCCGCATGCGCGGAACATTGTTTCTCGGCACGAGCGCGCTCTTCATCGTCTGGCTCAATCACTGGAACCTCCTCGGCTATCGGAGCTAGCCAACAGGCCCTCGTCATTTTGTTTTGGCTGCCCGCTGTCGCACGCCGCCCTGCACCAGCGTCACCGCCGTGACGTTGCCGGCCGCGTCAGTCTCGAACTCGAACGTGACGGCCGTCGTGGTCTCGAGAAAGAACGTCGTCGGGGACGCGGCCAACAGTTGCATAGGCGGTCGTTGGCCGACGCGTCCGCTGAGCCTCTTGCCGTCGACCGTGATCACGAAGACGGCGTTCGCACTCAGCGTGTATTCGCCGGCGAATCGCCGAAGCGCGGCCGGCGAGAGGGAAACTTCGACGCGCGCGGCCTTTGTTGCCGAATCGGCGGCGATGAATCCGCGGACCAGCGTTGCGACGTCGAGCGACGACGCACGCCGCGTCTCCAGCGGTCCTGCGCGCAGCGCGAGCAGGCGCCCGTTCGAGTCTACTCGACCAGACATGTTCGCGCCAATCCGCACCGAGTCTGCGCCGAAGAATTTCACCGCCAGAGCTTGCGGCGGCCCACGCACTTCCACGTACTCGACCCCGATAGTCGACGTGTCGGTGCCGGCCGTCCGGGCGCGAGCGAGCGCCAAGTCCCACGCAAGGACCGATATGGCGGCGATCGGATAGGCGTGCGTCGTCGCAACGCGCATCGTAATCGCCGTCGAGTCCCGCACCATGACCCGCGTCGCGCTATCCCGTCCGTATGTGACGCTCATGAGAAACGTGTGCGGTCGCGTCGTGTAGAGTGTCATGACGTAGTGCGCGGGCCATCCGTCTGGACGAAGCACCATGGCGTAGTCGTGCACGTACACATCGCCTTGACGCTGAATCCACGCACCGGTGATCGTGTTTCCCACGCGCACGTACTGCTCGATCGACGTCGTGTCCTTCCCGAGGGTCGTCACATACGAAGTCGTGTCCGCCGATTGCGCCGCCAGCGGCGCGGCGAGGGCGACCAGCGCAACGCACCGCGTGATCGTTGCCGAACGAGTTGACATTGTCGACTCCGGAGAAGAAGAGGGAGCGAGCGCCCTTTCACACGCCGCGATCGACCTACTCGTGGCGGATTGCGTCGATTGGCGACAACCCCGCCGCACGCAGTGCCGGGAACGTTCCGAATAGGAGTCCGACGCCCGCCGCGGAAACGATCGATATCAGAATCGTCGCCGACGTGACCGCGGCGCGGAGCTGAGCACCAGGTACCCGCCAGCGTACGACGGCCGCGACAGAGAACGCGAGGGTGAAGCCGATCACGGTTCCGAGCCCGGTGCCGACGCTCGCGATCGCCACGGACTCGGCGAGGAACTGACTCAGGATATCCCGCCGACGGGCGCCGAGTGCCTTTCGCACCCCGATCTCTCGCGTGCGTTCGACGACGCTGGCGAGAAGCACATTCATGATGCCGACGCCGCCGACGGCCAGTGAAATGCTCGCGAAGGCGACCATGACGAGCTTCAGCACGACCAACGCGGATCGCACCTGTTCAAGTTGGGCGAGTGACGTGGCGACCGACACCTGCCGGTCCCAATCGCGATAGCGCGCCGCCAGCCACTCGATGACGCGCTGCTCGGTCGCGTCGACCTCCTCGACGCTCGGCGCACGAACGAAGAGCAACGGCGTCAGTCCCTCGCGGACACCCATCACCGTCGCCGCGGCGCGCAGCGGAATGAAGATCTCATAATTCGTCTCGCCGGTGTACGCCGGCATTACACCGACGATCGTCATGGTGCGTCCATGCACCCGGACGTCGCGGCCGGTCATCGTCTCCGCCCTCCCGTCCGGCGACAGCTCGCGAGCGAGCTTATACGAGAGCACGACGACCGGCGCATTCCGCGCGACCTCGACTTCGCTGAAATAGCGGCCAGCCAGGACGTCGCGCATGCCGAAGAGGAGATAATTCGCGAGCGTCGCTTTGACCGACGCGGCGTGCGCGGGCGCGGTCGGAGTGGTGACGATGGCCTCGCCGGTAACGCTCATCGTGACGTCGATATGGGAGCCGAGAAACGCGCGCAGGTCGTCCGCGTCGCGGACGCCGAAGGTTGGGTACTTGCTGTTTGGGAAGGAGAAGCCGTCGCGGATCTCCTGCGTCTTCGAGCTGACGGCGATCGATTGGACGTCTGTCTGCGCCGCGATGCGGCTGCGCGTGTACTGCTCGAGCCCGTCCGCGAGGGCGAGCGTAGCGATTACCGACGCGATGCCCATCACCACGCCGAGCGTCGACAGGGCGGTCCGGAGCCGGTTGACCGACATGGCGGCGAGCCCCTCGGCGAGCGCCGCGCCGGAGATGAAATTCATGGCCCCACCTTATGGCGCGCCGCCGCGCACTGGTATCGTCCAGAGGATGCAGTACCGTACAACTTTCGATGGATGCGCGCCGTATGTTGGCATAGCAACGTGACCGTGATGACCTTGCCCTCTGACCGGACACCGATCGAGCCGCTCTTCGCCTCCAACGAGGGGCTGTGGCTTCGCGTGTGGGCGGCGACGCAGTCGGTGGCATTGGTCGTCGCGTGCTACGTGATGGCCGATGCGGCAGGCGGAATCCGTCCCTTCCTTGCCTCGCGAAATGCGGCCCGATCAGTCATCCTGGTCGTGCTGCTCGTCGTCTATCACGTCGTCGGCGTTCGCGCGTACGGATGGATGATGCGCCGCGCGTGGGCGGTGTTCGTGTTCGTGCCCCTGGGATGGGCGATAATTCTCTCGGCGCTCACCACGCATGGCGTGTTCGGCGTGCTGGTCCTCGGCGCGATCCTGCAAGGATTCATGTTCCTGCCGTTCGCGTGGGCGATCGTGACGACGGGTGTCGTGATCCTGCTCATGGCGTCGGCGATCGTGGTGAAGGGGGTGCACGAGGAGACGAGTCTCACCGTCGCGCGAGTCGTCGGTATCCTGGCCACTGGGATCATTGTCGGGACCGTGATGCTCTACATCCACCGCGCCAATCGCGACTCCGCCATTCGTTCGCGGTTGCTGCGCGAGCTGGACGCGGCGCAGCGCGATCTCGCCGAGCGGGCGCACGAAGCCGGCGCGCTGGAAGAACGACAGCGGTTGGCGCGAGACATACACGATACGCTCGCCCAAGGATTCACGAGCGTGATCAAGCATCTCGAGGCGGTCGAGTTGTCCTTCGCCGCGCCGCGCGGCGAGGCGACCGACGTGATTCGCGGCGCATTGCCGCATTTGTCGCACGCACAGGCGGTGTCGCGCGCAAGCTTGGACGAGATTCGGCGCCTCGTGTGGGCGCTCCGCCCGCCGCAACTCGTCGAGACGACGCTCGCCGCGGCCATCGAGCGTATCGTGGCGCAATGGAGCGAAGCGAACGGCATCGCGGCGATGTGCACGATCACCGCGTTGCCGGCGCTGCGGGCTGACGCCGAGGTGATCTTTCTGCGCGCGACGCAGGAAGCGCTGAGCAACGTGGCGCGGCACGCGCGCGCAACGCACGTCGCGGTCGCCATGCATTCCGTCGACGGGCTCCTGTTACTCTCGGTAGAGGACGACGGTCGCGGGTTCGCCGATGCGGAGGCTGCCGGCGCCGGGAAGATGGGCATCGTTGGTATGCACGAACGCGTTCGTCGATTCGGCGGACGCGTGCTGATCGAGAGCGGGAACGGGGCGGGAACGAGCATCACCGTCGCGTTGCCGCTCGCGGTGGTCACAGCGCCGCCATGAGCCGCATTCGCATTCTCGTCGTGGACGATCATCCGATCGTTCGGAGCGGCATCACGAGCGTGTTGGCGACGCAGACGGATTTCGACGTCGTCGGTGAAGCCGACAACGGTGACGAGGCCGTGGCCGCGGCGGCGCGACTGTCGCCTGATCTCGTGTTGATGGATTTGCGCATGCCTGTTCGAAGCGGCGTCGACGCCTCGGCGGCGATACTCGCGGCGCGTCCGTCCACGCGCATCGTCGTGCTGACGACGTATGCCTCGGACGGCGAAGTGCTCCGCGCGATCGAGGCCGGTGCTGTCGGCTATTTACTCAAGGATGTCCCGCACGACGAGTTGTTCCGTGCGCTGCGGGCCGTGGCGCGCGGCGAGCGATATCTCGCGCCGGTCGTCACGGAGCGGTTGATGGCGCGGTGGCAGCAGCCGGCGCGGCTCACGCTCACCGAACGCGAGCTGGACGTGCTTCGCTGCGTGGCACGCGGCGACGGCAACAAGCAAATCGCATCGACGCTTGGCATCGCCGAGCCGACCGTGAAAGCGCACCTCGTTCACATCTTCGAGAAACTCAGCGTCGACAACCGAACGGCGGCGGCGCGCGTGGCGCGCGAGCACGGGTTGATCGGCGCGGACTGACGCCCCCGTAGGCAGCGCGAGGAAAAATCCCGACCCAGTCGCAAGACTCCCCTGACGCCGAATCGCGACGGGCCCATGCAACGTGATCGTCATGGGCACCGTCAGGTTGCTCCGGCTCTTGCGACCGTACCGGATCCCGCTGAGCGTCGCCTTCGTCGCGATGCTCGTCGAGAGCGCGGCCGATCTGCTCGACCCGTGGCCGATCAAGGTGATCCTGGACTACGTCATCGGGTCGAAGGCGATGCCGGCCTGGCTCGCGAGATGGCCGTTGCTCGCACGGGATCGCCTCGCGTTGCTCGACGCTGCGGCGATCGCCGTCGTCGCCATCGCGATCCTTGGCGCCGTCAGCTCATACGCCGAGAAGTACCTGTCCACATCGGTCGGGCAGCGCGTGACGCGGGACTTGCGGCACATCCTGTATCATCACGTGCAGCGGCTGTCGCTCTCCTTCTACGAGCATCAGCGCACGGGCGACATGGTCGTACGGCTGACGAGCGACATCGAGTCCGTCCAGGATTTCATGTCCACGGTGCTGCTCGGCATGGTACTGGACGTTCTCACGCTCGTCGGCATGGTGGTCGTCATGCTGTACCTCGACTGGCGTTTCACGCTCGTTGCACTTTCTGTGGCGCCGGTGTTGTTCGTTGTGGTGTATCGGCTCACGCGGCGCATCAAGGCGGCGGCTCGCGCGGTCAAGGAGAAGGAGAGCGAGCTTGCCTCGGTCGTTCAGGAGTCGATCTCCGCGGTGCGCGTCGTCAAGGCGTTCGCGCGCGAGGAGTACGAGGAACGCCGGCTCGATCGCGAAAGCGAGGAGAGTCTCGAGGCCGCAATGAGGGCGCGGAACGTCAAGGCCAGGCTCTCGCCGCTCGTCGACATCATCGTCGCCGTCGGCACCTGCCTGGTGCTGCTGCTCGGCGCGCGCCACGTGATGTCGGGCCGGCTCACCGCCGGCGCGCTCATCGTGTTCGTGCTCTACCTCGGCAAGATGTACAAGCCGATGAAGAACCTCTCGAAGCTGACCGATACGATCTCGAGGGCGTTCGTTGGATTCGACCGGATTGGCGAACTGCTTCGCACCGAGAGCCAGGTACGCGATCTGCCCGGCGCCCGGCGCGCGCCGTCGTTCCGCGGCGAGATCGAGCTCGCGAACGTGAGCTTCGGCTACGTGGCCGGCCGGCCGGTACTGAAGGACGTGAGCTTGCACGTTCGCCCCGGTCAAGCCGCGGCGCTCGTTGGTCCGAGCGGCAGCGGCAAGTCGACGCTGATCGGCCTTTTGCCGCGGCTCTACGACATCTGGGACGGCAGGATTCTGATCGACGGCCGCGACATTCGAGAATACACATTGGCCTCGCTGCGCGACCAGGTGAGTTTCGTGCTGCAGGACCCGGTGCTGTTTCGCGCTCCCGTCTGGCAGAACATCGCCTACGGCCGGCCGAAGGCCACGCGCGAGGACATCGTGCGGGCTGCTCGCGCCGCCAACGCGCACGAGTTCATCGTCGCGCTGCCGCAGGGCTACGATACCGTCGTCGGCGAGCGGGGCGACACCCTGTCAGCGGGACAGCGCCAGCGGATCGCGATCGCGCGTGCGATCATTCGCGACACGCCCATCCTGCTGCTCGATGAGCCGGCATCTGCGCTCGACGCCGAGTCGGAGGCGCTTGTCTTCGAGGCGATCGAGCGGCTCATGCGCGGCAAGACGTCGATCACGATCGCGCATCGTCTGGCGACGGCGCGCGCGGCGGACGTCATCTTCGTGATGGACGACGGCGTCATCGTCGAGCGCGGCCGGCACCAGGAGTTGATGGCCGTGGACGGGTTGTACGCGAGGCTGTATCGGCTGCAGTTCCGCCCGGACGATCAGACGCGCGAGGGCGCGGGATCGGGCGCGAGCGGCGGCGTCCGGAGCCACGTGCCCGACGCGTCGAACACCGCGTTCGCGACCGCGGCGGCGATAGGCACCGAACCGAATTCGCCCACTCCAGTCGACGGCTGATCCGGCGCGTGAACGAACGGTGTCCGCGGGCGGAACGGCGTAGGGATATCTCCCACGATTTGTCAGGAATTATCCCGCGCGAGTTCCACCTCCTTCCATACATTGGCGAAGCACTGACGCCGAAGACGGCGCC
>DASVYG010000017.1:0-53549 GCA_036392315.1 Gemmatimonadaceae bacterium
AGCACGTAGATCAGCACCAGCACGATCGCGAAGGCGAGACCGAGATCACGAAAGACCTCGATCGTCACCTGCCATTCGCCATCCCATTTGATGGCGGTCTCGCTCAGATTCGACGGCTGCACCGCGTTGTAGCGCGCGATGCGCGCGCCGTCCACGCGGATTGCGTCGAGCTTCCGGTTCATAGCGAGGATCGCGTACACCGGCGACTCGATCGCCCCCGCGACGTCGCCCGTCACGTAGATTGCCGGCCGCAGGTCTTTTCGCACACGGGTGCTCTCGATGACGTCCGGCACCACGGTGACGAACCGCGCTAGTGGCTGCGGGCCGGTCGCCGTAGCGATCGGAATGGAGAGGAGCGCGTCGACGGACGAGCGCTGCTCGAGTGGCAGACGGGGGATGATCGGCGTCGCCTCGCGCGCCGTGGTCGACGCCGCGACCCCGGCTTCGTTCCCGGAGAGCGCGAGGTAAAGCGTTTGAGTAATCTGCTCGACGCTCACTCCCGCCTCGGCGGCGCGAACGCGGTCCACACGGAACGTCCGCCGCGGCTGTGGCGCCTCGACGGTCCAATCCACGTCGACGACACCCGGTGTCGTCTCGAACACGTGCCTTACCTGACGCGCCGCCTCGAGACGCAGCGAATCATTCGCCGCGTAGACTTCGGCGACCAGCGTCGAGAGCACTGGCGGACCCGGCGGAATCTCCGCCACCTTCGCCGAGGCTCCGTAGCGTTGCGCGATCGAGTCGATCCCCGGACGCACCGCAACCGCGATCGCGTGACTCTGCCGCGAACGATCACCTTTGCCGACGAGGTTGACCTGCACGTCGGCCACATTCGGGCCCGATCGCAGGAAGTAGTGCCGCACCAGGCCGTTGAAGTTGAAGGGCGCCGCCGTACCAGCGTACACCTCGGTGCTGTTCACCTCCGGCACGCGTCGCAGGTACCCGGCGATCTCCTGCCCCAGCGCGTTCGACGTCTCGAGTGTCGTGCCTTCCGGAAGATCGAGCACCACCTGAAACTCGTTCTTGTTGTCGAACGGAAGCATCTTCACTTTCACCGCCTTCACGAACAAGAGCCCCACCGATACGAGCAGCAAGGCAACCACGCCTCCGTAGAAGGCGAGGCGTCGGCCGCGCCGATCCATGAGTGGAGTCATGACGCGCGCGTACAGGCGTGCGAATCGAGATGCCTCTTCCTCCTCGTGCGCGCGGTCGTGCGGCCGGACCGTCGCGTGCACGTGTCCCTTGAGAAGCCGGTACGCGAGGTACGGCGTGACGATGAACGCGACGGCCAGTGAGGCCACCATCGCGACCGACGCGCCGATGGGAATGGGCCGCATGTACGGACCCATCATCCCCGACACGAACGCCATGGGCAGGATGGCCGCGATCACCGTAAACGTGGCGAGGATCGTCGGGTTTCCGACCTCGTCCACCGCCTCCACCGTCGCCACCTCCGGCGTGCGGTCACCCATTTTCAGATGTCGATAGATGTTCTCGACCACCACGATCGCGTCGTCGACGAGGATGCCGATCGAGAAGATGAGCGCGAACAGCGTGATGCGGTTGAGCGTGTAGCCCAGGGCGTAGTACGCGAAGAGCGTGAGCGCCAACGTCACCGGCACCGCCACCAGCACGACCGCGGCCTCGCGCCATCCGAGGAACAGCCAGATGAGCAACGTGACGGAGACAGTCGCGATGAGGAGATGCAGGATCAGCTCGCGCGCCTTGTCGCCCGCCGTCTCGCCATAGTCGCGCGTCACGTCGAGGCGCACATCGCGGGGAACCAACCGACCCGCGGCCGCGTTGACGCGCTCCATCACCGCATGCGTCACGGCCGTCGCGTTCGCGCCCTTTCGCTTGGCGACGGCGATCGTGACGGCGCCTTCGGCGGCGCCCGTACGACCTTGGTGCGACACGTACGTCGTCGTCTCGCCGAAATCGTCCGTGACATCTGCCACGTTGCGCAGATAGACCGGCGCTCCGCCGCGGACGCCCACCACGACGCTTCCCACTTCCGCTGGCGACGACAGGGGCGCGCCGACGTCGATGCGATACACCTGTCCAGCGGAGGCGAGCTCGCCCGCCGCGAGGCGGGCATTCGCACCCTTCAAGGCGATCGCGACTTCGCCGGGTGTCAGTCCGCTTGCCGCGAGCCGCGCAGCATCGAGCACGACGCGGAATTGTCTGAGCTGCCCGCCGACGACGAACGTCGTCGCGACATCCGGCACGGTGCGAATCTCATCCTCGAGGTGCACGGCGATCTGTCGCAGCATGTTCGCGTCATAGTTGGCCGAGTGCAACGTGAGCGCGAGAACCGGAACGTCGTCGATCGAGTGCGGCTTGACGAGCGGCGGCAGCGCGCCCCGCGGCGCGTCGTCCGCCGCGGAAGCGAGCTTCGCCTGCACCTTCGTCACGCTTCGCTCCTGATCCTCACCCACCTTGAAGCGGACGGTGACCATCGCATATCCGTCGCCCGAAACGCTGTACACGTGATCCACGCCCGGGATCTCGAGCATTCGCTGCTCGATCGGGCGGGCGAGCAAGTTCTCGGCTTCCTTCGGCGAGATACCCGGCAGCACCGACATCACGTCGATCATCGGGACCGAGATCTGCGGTTCTTCTTCTCGCGGCGTCGCAAGGATGCCAAGGAGTCCCACGGCCAGTGACGCGACCGTCACCAGTGGAGTGAGCTTCGATCGAAGGAACGATTGCGCGACCCGGCCGGCGATTCCCATCGTCAGTTCCTCGCCGCGATCGTCGTCGCGCCGTTCGGCGGAACGACCACCTGGTCACCTGCGCGCACTCCGGCGTTCACCTCGACCATCGAGCCAAGGCTTCGACCCAGGCGAACCCACCGCGTCGCGTCACCTTCCGTCGTGCGGACGGTGACGCCGGTGAGATCGCCCTGCCGAGTCACGGCGGCCGATGGCACCACGAGTGCCGAGTGCTCGCCGAGTGGCACGAGCACCGTCGCCGTGCTTCCCGGAAGGATTCCCTGCGTGGCATTGTCGATGATCGCGTTGATCGCGTAGAGATTTCCGGCCGCGGCCGGCACCACGCCTTCCACCACCGCCGCGAACGAACGTCCCTCCACCGTCGCCTCGATTCGCTGGCCACGCCGAAGGTCTCGCACGATGTCCGGCGTCGCATTGGCGGTGATGCGGAGATGCAGCCCGTCTTGCACCGAAACGAGAGGAGCGCCCGGCGCGGCGAACGCGCCTGGGTCGACGAAACGCTTGGTGACGATTCCCGCGAATGGCGCGCGAACGACCGCATATGTGGTCGCGGCTGCAACCTCAGCGGCGGCGGCGTGCGCCGTACGCACCCCAGCCTCGGCGCGAGCGAGTCCCGTCTCTGCCGCGTCGAGTTGCGCCCGCGTCGCGGCACTGTCGGCATACAACGCGCGAATTCGCCCGGCTTGCGTGAGCGCCTCCCGTTGCATGGCCTCCGCTTCGGAGATCGACGCCGCGACCTGATCTGCCTTCGCCGACAAATCCCGCGCGTCGATCCGTACGAGCGGCTGCCCCGCCGAGACGACGTCGCCCTCTTTGACGAGCACCTCGAGCACGGAGCCCATGAGCTTGGTGCTCAACGTAGCTTGCCGGAGCGCGGCCGCCGTGCCCGACGCCTCGAACGCGGCCTGCACGCTGGTGTCCTTCACCGTGTAGACGACGCCGCTGGTGCGCGGCGTGATTTCTTGTCTCGCCTCCCGCTTGGGCGACGAACAGGCAGACACTGCGAGGACAGCGGCGCCGCCTGCGATGACGGCGTTCAGAGAAACGTTCATCGGAGATCCTTTAATGTTCTGGTCAATGGTTCAACGCGGCGGTTGATCGGGCGACACATCACGCGCAGCCGCGACCGATCCCGGAGAATCGAGGACCTCGAGCGACGCCGGATCTCGGCCAAGCGCGAGGAGTCGCTCGGCGGCGGCGACAATCGCGCCCCAGCGGGACTGTGAGAATGCCAGTGCGCTCTCGGTCTCGGCCGCCTGCGCGTCCAGCAGCTCGACGACCGTTGAGAGACCGCCTTCGTACTTTCGCGCGACAATGCGGTGCGCCTCCGCGCTCTGCGCCACTGCTCGCTCGGCAATGTCGAGGCGCGTGAGCGCGACCGCGAGCGCCGTCTGCGTGCGTTCAGCTTCGAGACGCGCGTTGGCCTCGGCAGCCGCCGCCTCGGCTTGCGCGGCAACCGTGCGACCCGCGCTCGCGCGCACGTCGGACAGATCGCTTGCGCCGGCAAACGGACTCCAAGAGGCCATGATGCCAACCGTCCAATTTTTGTCGCCGGCGTAAACGCGCGCCGGTGAATTCCAGTCATAGCGCGCGAACGTGTTGAGACGCGGGGCGTACGACAAGCGTGCGCGCACGGCGTCTGCCCGCGCGGCGTCCGCGGCGCTCGACGCAGCACGAACGTCGGCGCGCGGACTCGGAGTAAGCGCAGCCGTATCTTGCCCGACGACGACGCGTATGCGTTCAGCGTCCGGCAACGCGCGTGGAAGAGCCGGCAGCGAGGCCGTTTCGCGTGCGTCGCCGCCAAGAAGAACGGCGAGCTGTCGGCGCGCCGTCGTGGCGCCACCCTGGGCTTCCGCCAACTGCGCGTCGATGTCGCCTGCTCGGACGGACGCGAGGAGCGCGTCTGACTTGGTGACGAGCCCTTGTCGAACCATCGACTCCGCTTGCGCGACGTGCGCGTGCGCCGCACTCGCCGCCGCGATCAACGTCCCGACGCGCTCGCTGGCCAGGACCGCCGCGTAGTATGCCCGCACGACATCGACGCGCATCGCAAGGCGCGTCCATTCCGCCGATGCGCTGCTCGCATCAGCGGCGCGAAGCGCGGCGTGTCGTCCGGCCCACGCGTCGCCATTGAAGACGGGCTGCTCGAGGACGATGCCGCCCTGGAAGTTGCCGACCGCGGCGGGGTAATTCAGACGTTCGGGATCGAAGTTCGCCGGCGCGATGGCACGCTGACGAAGCGTCGAGCCGAAGACACCGATTGGGTCGGTCGTGCGAACGTATCCTGCCTCGAAGCGAACGCTGGGAAGAATGCCCTTGAGCGGGGCGAGCGACTGAGCGGCCGCGGCGGTGGCGCGTCCCGTGGCAATGCGATTGCCATACGCGGAGCGGTCGGCGGAGTGGATCGCGTCGGCGAGCGTCAGCTGCGCGCCAGCGCTGCGGACTGCCCCACTCAAGAGGCCGATAGCGAGGGCGATGACGAGTCGGTTCATGTGGAGCGGAACGAGAAGAAGTGGCAGCGAGACTATATTACTATATGGGCATATAGTAGTATTGTCAAGGCGGCCTGCCCCGAGGTCGTGCGGGTGGGGAGCGTCCCGATTAGGCCGTCGTGAACCGCGGCCGCATTCGATCCAGGAGCCGGAGCAATCCGTCGAGCATTGTCAGCGGATGCGGCGGACACCCCGGAACGTACAGGTCGATCGGCCAGCCGGGTGATAAGCCGTCATCTACGGCGTCACTGCCGCGGAAAGGGCCGCCCGAAATCGCGCACGCGCCCACCGCGATCACCAACCGCGGCGCCGGCATTGCTTCGAAGGTCTTGTCGAGGGCGACGCGCATGTTTCGACTCACCGCTCCGGTCACGACGATGCCGTCGGCATGGCGCGGCGACGCGACGAACTGAATCCCGAACCGCGCCAGATCGAACACGACGTTCCCCAGGGCCTGCAACTCGGCTTCGCATCCGCCGCAGCTTCCCGCTACGACGGATCGCAGCCGCAACGAGCGGCCAAACATCGATCGCATGCGCGCGTCGAGGGCGTGTGCGAGCTCGACTTCGCCCGTCGCGGACACCAGTCCGTCGCGCGTGGACGTGGCCATCCGATAGTCACTCGTGAAGGCGACGGTGCCCGCGGCCGTGGGCCCGGCCTCCTCCGGACTGAACAAGCACGCGCCCACATCGAGCGCCGCGTGGCCATCCGGTGTCCTTGTCAGCAGCGATGACGGCATCTCGCGCGACGCTGCGCCGTGCGTCGGATCAAGCACGGGAAGCCCGCGGAAGCGTGCCGGAAGATCGGCGCCGCCGTCGGGAAACGACGACGTCCGCGTGCCCTGCTGTAGACGCGTGCGCAGGAGGTCAAACACGGCGACAGACCGCGAGACGCGGTGTAAGAATATCAGAGATCATGACCGGCATAGGACAGGTTGAAGCTCTTGTTGCAGAGCGGAAAGTCCGAGATCTGGTTTCCGGGCAACGCTGCGGCGACGGCCGCCCAGTTGTGGAATGACGCATCGACGACCTTGTGGCGGCGAATATCGCCGCGGTCGTCGGTGATCACGACGTGCACGATCTCGCCGCGCCACCCCTCCTGCATCGCGACGACCATCTCGCTCGGCCGAAGCGAGCCGATGTCAACGCGCGGCGCGCCCTTCGGCAGCGCGGTGAGTTGGTCGAGCACGAACGCGAGCGAACGTCGCACTTCGTGCCAGCGCACGAGTGCGCGTGCGTGCACGTCACCCGCCCACGCGGTCGCGACG
This sequence comes from Gemmatimonadaceae bacterium, assembly GCA_036392315.1. Classification (GTDB taxonomy): domain Bacteria; phylum Gemmatimonadota; class Gemmatimonadetes; order Gemmatimonadales; family Gemmatimonadaceae; genus JAQBQB01. Next base: position 6,495 of record DASVYG010000017.1, read on the forward strand.
GGGATGTGCGCAAAACGGAAGATTCCATATGGATGATCCTGGCGCACGTCGCGTGATACTTCGCACGCGCGCGCGACGGGCCCCACCAATCCGAGATCGACCACCTGCTGTCGCGTGATCGTCCCAACACCCTCGAGCCGCCCCTGCACCGAGGCACTTCCGAATAGGAGCGTCGCCACAGGCTCGAGCTCGTCGCGGAGCCGCTCGAGTCGGCCGTGCATCTCGGCCGCCATCTCCGGGGGCAGATCGAACGCCAGACCGCCCGGCCGCACCAGTCCCCGGCCGTACCGGTTGCCCGACAGCGTCATGAGCAAATTCAAACATTCGCCGCGCATGCGCCCGAAGAACGCCGCCGCCGGCTGAAACGCCACGTCCCCGCTGATCGCGCCGAGGTCGCCAATGTGGTTTGCCATTCGCTCCAGCTCGAGCGCAATCCCACGAATCGTTTGCGCGTACGGCGTCTTTCGCGTGCGCGACAGTGCCTCGAGCGCGCCGCAGTGCGCGCCGACGTGCGCGATCACGCTGTCCCCTGCGATCGACTCGGCGACGAGCACCGCACGCGCGGCGTCGACGGTCTCGAGCAAGCGCTCGACACCACGGTGCTGATAGCCGAGCATGATCTCGAGAAAGAGCACCTCCTCGCCGTGCGCCTGGAAGCGAAAATGCCCCGGCTCGATGATCCCCGCGTGCACCGGACCGACCGCGACCTCGTGCACCTCCGCTCCTTCGACGCGGAAGAATGAGTACGCGGCCGGATCGAGTACCACGTCCGTGCGGCTCGATGCGCGGTGATCCGGCAGGTGTCGCCGGAGCGGTTTGAGCCACGGATGTCCTTCGGGCAATACCGCACATTGCTCGGCGATCTCACGCTCGAACGCGCTCGCCTCGGCGCATTGCGGCGTGAGTGCCGGATAGCGATCGCCTACCAGCGTGCTCGTGGCGCCCAGTTCTCCGCGCGGGTCGTTAGCGAGGATGGCCACGAGACGCGTGAGCTCGCCGTTCTCCGGAAGTCCGAAGAGCGCCGCAATCCGCCAACCCTGCGACACCGCGGTGATCACCGTCTCGCGGAACCCATCTACCGATTCCGTCAGAACGGCATCGAGCGGCACCGCACGCCGGTTGCGCAGGCCGAGTGCGTCGAAGGTATCTGTCGACGTGTTGTGAATGCCGATCATGGCGCGACTCCTCCGAGCGCGACGGCAGCGCGCACCAGCGTACCGCGCAACGCGCCAGGGATGTACACGCCAAGCATCAACACGGCGGCCGCAAGCATGAGCGGTCCAACGAGCAACCATCCGCTTTCGCGCACCGGATCGGCGTCGGCTTCGGTCGGGCCAAGCGCCATGTCGAGCACGAGCGCCGCCATTCCGATGAAGATCACGGCGAGCAGCAGGAGTGTAATGACGGCAATCCAAACATGGTCACCGTTCACCGCGGCGCGCAGAATCGTGAATTCGCTGAGGAACGTGCCGAACGGCGGCGATCCCGTCACGGCGAACAGTCCGAGCACGAGCAATGTGCCTGACACCGGAAGCCGGCGCAGCATCCCGCGATTCGCCGCCGCAAGCGAGCTGCCGCTCGCCAGCACGACGTTGCCGACGACGAGGAACATCCACCCTTTGGTGAGCCCGTTATTGAGCGCGTGCAACACGCTGCCATACGCACCGACGCCGCCGAGACCGAGGCCGAGCACGAGAAGCCCCATGTGTTCGACGCTCGAGTAGGCGAGCAACCGTTTGACGTCGCTCTGTCCGATCACGAACACCGCGGCCACCACGAGCGACAGCAGACCAAAGCCGATCAGCACGGGTCGCGCGAACGCACCGAGGCCGGCGGCCATCACGACTTCGGTGATGCGTGCAACGCCGAGAAACGCGCAGCTCGTCAGCGCGCCGGCCATCAGCCCGCTCACATGACTCGGCGCCTCGCCATATGTATCCGGCTTCCAGGTGTGCATCGGCGCAAGACCCATCTTCGTTCCGAAGCCGACGAGCAGAAAGAGAAATGACGCGCGCAGCCACGCCGGGTGTAGCATCCGCGCGTGCGCCAGAAGATCGTTGAGCACCAACGGCCGCCCTGCGCCGTCGCCCTGCGCGCTCGCCAAGAAGAAGGTGCCCAGCAGCGCGAGCGCGATACCCACCGACGAAATCAGGAGGTATTTCCACACCGCCTCCAGTGACCGACGATCGTGCCGGTGATAAATGAGCGGCGCCACAGCGAGCGTCGTTGCCTCCATTCCCACCCACAGCATCGCGAGATGCTGGCTGAGCGACACGACGGAGGTCGCCGCGAGAAAGCCGAGCAAGGCGCTGACGAAGAAGCGACCGCCGCGCGGAGTCTCGCGCCGCAGGTATCCGACCGTGTAGAACGCGGTGAGGACGAACAACACACTCGTCAGCGTGAGCACGATGAGGCCGAGGGCGTCGGCGGCGAGCCAGCCGCCGAGCATTGGCGGTTCCGGCGTCACCCAGAGCGATGCGACGACCGCTGTATGAACCAGCGCCACGCCCACGAGGACCACGAGTCGTGCGACCGCGACGCGCTCGCGCCCGCCGGAAATGAGTCCCGCGACGAGCCCTCCGACAAGCGGCAGCACGCAGAGGAGCAGAAGCCGCATCAGTCGCTGAGCTCCGTGAGACGCGTCGAATCGATGGAGTCGAACTCTCGATTGATGTGGAAGACGACGATTCCCATGATGAAGACGCCGACGAAGATGTCGAGGAGCACGCCTACTTCGAGCAGGAATGGCACGCTCTCCGTCTGTGTCAGACCAAAGAGATAGATGCCGTTTTCAAGCATCAGATAGCCGACGACCTGCGTGATCGCCTTGCGTCGCGTGGTGAGCACGACGAAGCCGATGATGAGCGTGGCGAGTGACACGGGCACCAAGAGCTCGGTACGCAGCGTGGGCAACGGAAGGCGCGCGGCGATCGCAAACGCGAGACCGACCGCCCCCGCGCCGAGAAGCAGCGACGCGATGAACCCGACCATTGGCTCGACTTCGCGCCGAACCGATGCTTCACGAATCGCCCAGCGCAGAAACCAAGGCAGCGCGACGCCCTTCACCGCCACCGTGCCGAAGGCCAACACCCACACGTGCAGCGACAGACTCGGCGCAAGCAACAGCGGCAGCGCGCCGAGCAGGAGTCCCTGGGCGGCGAGCGCGCGAATGCAGGTGCTGAGTCGCGTGGTGCCCAAAACGGCGAAGTCGGTCAACACCACGAGCAACAGCACCAACTCCGGCGCCGTTTGCGATATCGGAATCACGCGAGTGGCATCGCCGAAGCTCGCCGGAAGAGAGAGCGGGATGAGCATTGATCAGCGCAGGAGGAGAATGATCCCGAACGTGGCGAGCGAAGCCGCGGCCACCAGGAGTTGCGGGATGCGCGTCAATCGCAGTCGGGCCATCACCGACTCGATGACCCCGACGATCATCGCGACGACGATGAGGCCGATGACGAGGGCGACGGTCGCGACGGCGGGCGCGACGTCGGCGCGAGGCACGAAGAGGCAGACGATGAGCGCGGCGAAGACCGACAGCTTGAGCGCGCTGCCATAGAGCACGACAGCGAGATCCGGCCCGCTGTGATCGAGCACGATGACCTCATGAATCATCGTCAGCTCGAGATGCGTCGACGGATCGTCGACCGGCACGCGCGAATTCTCGGCGAGCAGCAGAACGAACAAGCTCAGTCCCACCAGCGTGAGCGACGCGGCGGCGTGCGGCCAGGCGGCCGCGAGCGGCGCCCCGAACATTCCGCTCAGTGAGAGATCGCCCGTCGCGAGCACGAGAGCGAGAAAGCAGAGAAACAGCGTCGGCTCGGCGAACGTCGCTACCATCACTTCGCGGCTGGCACCCATTCCCTCGAAGCTCGAGCCGGTATCGAGACCGGCGAGCACGAGAGCGAATCGACCGAGGGCGAGCAGCCCCGCGAAGGCGACGAGGTCACCGGTGAAGTGCGCGGGCGCCCCGCGGCCGTTGAGCGGCAGAAACAGCATCGCGACGAGGAGCGACGCGAGCACCACGAGCGGCCCCGTGCGAAACACCCAGGTCGTCGTGGTGCTATAGACCGTGCCCTTCCGCACCAGCTTCCACAAATCGAAATAGAGCTGCATGACGGGCGCACCTCGGCGGCCGGTGAGCAGCGATTTCGTTCGCGTCACGATCCCAGGCATGGCGGGCGCGACGACCATGAGCACCGCGAGCGCGACCAGCGCACCTGAAGTCATCTGATCGCTCCGCCGAACAAGAGGTAGAGCAGCAGCGTCATCAAAGCCGCCACCATGTAAAGGAGATAGGACGAAAGCCGGCCGCGCTGAATTGGGCGCAGCGCATCGGCGAGATGCTGCAGGCGATGCCACACGGGACGAACCGCTCCTTCGAGCATTGGATCGGCCGCATGCGTCGCGAACGCCGTTGCGGAGCGTTTCACTCGCACGCCGGCAACTGGAGCAAAGACCGCGAGCACCGGCGCGGCAAACGACGACGCGCTGTACTGCATGCGCGCGGTCGTATCTGCGTAGCCACAACCCCACGTGGGCCCGCACGTCTCGCGTTCGCGGTGGAACGCGGCGCGCGCGGCCCAAGCAAGGACAATGAGCAGCGCGAGTCCGAACGCGAGCCAGGTCATCGCGGCGCCGGCCGGGTCGAACAGCGTCGCGGAGGTCAGCGCGTCCTCGGGCGAACTGCCCACGCCCGCAGCGACCACCGCGGCGACGCGCACCATGGGCCGCAACACGAACACGGGGAGCAACCCGATGCCAGCGCACATCGCCGCGAGCGCGAGCATCGGCCGCGTCATTCCCGACGGCGACTCATGCGCCGCGTGGATCGACACATCGCGCGGCGCGCCGAGATACATGATCCCAACGACCTTCGCGAAACACGCGAGGGCTAGACCGCCAACGAGCGCCAGCGCCACCGCCGCGAAGATGGCGAGCCGGCTCACGTCCGCCACGAGACCGACGCGCAGCATGGCGCGATAGACGACCCACTCGCTGACGAATCCATTGAGCGGAGGCAATCCCACGATCGCGATGGAGGCGATGAGAAACGCGACCGTCGTGCGCGGCATGCGTCGCGCGAGTCCGCCGAATCGTTCGACATCGCGCGTTCCGGTTGCGTGTATCGCCGATCCCGCGCCAAGGAAGAGCAGACTCTTGAACAGCGCGTGGTTCAGCGTGTGGAGCGCTGCACCCGCGAAGCCGAGCACCGCGACCATGGGATGACCGTACGCGAGCCCGAGTGCGCCGACACCCATTCCCATGAGAATGATCCCGATGTTCTCGACGCTGTGGAACGCGAGCAGGCGCTTGATGTCGTGCTGCGCGAGCGCCCACACCACGCCGAGCACTCCCGATGCGACTCCCAGCGCCAAAACGACCCACGCCCACCACGCCGGCACCACGCCCATCAGCGCGATCACGCGGAGCAAGCCGTAGATCCCCATCTTGATCACGACGCCGGACATGATCGCCGACACGTGCGATGGCGCGGCCGCATGTGCTTGCGGCAGCCAAAAATGCATCGGCACGAGTCCGGCCTTGAGCCCAAAGCCAATCAGCGCCAGGACGAGCACCGCCGCGCCGCCAGACGGAAGGCGCGGCGCCACGGCGGCGAGCGACGCGAATGTCAGATCTGGAGCATTCTTTCCCCACCACGCAAACAGGCCGAACAGCGCGAGAGTGCCGGTGTGCGTCACGACGAGATAGATGAGCCCCGCGCGTCGCACCTCAGCTTTTTTTGACTCGACGACGACCAGGAAGTAGGCCGCGACCGCCATCACTTCCCACATCATGAGAAACGGCAGCGCGGCGCGTGCGACAACGACCAGCGCTAACGAGATGATGAGCAGCGCGAAGATGGCGTGGGTGACGGCGACCTTCCGTGCGCTGAGAGCGCCCTCGCGGTCGGGGTCCGTGGGCGCGAGATATGTCAGACCGTATGTCGCGCATGCCGCACCGACAGCGAGAACGGCAACGAGAAAGAGCGCGGAGAGCGCATCGATGCCGAACACCCACGGACCAAGCGGTGGCGGCGCGTCGAACCACGCGCCCAATGAGGACGCGCCGAGCAGCACACGCACGGCGGGAACAGCTCCGATGGCGCTGCCCAGGATTATGAGAACTCTGAATAAGGAGATTCGCGCACCGGCGAGCGCGGAGAACCCCGCCAGCGCGATCATCCCCAAGCCGATCGCGAGCAGTGTCACCGACCCACCCCCAACCCAGTGCCCACCTCGGGTTCGATGGCCAACGCGCTCACCCGTTCCTCGCGGTGAGTACCGTAGTCGCTCCCGCGACAGACGACGGCGACGACGTCTCGAGCGCGGCAACGCGCGCGAGTATCGCCTGGCTCGGCGCGGCGGCCCGCAGCAGCCGCCGAAGCTCCGGATCACGGAGCGTGTAGCCAAGCTGCGCGAGAATGCGCAGGTGTGCCGGGACGCTGGGACTCACCACCGCGAACAACGCGTGCACTGGCTGCCCGTCAAGCGAATCGAAGTCGACGGGATGGCGAAGCAGCGCCAGCGCCACGAACGGATGCTCGACGTGCAACAAGATCGGATTGCGCACGTGCGGAATCGCGATGCCGTCGCCAATGCCGGTCGAGCCCATCGCTTCGCGCGCTTCGAGCACCGTCACCAGGAACTCCCGGTCGACGTCCGGCGGCAACGGCAGCACCTCGACCAGGGCGCGTAGAACATCGGGCTTCGTATTCCCGCCGACGTCGCGATGAATGCCGCCCGTGGCGAGCAGTTGCGACAATGGCGGGATCTCATCCGGAGCACTGCGCGCTTGCTCGAGCAACCCTTTGGACACGGGAATCCCATTCTCCACCGCCCATTCCCAGAGCTCGATGGCGTTGCAGTAGAGGCGCTCGTTGATCGGATGCGCGGGCAGTCCGCGCGCCGTGATCCAGCGGCGCACGGTCCGCTCGGTGACGTTCAAATAGGATGCGGCTTGTCGAAGCGTGAGTTGCATCGGTGTGGCGTTTACCGCGCGTGCGAGAAAAGGCGTTGCTCGGTAGAGCGGATCAGCGACAGCGCATCGTCGGCGCGGTGGGCGTCGTGCAGCGAGGCAAGGAAGCCTGGCTCGCGGCAGAGTCGCGCGAGTTTGGCGAGCAGCGCGAGTTGATCGCGTTCGCTGCGCGCGAGCAGGAGAATGAACGTGTCGGTCGGGCTGCCATCGATCGCGCCGAAGTCGATCGGCGCTTGGAGGCGGCCGATCGCGATCAGATCGTGCGATGCGAGCACGCGCGGTCGGCTGCGCGGCGTGTGGAGCAGTGCGACGCCGTCCGACAGGGCGGTACTGCACAAGGACTCACGCTCGAGCACGCGCTCGGCCACGAGTTCTGGTGACACGGGCTCGGGAAACCGCACTTGCGCCAGGAATGCACGAACGACATCGGCACGCTCGGCAGTCCCGGTGACCGGTACGACGATGCGCGCGTTGACCGGATCGAGCAGGTCAGCGAGCGGAGGCGGCTTGTGCACCTCGGCGTCGTCCTCGAGCGCGCGCAGCGACGCCGCGTCGAGCCGCTGCATGTTGACGTCGAGCCACTCGTCTACAGCGGATTTTCGGAAACGCCATTGCCCGCCGACCCGCACGGCCGGAATCCCCCCGCGCTCCAGGAGCCGATAAATGGTCCGCTGGGAGAGCTGGAGATACTCGGCGAGTTGTTTGGGACTCAGGAGGTCTGGCAAGCGGACCGATGCAGGAAGATCGGTCTACTTTAGCGTCTTTTGGCCCATTCTGTCAATAGTTGGCATAACTTGTCACAAACTGCCTATGTCCTGGCTGCGACCGCTTCGCTCGCTTCGTCCACGCTCAGGCGCCGTCCGCCTGGTCAGACGTCTGCTGACTGCTCGCCCACAGCTCGCCCTCAGTGGCACGCTCGGCCTCGCGCGCTCCACGCCGGTCGGGGTCGCGCGCGGTCGCGATGTGTTCGTGACCTGCTGGCGTGGGTCCCCCGAGCTCCTCGCCCGGCGTCAATCGACGCTTTCGTCCTTCGCCCGGATGATCGACCGCCTCCTGAAATCGGCGGGCTTTGATGGCGATTTCCGCCAGGAACGCGTCGAACTCGGCAAGCCCCATGGCGGCAACGAGGCCAGGAACGAGGCCTTTGATGAGCACGAGTCGTTCGCCAACGGAGAGTTCGAGGATCCGATGCACGAGATCGCGAATTGTCGCGTTGTCCAGCCACTCGTAGAAAGGACTGTGTCGCGCATCGACTCCTCTGTCTGGGCTCAGCTCTTCTGGATGATTCATGTCTTGCTCTCGTTGCACGCGGTAATCGAATCCCGTTGACTTCAGCGCAATTGTCCGGCCCAGTCGTGGCCCCCCGATTGCCACTGGGCACATCAGGCTATGAACGACGGGTATCACCGGGCCCAACGGGATCACGAGATGCGCCGACCCATCACTTACAGATGATTCAAGGATTGTGAACATCAGTCCACTCGCCGGCAAGCCGGCGCCGCCCGCGATGCTGGTCAACGTGCCGAAGCTCGTTACCGCGTACTACGCGGAGCAGCCCGATCCCTCCATCGCTCGTGAACGCGTCGCATTCGGAACCTCAGGGCACCGCGGCTCCGCGTTCGAGCGCACGTTCAACGAGTTGCACATCCTCGCCATCACACAAGCGATCTGCCTGTATCGGCAGCGACATCAGATCACGGGTCCGTTGTTCATGGGAATGGACACGCACGCGTTGTCCGAGCCCGCATTCGTCAGCGCTCTCGAAGTACTGGCGGCCCACGGCGTAGAGGTCATGATCGATCGCGATCGCGGCTACACGCCGACGCCGGTCATCTCGCACGCGATCCTCGCGTACAACCGTGGCCGCACGTCCGGACTGGCAGACGGCATCATCATCACTCCGTCGCACAACCCGCCCGAGGACGGCGGCTTCAAGTACAATCCCCCGCACGGCGGTCCGGCGGATAGCGGCGTGACCGCGTGGATCGAGCGGACGGCGAACGCGCTTCTTGCCGAGGGACCGCGCGGAGTCCGCCGAATCCCGTACGCGCGTGCGCAAGCGGCATCGACAACGCATCGGCACGATTACATCGCGCCCTATGTCGCCGACCTCGGGAGCGTCATCGACATGGACGTCATCCGTAGCGCCGGTGTGCGAATCGGTATCGATCCCCTCGGGGGAGCGAACGTGCACTACTGGGAACCGATCATCGCGCGCTACGGGATCGCAGCGGAACTCGTGCACGACACCGTCGATCCAACGTTCCGCTTCATGACGGTCGACTGGGACGGCAAGATCCGAATGGATTGTTCATCGCCGTACGCGATGGCGCCGTTGGTCACGCGTCAAGGCCGCTTCGATGTCGCATTTGCCACCGACACCGACAGCGACCGTCACGGCATCGTCACCCCGACCGCCGGGTTGATGAATCCCAATCACTATCTGGCAGTTGCCATCTCGTACCTCTTTCGACATCGCAGTGCGTGGCCAAACGCGATGGCGGTCGGCAAGACCGTCGTCAGTAGCAGCAGCATCGACCGCGTCGCGGCGCAACTGGGACGTCGGCTGGTTGAAGTCCCGGTCGGCTTCAAATGGTTTGTCGACGGTCTCCTCGGCGGTTCACTGGGTTTCGGCGGCGAGGAGAGCGCAGGGGCATCCTTCCAGCGCATCGACGGCACCGCTTGGACTACGGACAAGGACGGGATGATTCTCGGCCTGCTCGCGGCCGAGATCACGGCGCGGCTGGGTCACGACCCCGGCAGAGTGTACGCTGACATCACCCGGGAAATTGGCGCGCCGGTGTACGAGCGGATCGACGCGCCGGCGACACCGGAACAAAAGCGACGCCTGGCGCAGCTCTCTCCCAGCCAGGTCGAGGCGACGGAGCTGGCCGGCGATGCTATCCGTGAGATTCTCACGACGGCGCCCGGCAATGGCGAAGCCATCGGTGGATTGAAGGTCACCACCGATAACGGATGGTTCGCCGTGCGGCCCTCCGGGACGGAGGACGTGTACAAGTTGTACGCTGAAAGCTTCGCCGGCCGCGAGCATCTCGTGCGGATTCAGCAGGAAGCACAGGCGCTCGTCGCCCGACTCTTCGAGTAGCCATCCGATTCGCCGGCGGCGTTACTGGAATGCTCGGCGGCGCGTTACGTGCAGCAACTACGTGTCGGACACGTCAACGGAGATCCATGTCGACGAAACGGTTCAAGCGCGGCGACCACGTGTCATGGAATTCGGAAGCCGGCCGCGTGCGCGGCATCATCACTCGCGTCGTGACATCGAAGATCAAATTCAAGGGTTACACCGTCCACGCGAGCAAGGACGAGCCGCAGTACGAAATCAAGAGCGACAAGACGGACCATATCGCCATGCACAAGGCGTCCGCGCTTACGAAGCTCAGAAAGTGAGCCGCGAGACCACCAGTTCTGTAGTTAGGAGGCAGGCATTCGAGGGATAGATGCGAAGGCCTAGGCGAGTCAACCTCTCATCGTTGCATCGCGTCTCGTAGCACACGATCTTTCGCGCGTGGGAGGGCTGGCAGAATGGCTAATGCACCGGTCTTGAAAACCGGCGTCCGCAAGGACTTGGGGGTTCGAATCCCTCGCCCTCCGTTGCACCGTACCGCGCCGCAAGTACGCTGAGAGCGACGGCCGAGTTATCCCGCGGCCGGCGTCGTGCGCACCACGACGGCTGTGACGTTGTCGGTCCCGCCTCCGGCAAGCGCATCGCTCACCAACCTTCTGCTCGTCGCCTCGGCGGAATCCGCCTGCGCGAGCACGGCGGCGATCTCGTCGTCCGACACGTGTTTCGTCAAACCATCGGTGCAGAGAAGCAAGCTGTCGCCCGGAACGAGATCGATGAGCCCCACGACAGGCTCCAAGTCGCTACCGCCGATGGCGCTCGACAAGGTTTCCGCCGTCGATGCCAAGCGCGCCTGCTCGTCGGTCCACGCTCCAAGTGAGACCATGAACTCGCCGAGTGTCTGGTCGCGCGTCAGTCGCTGCAACCGTCCACCGCGTCGAACGTAGGCGCGGCTGTCACCCACCTGCACGTAATAGGCGCGCGGCCACACGAGCAACACCAGCGTCAGCGTCGTCGCCGGAAGCTTGGACGTGATGCCGCCATACTCGTCCACCAGCCCGGCGTGAACCTCGCGCACGACACCTTCGAGCTTCTCCAATAACGCGTGCTCCGCGCTCGTGTCCAGCGACTGGAAGCACGTGGCCGCCTTTCCAACGTAGGACAACATCGCGGAGAGTGTGCGCTGACTGGCCACGTCACCCTCAGGGCGCCCGCCGACGCCGTCGGCCACGGCCAACAAGTATCCGCCCGCCGCAGTGAACTCGTGGGCGATTGCGTCCGACGGCAAATTGGTTTGCCGGACTTCGATGGATTTACTGACGGCCGCGATCAGGAAGTGATCGTCGTTTCCCTGGCGAACGAGACCGCGATCGGTCAGACCGAAGGTGTCCACTGCAGCGGCAGCGATGGTGTCGATCATCGGTGTGCTCCGGTGGGCGCGACCGTAGCGTCGGCAAGTCGCTGAAAGGCCGCTGCTACCCCCGCGCCGGTCTTGGCGCTCGTTCGGAGCGAAAAATATCCCGCGGCCGCTAGTCGCTTATCGTCTTCACGTTTGAGTTGCCATTGGTCCGTCAGATCGGACTTGTTGAGAGCCACGACGCCTGGCACGTCGCCGATCGTGCTCGTCACCAGATCGTGAATCTCGAACATCTTGTCGAAGGTGTCCCGCCGCGTGCCGTCCACGACGTACAACACGCCGTGCGCTCCCTTCAAATAGCTCGGATTGATGTTGCGCGTCTCGTCGCGCCCTTCGAGATCCCATAACATGAGCGTCACCGCTTGCCCGTTTGCCTGCACCTCGCGCCGGTCGATCTTGACGCCAACGGTCGTGAGGTACTTCACGGAAAAGAGCGAGTGTACGAATTGCTGAACGAGACATGTCTTCCCCGTCCCGAACATGCCGACCATACAAATCTTCTTCTGAAGCATCACGGCCCCCTGGGTATCCGCGACCCGTTCGTCACCACTGCCTCGAACGCGACGCTACGGTTGATGCGTGCCTGCTCGTCAGCGTCCACGGCCCGCAACGGTTGCGCTGTTGCCAAAGGCCGGCCGTTCAGCATCGGTGCCGGAACGCCCAACGCCCTCAGGCGCCGCATGACCGCGTCGACTCGCAGTTGAGCGAGCGACTGATTGGTCGCGTCCGTTCCCGTGGGATCGGTACGGCCGACCAGGTCGACACGCAATGACGCTCCAATCGCAGCCACGCTATCAGACAACTCGCGCATCGTCGCCGCCTGCACCCGCAGATCCGCCATCTCGGCATCGGTCACCTTCGAGGATCCGGCCTCGAACAGGACTCGCTTGCCCTCGACGCGGCGCCTCAAATCATCGATTCCCGCTGGCAATGTCGCGTGTACCGCCGAGAGATCAACGTGCGCCACTCCCGCAATTTCTGGTGCTTCGCGCAGCTTGCCCAGCCAATCGATCGACGCACTCCCTGCGACTCGCAGCGTGTCGCCCGCGAGCTCGGTCGTCGCCGACGCCGGCGCAGCGAAGGTTTGGCGAGCGCGCGCGACGATCATCGCCGAGTCGAGCGAGAGGTACGGCTTCCAATCGCCCGCGATCGTCGGCGGCGTTAGTCCAACCGCGGTGAGTACAGCATGGGGATCCCGCGCATTCGGGTCCTTGAGTCCGCGAAAATGCCAGCGCCGCCATGACCGAGACGCATCGACGACGACGAAGCCGGGCTCCGCTTCCATCACCCGTACCGCGCGCCGCCAACGCAGCCACGATGCTGTGGCGAGACCAATCGCGACCAACGCAATCGCGGCGAGAGGAAGCGCCCACCGCAGCCAGAGCATCGGCGTGCGCTCGGTCCCGCGATCCGTCGACAACACCGTCTCCAGGTTTTCCTCGAGCAGCGGCGCGGTCGACGCGAACGGCATGGCGTCTCCCTCAAAGTCGCCGAGTTGTGTCGCGTACTCGAGGTGAATCTGCTCGAGTGTCCGCTCGAGGCGCAGCGGCACGGAGTTCGGACATTGTCCGCGAATGACGCCGGCGATCAACGCGCGTGGTCCGGCTTCGACATGAACGGTATGCTCGCCGACCGTGAACGCACTCAGCGTACCGCCCTCGGCCGGCCGGAATGAATCACGAACAAAATCCTGAATCGCCGTGAGCATTCCGGAAATCAGGTCGGCATCCGGAACGTTCAGATCGGGGGCCGTCACGTGTGCCAGCAGCAGCCCCGTCTCGGCATGGATGAGAAACACCTGCTCGACGCGATAGACCAGTGCGTGTTTGATGACGACATCGGCATATCGCACGCCGGTGCGCCACGCCTCGATGCGCCATTTGATGCCGTGCACCGATAGGCTGTGCTCGACGGCACTGTTGATGGAGCGCACGAGCCCGGCCATGGTTTCGGCGATCGCTTTGCGAATCGCCGGTCCGAGGACAGGAAAAATGGCCGACGCGATATCGCGCGGATTCCGGCGGATCGATTCACGCAGTGCCGTTTCGACCGTGGGAGCGAGAACGCGCCCGAGTTGGCTGTCGCGACTCGTGCGCAGCGCGATCGCTTCGGGCAACTGGTCGGCGAGCATCTGCGGAGTGATCGCCACCTCTTCCACACGATCCGCCAGCTCGTCCAGCTGCTGTCGCTCCGGTCCGACGAGGAGTTGGCGCAACGTCGCGAAATCCGTCGCGCCCTTCGGCTGCTCCTCGAACATGATCAAGACTTGGTGCTTCCCTTGCCCTGCGCGCGTCCGCCGCCTGTGAGACGCGCGGCCATCTCCGTCAGCGTGCCGGCGAGTGTTGTGATATCCACCTTGTCGGCGCGCAGCGCTGAGGCGGCGCGGTCGAGCTCACTCGTGAGTCGCTCGGCCGTCCGCGCCAATTCCGCCGAAGACGCGGCGCTGTGCTTCATGAGCTGATCACGAACCTCGGCGTCGGCTTGGGAGGTCGCCTCCTCGAACTTGATGTGCCGGCGTTCCAGGCTCTTGAGCGCTTCCTTGAGCTCCGCCGACAGCGCTTTCAGATCATCAGCGCGTTTCGTGCGCTCGGCGGACAGCCGCTCGGCGTGCGCCGCAAATTCTTTCTTCGACGCCTCCTCCAGCTCGGCGATCTTTCGGCTTAAGTCATTGCGCAGCGTCGTCTGTTCGAGGGAGATGCGCTCTTCGAGACCGCGCAGACGCGTGTCGACCATTCGCATCTGGCCGCCGAACAGGATGTCCCGAACCTGGTCCAAACTTTCGGGCTGCTCGGCAGCGGCGTCGTTCGATGCGCCGTTTCCAGACTTCGGTCTGGGTGCCGCGTTTTTCGCCATATACCGGCCTCAATGGCTTTGAGTCAGGCCGCTAACATAGGTGCCGGGGAGATGGAAGACCAGAGACCCGCCCGATCGTCGAACCGGAGGCTGCCGCGGCGCTTCACGCTAGATATCGTCGGCCGATTCAACGTTGGGACGTTCGAAGATGCAGACGAGCGCGGGCAGATACGCGCCGAGCATCATGAGCGGAATGTACTTGACGCTCAGTTCGGCGTTATCGACGGCACGCATCGGATGAAAGAATGGGATCATCCGGGCGAGCCAGGAGACGATAACCATAAAGAAGAGCTGCAGACGGGTCCGAGCAACGAGAAAGAGCGGAAGCTGATCGTAAAAGAAGAAATTCTGCGGCACGCAGGCCATCGCGAGCACGAGCCGGCCGTCGCGGGTGCGCCAGCGAAGCGCCGCGAGCAAGAGCATCAACGCCCACGGCGTCAGGATCGGCACCCGGTACTGCGACGCGATCGGCGCATTATGGATCGTTTGATACCAGTGGAGCGGCCAGGCCGGTTCGAGCGCGAGCGAGACAGCGAGCAGCGCACCGCCGCCAATGATCGCATAGAGGATTGCGCGCCGGCTCGTCTGGTAGGCGAGCAGGGGCAACGCGAGATTGGGCTTGGCGACGATCAGGCCGAGTGCTGGGGACCAGAGGGCCGAAGCCATCAAGAGTGGCGACCACTGGACGGACCACGCGGCCTGAAACGCGGCCGCCGTGGCGAAGATCAGCAGCCGCCACGAATCGCGTTTCGTGATTGCGAACGCCAAGAGCGCGCACCCGACACCGACGAACGCCGCGCCCGCGATCTGCACCGGCAGCCACGCGAACGGCAGCGCGACGAACGCCGCGGGCATGGGATAGAAGAGGGCGTGCTCGTGAGGCGTCGGGTGCGTCCGCACGTCGCTATATGGATCGACACCGTGCGCAACCGCGCGCGCGGCAAGCCACGGATAGGTAAAGTCGCTGGCCTGGGTCGCGGGGTTGCGCAGGACTAACAGCCAATAAGTCAGCAGGCCGTACGCGCAGCCGATCGCAAGAGATAGCGCAATTCGACGTTTCACGGCGCAAACGATAGCACCCCACCGCCCGGCTCGCCTCCAGCGGGTCCAGCGGGCCATCGCGTGCGCGGAGCATGACCCCGCCCTGCTCGACCCGCTCGCCCGCCGCATCCGAGCGATTCAGTACTCGAAGCCTCACCGACAAGTGGTCCGGTCCGATCGGTTCGGACGACCTTGCATCCTGACGCCGCCATCTTCGGGGCGTTCACCATCGCGATCTCGGCGCTCACCGAGTCTGACAGGCAAATCCATTCTCGACGCGAGGTGTCGTATGAAACACAAGCAGCTGACCATTGTGGCGGCGTCGCTCGTCACGGTGCTGCTCCCAGCCCACGCAACGGCGCAAAGCAGACCCAAGCTCCATGTGAACCCCAGATGGAAACAGTGCTCCTTCCAGCTCGATTCGTCGCTCACGCAATCGGCCTGGCATCAGTTCACGCAGGAAGCCGGGCAGGTCGTGTACTTCCGCCCGCTCACTGACGCACGGCCGATGGGCCGCGGCAAGTTCGAGCTCTCACTCATGCAGTGGCAGACAAACGTCGACGACGGCAGCTCCGCCTGGAACGACACCTTCGTGCACCCGGATTCCACGCACTGGCTGTACGAGGGTTCGGGGTTGCGGTTCCCGGGGCTCGCGCTTCGAGCAGGCGTGACCTCCACGAGCGACGTAGGCCTGTACTTCACCAAGAACGTCCAGGCGAACTACGGCGTGTACGGGTTGCAGCTACAGCAAAACCTCGTCAGAGGCGGAGCGCGCGATTGGGACGTGTCGGCGCGCGCGAGCTTCATGTCGCTGTTCGGACCCGCCGATCTCGACTTGAAGGTCTATGGTGTGGACGTGGTGACGAGCTGGAAGCAGTGGACATACAAGCGGGCCACGGTGGTGCCGTACGCCGGCCTTGCGACATATCTCTCGAGCTCGCACGAGAAGACGGCCGCGGTGACCCTCGCCGACGAACACGTGATCGGCGTGATGGCGACGGTGGGTACCGAGCTGCAGTTCTCAGCCTTGCGGCTCGCGGCGGAAGCCAGCGTCGCGAAGCTGCCGTCGATCTCGATGAAGCTCGGAATCAGTCGCTGACCGTCAGGTTTTCCCTGAGGTTGCGCAGGCCGGTGGAAGCGGTGACCATGCGCCGCTCTGGCGTGGCTCGCTGTGCCCAGTACTATTTGCGGCATGGCGAGCCTCACGCTCGACTGGATCCAACTCGCCGCGATTGTCGGTGCGCTTCAGGGCCTCTTCCTCACCGGCGTCCTCATCGCGCAGCGCAGCAACCGCACGGCCAACCGATTGCTCGCCGCGCTGATGGCGGCGTTCACGATCTACCTCGCATCGGCCCCGTACTACGCGGCGGGTGTCATCCGCGTGTATCCGCATTTCTTCGGCATCGCGTATCTGACGCCTTGGGTGTTCGGCCCGCTCGTGCTCCTCTACGCCCACTCGGCAAGCGATCGCTCCTGGCGTTTCACGCGGCGAGAGCTTGTGCACTTCGTGCCCCTCGCGATCGTCTTTTGTCTCGCCGCGCCCTTCTACGCGATGAGCGGGCCGGAAAAGATCGCGCTGTGGCACCGATGGGCCGTCGAAGGCTTGGATCCGCCACTCAGGAACATCGATCCACTCAAGTACGTCTCTGGCATCGCATACTCAGCGGCGACCGTCCTGTACCTGCATCGTCACCGGCACGACGTCGAGCACAGCTACTCGAACATCGCGCGCGTCAATCTCCGCTGGCTGCTTTGGCTCTCGGCGGCGAGCGGCGGCATCTGGCTCCTGGCGACGGGTCTCAGGATCTCCCACGTCAGCACCGGCCAACGCGACGGGCCCATTTCGCTCGCGATGGCCTTGCTCGTGTACGGCATCGGCTACATGGGGCTGCGCCAGCCGGAGATCTTCAGGCATGCGACCGCCGAATTCCCAGTCGTGAAACGAACCAGTGCGGAAGCGGTATCGCCTCCGGACAAAGCAGAAACGTTGTCACCACAGTACGAGCGCTCCGGCCTCGGCGATCAAGAAGCAAACCTGCTCGAGACGTCGTTGCTCGCCGTCATGGAGCGCGAGCAACCTTGGAAAGACAGCGAGCTGACGCTGTCCGATCTCGCGGCACGACTCAACAGCACGCCGCACAAGCTGTCGGAGGTGCTCAACGCGCAGATGGGTCAGACATTCTATGATTTCGTGAATGGCTACCGCGTGCGCGAGGTTCAGCGCCGCATCAAGGCAGGTGAGGCGCGCTCCCTCAAGATGCTGGCGCTGGCGATGGACGCGGGCTTCGCGTCGAAGTCCACGTTCAACGAGGTATTCAAGAAGCACACGAGACAGACGCCGTCGGGTTTTCGCCAGACCATTGGCGCCTGACTCGTCAACAGCGCGATAGCATCCGACATTGACGGTGGCAGCCGCTAGTCCCAAGTCGTAAGTTGGTGCGCTTCCGCCCGCGTCCGCGAACCCCAGACGCCGCACCGTGGCAGACCTCCGCGACGAACTTCAAGCAACACTCGGCAGCAGCTACACGATCTCACGCGAGCTTGGCGGGGGTGGCATGTCGCGCGTGCTGGTGGCGCGTGACACGGCACTTCGTCGCGACGTCGTGATCAAAGTGCTTCCGCCCGAGCTCGTGGCCGGCGTCAATGTCGAGCGTTTCCGCCGCGAGATTCTCGTTGCCGCTGGACTGCAACATCCGCACATCGTACCGGTGCTCGCGGCGGGCGAGATGGATGGCCTGCCCTGGTTCACTATGCCATTCGTCGAGGGCGAGTCGCTGCGGCAGCGGCTCACGCGCGGGCCGCTGCCAATCAACGAGGCGATCGGCATTTTGCGCGAGGTCGCCAAAGCGCTCGCCTACGCGCATGAGCGCGGCGTCGTGCACCGCGACATCAAGCCGGACAACGTACTGATCACCGGCGGCACCGCGGTCGTGACCGACTTCGGCATCGCCAAGGCGCTCTCCGCTTCGCGCACGGCGGGCGACGCCGGCGCCACACGCGGTTCGCTTACCCAAGTCGGCACGTCGATCGGCACGCCCGTGTACATGGCACCCGAGCAGGCGGCTGCCGATCCGAATACCGACGGCCGCGCTGACCTATACTCGTTCGGTTGCATGGCGTACGAGCTTCTCGCCGGACGTCCGCCGTTCGTCGGGCTGTCGCCGCACAAGCTGCTCGCTGCGCACATGGGCGAACGTCCACAGCCCATCGCCGAGCTGCGTCGCGACACGCCGCCGCTGCTCGCCGATCTGGTCATGCGCTGCCTCGAGAAAGAGCCCGAGCGTCGTCCGGCGAGCGCTGCGGAGGTGGTGCGCGTGCTCGAGCTGGCGACGACGACGAGCAGCGGCAGCGCCGACGCGGCGTCGGCCGTGCTCCTCGGCGGACGTGTGCGTCTGCCTGTCGCGCTCGCGGCATGGGCCGGCGTGTTCATCGCCGCGTGGATTCTCGCCAAGGCGGCAATTGTCGGGATTGGCTTGCCGTCGTGGGTGCTGCCGGGCGCGTTGATCGTGGCAGGACTTGGATTACCTGCCATCCTCTTCACGGCGTTGGTGCAGCGCACAGCGCATCGTGAGCTAATGCGCACACCAACCCTTACGCCAGGCGGAAGCAGCGCCGGTCAAGGCACGCTGGCCACGATCGCTGTGAAAGCGAGTCCGCACGTGAGCTGGCGGCGGACGGTCCGCGGGGGCGTGTTCGCGTTCAGCGCATTCGTTTTACTGGTCGCCGGGTTCATGCTGCTGCGCGCGCTCGGCATAGGACCCGCAGCTTCCCTGCTCGCGGCGGGACGTCTCACCGCCAGAGAGCCGCTGCTCGTCACTGATTTCACGGTGCGCCAGGGCGACTCGACCTTGGCCAGCGTTGTCTCGGAGGCGGTGCGCGCCAGTCTCGCGCAATCCAACGCCGTGACGGTCGTGTCGCCGACGCTCATCGCCAACGCGTTGCAGCGAATGCAGCGCCCGGCCGGCACGCGCCTCGATGTGAAGCTCGCGCGCGAGGTTGCGCAGCGCGAGGGAATCAAAGCCATCGTCGACGGCGACGTCGCACCGCTGGGCAGCGGCTACGCGGTGACCGTTCGTCTTCTCACCGCGGATTCGGGGACGGTGCTCGCGACGGCGCAGAAAGTCGTCGATGGACCGAAGGAGCTCATCGCCGGCGCCGACGCGATCGGACGCGAGCTGCGTGGCAAGATGGGCGAGTCGCTTCGATCGGTTCAGAATGCCGCGCCGCTGGAGCAGGTCACGACTCCGTCGATCGAGGCACTCCGGCTGTACTCCGAGGGAGCGCGCGCCTACGACTTCGGCGGCGACGTCGTTACCGCCACGGCGCGCTTGCGCCAGGCGGTGGCCATCGATACCGGCTTCGCCATGGCGTGGCGCAAGCTAGGGACCGCGTATGGCGCCGGAGGGGCGTATCCGCAGAGCGTTACAGATTCGGCATATGAGCAGGCATATCGTTTCCGCGACCGTCTCACGCCGCGTGAGCGACTGCTCACCGTCGCTTCATATTTTGCCGGACCGGGCCACGACCGCGCTCGCGCGGCCGCGGCGTACGAGCAACTCCTTGCGCGAGGCGATAGCGACATCGCGCTGAATAATTACGCGATCATTCAGACGGCGCGCCGCCGGTACGCGAGCGCCGAATCGCTCCTCACGGCGGCGACGCGCCTCCGCGCGGGCCAGCAGCAGCCGTGGGTGAACCTCGTGGTGGTGCAAGCCGATGCGCGCGAGTTTGCCAAGGCCGCGCAAACCCTCACGGAGTCGCAGAAGGCACTCGGAACGCCGGGCGTGCGCGCCACGGTCCTCTCCATCGGCGTGTGGACCAGACAGGCCTCGGGGGATCTGGCGGGCGCTGAACGCTTGGGCGACTCGCTCGCGACGAGCGACGTTCCGTTCGCCCGGTGGCAAGGTCTCTACGCCCGTTCCATGCTGTCGGCGATGAAGGGACGCGCCGACGAGTCGCGCATGCGACTGGCTACCGCCCGCACCTTCGGCCAAACGGTCGGCATTCGCAGCATCGCAATCAACGATTCGGTGACGGCATCGCTGGTCGACGTCGGCCGCGACCAGCCGACGCGCGCCGTCGCGCGACTCGATGCTGCGCTCGCCGCCGAACCGCTGCGCACGCTTGCCGAGTCCGACCGCAATTACACCGGCATCGCGTCGATCTACGCACAGGCGGGTCGGCCCGATAAAGCAAAGGCAATCCTGGCCGAACGAGCCGCGGACATTCGCGACACGGCGCGGCTTCGCAGCGAGCAACCGCTCGTGCACCGCGTCCTTGGTGACATCGCGATCGCCGAGGGCCACCCGGCTGACGCCGTGCGTGAGTTCTGGAAGGGCGATAGTCTTGCCGACGGTCCATTCGACGATTGCGATGCGTGCACGTCTCTCAGTGTCGCGCGCGCCTACGACAAGGCGAACGTGGCTGACTCGTCGATCGCGTACTTCGAGAAGTACTTCGCGAGCGGCTTCTACGGCCGGCTCTATAGCGTCGATATGGCGTACCGTGCGCCCGCGGCGCGGCGCATTGGTGAGCTGTACGAGGCGAAGAACGACCACGTCCGCGCCGCGCACTACTACCAGATGTTCGTCGACCTTTGGAAGAACGCCGATCCGGAGGTGCAGCCGCAGGTCGCCGACATCAAGCGGCGACTCGCACGGCTCGGAGATCTCGAGAAGAAATAAGCGTCGGCACATGGACTGTGCACACGTTTGATCGCGACGACTCCATCGATCCGCGCATATCAAAACGCTCCTCGTATGTCACGAGGAGCGTTTTGATAACTCAGCAGCGCTCGACTCCGCGGCTACGCGTTCCGGTCGAGACACCCCGTGAAATTCGGATTCTGTCGTTCGTTGTCGGTGACCGGCAGATTGACATCGGTTCCGTACGACGACCCGCCGGCCTTATGGAACTTGCCCGTCGGGAAGACGTTGTCCTGGGTGCGATTGTACTGACGAATCAGGCGTCGAAGATCACCCAGCCGCGTGCCGCGACCGAATTGCCAGAATGCTTTCTCGCGGAACAGCAGACTGATCGCCGCATCGTTGGTCGAAGGCGTCGCGAGCGCCGCCATCGCGGGTACTGAAAGCGGACCAAGCGTCTGAGAACTCGCGCGGAGCGCGTTCAAGATCGCCATCATTCCCGCGATATCGTTGCTCTGCAGTTTCGCCTCGGCCTCGACGAGGCGCGCGTCGATCCCGGTGGCGACAGGGATGGGATCGAAGCGGTTGAGCCAGATCTGCTGCGCGACCAGCGGCGTGATGCCGTCGATCGACTTCGTTCCGTTCGCTGTTGGTGATCCGGTCGTCGGAACGCGCGGATCCTTGGCCGACGAGAATGGGAGCGCGTTCTTGATGATTCCCTGCGTGTCGAACGAATCACCGACCACGAAGCGCGCGCGCGTCGAGACCTGTCCCGCCAAGCCCCAAATATTGTTGTCGTTCGTGGCCTGCGAGAACGTCACGTTGTACGTGTAGTTCGTCGGAACTGCGGCCACTGCGGTCGCCGCATCGGAAAATCTTCCCATGTCCACGAGCAGGCGACCCTTCGTGATGGCGACCGCATTCCTCACGCTCGCCGCGAGCGCGGTGTCGGCCTTCACGTTGCCGGCCACGGTGACCGCCAGCGCGAGCGCCGAATCGAGGTGCGTCAGCGCAATGGCGTAGACTTGCTGATTCGTCAGTGGATTCGTGTAGGTGTATGCGCCGTCGATCGTCTCACTGAGCGGCGTACCGTTGCAGAACAATTCGGCGAGCAGCATCTCCGAATAGCCCATCACGAACCACTGTTCCGCCTGCTCGGCCGGCTTGTCCGGTTCCGAGGCCTTCAAGGCTTTGATGGCATCGCGGTAGAATCCGCGCGACCGTGTCAGATCGCCGTACGCCGTCGACAGGACGGAGTTGTTCGTCTGGATGATGCGTTGGTCGGTCTCGTTGTGCTGCGAGAACGTATCGCCCGACTTCCATACGTCGGTCAGCACGTCGCCGAGCATCGTGGCTTCCGACTGATTTCCGTTGCCGCCTCCGGGAGTGAGCTGCTGGAATCGGCCGAGCGCTCCGACGCGAAGGGCTTCGGCGCCGGCCACGCCGGCGCCGGCGATGTCACCGGGAAGGATGGTTCCCGGCTGCTGCGGCGAGAGAAGCTCGTCGCGAACGTTGCACGCGCTGACAAGCAACAGAGCAAGTGCGGTGCAGCTCGTTGTCGCCCAACGAGCGCGGTGTTTCATGATCGTCATGGTGGTCATGTCCTCGCTCGAGGGTTAGTAGTGGAGGTTGAGTCGAAGCGTGTAGTAGCGTCGCGGCGCCGACGAGGCGAACGTGCTCTGCACGTCGCCTGTGCTGAAGTTCTCCTCGGGGTCTGCGCCCTTGTACTTGGTCCACACCTTGAGGTTGCGCGCTCCGAAGCTCAACGATGCCGTGGATGCGCGAATCGGCGAAAGGAGACGCGCCGGCAGGTTCCAAGTGGCCGAGAGCTCGCGGAAACGCCAGAACTGGCCGCTCTGGAGGTAGCCGAACGCGGTCGTTGGATTCTTCGCCGTGAACGCGACCGCCGCTGCTTGATCCTCGATGGAAGCGTTGGGATTGGACAGCCCCGGACACGCGGGATTGTTGCCGCACTGGAACGAGTAGGTTCCGTTTGCGATCGAGTATCCGCCTTTATAATCGAACATCGCCGAGAGCCGGAGCTGTCGGTTGAGCACGTCGAATCCGTTCGTCACCGACACGAGATCCTTCGGGATCGACGATCCGACGTACTGGAAGGTCGGATTCACGACCACCTCACTCGGGACGATGATGCCGTCGGAATTCGAGTCGGCGTACGTGAACGTACGATAGTACCACCCGCGCACGTCGTACCCGAGCGAGTCGCGATTCGAGCCGGTTCCGTTCACGAATACCGGCTTTCCGGTTCCGTCGACGCCGAGCGACAGCACCTTGTTGTCGTTGTGCGACGCACTCACGGTCACGTCCCAACCGAACCGCCGCATGTCCAGCAGCGTGGTCGTCACGCCGAGCTCGATGCCCGTGTTCTTCACCGACGCCAAGTTGCGTCGCACCGTGGTGGCCGACGAAGCGGCCGAAGGCGCGATCGCCTGGTCGAGAAGCGCGTCCTTCGTCTTCTTGCTGTAGTACGTGAGCTCGATGTTGACGCGGTTCGCCAGCACGCGTGTATCGAATCCGCCCTCGAACTCCGTCGTCGTCTCGGGCTTGAGCAGCGAATTGCCGAGTGACGCTGCGCGGAGCCCTGGCGTGTCGACGTTGTTGATGCTGACTGTGGGCGCCGTGTACGTGACGAACGCGTCGGTCGAGCGCGGCTGCACTCCAGACGCGCCGTAGGCCGAACGAAGCCGGAACTGATTCAACCAGTTGTACCGCGGGAAGAACGGCTCGTCGGAGGCGATCCACGACAGGCTCGCCTTCGGATAGGTGATGCTGTTGGACTGCGAACCGAACGCGCTGTTCTGATCGGTGCGGAGCGCGAACGTGACGAAGAGACGATCTCGCAACGCACCCTGCTCTTGCAGGTAGTACCCGAGCGTCTTGTCGGCCGACGGCAGCGTGCTGCTTCCCGTCGTGACCGCGGCCTGCGACACCGATTGGGCACCCGGTGGAAGCAGCGTGCCACTCGCGATGGACTGTTCGTTCTCCTGATTCGTGTAGTCCGCGCCGGCGGTCGTCTTCAGGTTGAGCCACGACTTGGCTTGCCACGACGCGTTGCTCGTCAACTTCACCGAGAAGTTGCGATCGAGGCGGTGGCGATCGGTAACCTGGCCCAGGCGCCATTGCGAGAAGTCCGGGCACTCGCCGAAGCGGCACAATCCGTAGCTGTAGCGGCTCCCCAGATCGATTCCCATCGTGGCATCGTTCTGAATCCACGCGATTGGCCGCCAGCTCGCCTGAACGCTGCCGAGCAGCCGTTGGACATCCTCACGCGCCAGGCGCTGGAAGATGTCGCCGTACGTGAACGAGTTGTTGCCGTAGAGATTCTGACCGCGAGAGTCCTTGCCCGTCGCACCCAATCCCGCGCCGATGAATCCGGGACTCATCATCGACTGGTAGAAGATGCTATTGAAGTTGTTGTCGGTCTCGCCAAAACGTTGATTGGTCTTCGAGAAGCCCGCCGAAACGTTCAGGTCGAGGTTGGGGTTGGGCGATGCGACGAGATTGGCGCGCATCGTTTGCCCCTGCAATGCTTCCGGACGAATCCATTCGTCGCGGAGCGGAACCTTGAGCGAGTCAAATCGAGAGAACTCGTTCTGGGGTAGCTTGATCGGCCCGGTTTCGTCGGACAGATCGCCGCTCACGTAATAGCGAATCGTCTCCGTGCCGCCGCTCACCTGCGCGCCGTACTGTCCGCGGTTTCCGTTCGACACCGGCGTGAGATTCGGAACGTTGATGATGTTGAGCGAGGTAACGCTGTCCTTGATGCACGTGGCGCCGGGAAGCTCTCGCAGCAGACAACGAATCGGCGTCGCGTTCGCCGCCGCACCCGGTCGATGCCCCCAGATGGCGTACGTGTCCGGATAGTGTGACTTGTCTTCGATCTTTCCGCCCTCGCCAAACCACGTCCACTTCGCGTTTCCCGCGCGACCGCGCTTGGTCGTCACGACGATCACGCCATTCGATGCATCCGTGCCGTACAACGTTGCCGCGGACGGGCCCTTCACGATCTCGATGTCCTCGATGTCGTCGGGATTGAGGCCGTTGAGCGGAGTCGAGGCAACCTGCGATCCACCCGCGCCCGCCGCGCCGAACGCCGTCGAGTTGAAGCGGACACCGTCGACGACCCAGATCGGCGCGTTGCTCAACGTGAGCGAGCTGACGCCGCGAATCCGAATCGTGCCCGCGGTGCCCGTCATGTTCCCCGGGAGCACGACGACGCCCGCCGATTTCGCGACCAGGAGGTCGGAGATGTTGGTGACGGGCGACTCCTCGACTTTCTTGGCCACGTCGCCGAGCGTCGCGATCGTGTTGCCGAGCTCCGATCGACGCTGCTGGCCCGTCGCCGTCGTGACAATCTCTTGAAGCGTCACGATCGCTTGCTGCATCGCGAAGTCGAGCGTGGCCGG
Source organism: Gemmatimonadaceae bacterium (assembly GCA_036392315.1). Taxonomy (GTDB): domain Bacteria; phylum Gemmatimonadota; class Gemmatimonadetes; order Gemmatimonadales; family Gemmatimonadaceae; genus JAQBQB01. The sequence goes on from DASVYG010000017.1 coordinate 31,941, forward strand.
CGTTCCTGCGACGACGGTGATCGATTTCTTCTGTTCCTGATAACCCACACGAATGACTCGCACTTCGACGTTTCCAACCGGAACGCCGCGAAGCGCGTATCGACCCTCGGCGTTGGTGGAAACGGTGAGCGACGAGCCGACGAGATAGACGCGAGAATCTGGGAGCGGCTCGCCGCCCTGTGCGGTCACGCGTCCGCTGATACTTGCTTGCTGTGCGAAGACCAACGACGGCGTTGCGAACAACGCCGCGACCACGACCGCTCGCACGAGGCGCGAAGGCGGTGGACGAAAAGCCATCACTGTCATATCGGTTTCCGGAGGGTGGGTGGGAGGGCGCCAGCCGATTACGAATTGGTATCCAGATGAGGATACCGAGGCCCGCAACCCTGTCAAGCAACGCGGTTGTGATCTACCCGGCGGGATTGATCACGCGCGCGCAGCCAATGCTCGCCCCCGAGATTATCGCTGTGACGACAATCCGTATGCCTCGCGGACGCGCGCCCGCGCGATTCGCGCGATCACGTCGTCGAACCCTTGCGGCCAATCCCGTCCGTAGATGCGGCGGAGCCGTCGCTCGAGATCGGCCCGCAGCGCCTCGAATTGCGCCCTGCCGTATGGATGGGTGCGTCGTTCCGACGTCTTTCGTTCGGCCGCCATGCTCGTTCCATTGGGCAATCGATACGCCACGACTTCGGGCGACACGCTTCAAGACGCGATTCTGGCCTACATTCGCCGCGTTCAACCGCTGAGCGCGTGAACGCCACGCCGAGCTCGTACGTATACGTTACGTACAGAATTTGTATGGATTGACAAACCCACCGCCGACGGCTCCGCGTCGGCACTCGCCGGGAGACCACCGTGAATCGCAAATACCTCGTCATCGCGACGCTGCTCGCTCTTCCAGCCTCTTTTCCGTCGATCGTCGCAGCGCAGCGCAGCCGCACGCAGTCCGATCGCCGAACGGAGTTGTTCGACAAGGATTCCACGAAGCAAAGTCCGCCTCTGCGCGTTCGTGACGTCGAGGATCAGAGTCCAATCAAGCTCTTGATCGACAAACGAAAAGACCTCAAGCTCACCGACGCGCAGATCGCGCAACTCAAGGACAGCGAAGGAAAGCTGAAAGAGAAGAACGCGCCGCTGCTCAAGGCGGTCGACTCACTCGTTCGCGAGTATCGGTCAGCAATGGGCTCGGCATCCGAGGACGGCCGCACACGCGCGCGTTCTGCACGCGTGGGACTCTTGACGACGTTGGCCGAGATTCGCACCAACTACGATGCGTCGGCCAAAGAGGCGCTCGGCACGTTCGACTCGGATCAGCAGAGCAAGGCGAACGAGTTGATCGCCAAGCAAACGCAGGAAACGGACAAGCTCATTCAGGAGCGCGTAGTCGGAGACCGGCGCGGCAGCGGCGAGCGATAGCGACGCGCGCGGCGGCCGGCGCGCGATCACCGATAGCCGGCCGCCTGCATGCCGAACAATTCGGCGTAGAGTCCCTCGCCTACCGCAAGCTCGGCGTGCCGCCCCTGCTCGACGATCTCGCCGTTCTTCAGTACGATGATTCGATCCGCCATCCGCACGGTCGAGAACCGATGCGAGATGACGATGGCCATGCGTCCGGCCATCAGTTCGTTGAAGCGGAGAAACACGTCGTACTCGGCGCGCGCGTCGAGCGCGGCGGTGGGCTCGTCGAGAATGAGCACTTGCGAATCACGCATGTAGGCGCGCGCGAGCGCGACCTTCTGCCACTCGCCGCCCGACAGGTCGACGCCCTCATCGAAGCGGCGGCCCAACATCTGTCGGTAGGCGCCGGGGAGCCGAGGCAATAGGCTGGATGCCAGCGATTTGTCGGCAGCCAGCGAGATGATCGATGGCGTCGCGGGCGCGTTGCCGTTCGTCGCCTCGGAATCGAGATAGTCGCGGACCTGCTCGACTTCGCCGACACCGACATTCTCGTCGAACCGCATGTCGTAGCGAACGAAGTCTTGGAAGATCACGCCGATCGCTCGGCGCACCTCGGCCACGTCATACTCGCGCAAGTCGACGCCGTCGAGCAGCACGCGCCCTTCGGTCGGATCGTACAGTCGCGCGAGGAGCTTGGTCAGCGTCGTCTTGCCGGCGCCGTTCTCGCCGACCAACGCCACGCGTTCGCCCGGCAACAGCGCGAAACTCAAGTGGCGAACAGCCCAGCGGTCGCTTCCTGGATACTTGAACCCGACATCCTCGAATACGAATCCTTGACGGATTGGCCTCGGTACGCGACGCGCGTTCGCCACGTTGTGGATGGTCGGCTGCATGTCGAAGAAGGCGAACAGGTCCTTGAGATAGAGACTTTGCTCGTAGATGCTGCTCGCCGACATCAACAACCCTTGGATCAGATCGCGACTCTGACGAAATGACGCCGCGAGGAACGTGAGCATACCGATCGTGATCGTGCCGTTGATCGCACGAACGAGAACGACGACATACGCGCCGTAGTAGCCGAGTGTGCCGATGATCGACAGGCCCGAGCTCACGAACGCCTTGCGAACGGCCAGCGCGCGGCTCTCGCCGTAGAAGCGATCCGACAGCGCGCGATACCGCGAGATCAGCCAGGGCGCGAGCCCGAAGAGCTGGACTTCCTTCGCGGTCTGATCGCTTGCGCCGACGTACCGCACGTAGTCGAGCTGGCGGCGCTGAGGCGTTCGGCGGAAGGCCAGCGCGTACGTCAGCGCGGCGAAATGCGTCTCACCGAGAAAGCTCGGGAACACCGCGACCGCGAGCAACAGAAGGAGCCACGGCGCCTGCGCGGCGAGTGCGACGCTGAGTGACGCCAGCGTGAGAATGCTCTGGCCCATTCCCAACAGCTGCATGAGCAACGCGACACGACCGGTCGTGCCCTGTCGCGCGCGCTCGAGATGGTCGTAGAACTTGGGATCCTCGAATTGATGGAGATCCAGCGTGGCCGCATGCTCCATGATTCGAATGCTGATCCGATTCGTGAAAAGGTCGCCCAGCAGGCCCTCGATCAACCCCGACGCGCGCGCCAGCAACTCGCCGCCGACCACTGTGGCCATCTCGAGCGCGACGAGCATCCACAACTCGCGCGAGGACCCGCCGGTTCGCGCAAGCTTGATCACTTCGTCGATGATGAGCTTCGCGACCCAAAGATTCGTGACGGGGACGATCGACCGAACGAAGCGAAGCGCGATCATCGCGCTCGTGTATCCGCGATGTGTCTCCCACACGAGTCGAATCAGTCGCGGCACGAGGCGCATCGCGGCGATTCGTTCCTTGAGTGGAGGACGCGGCGTCGCCGGGTCAGGCAATTTTCGAAAGAGCAGAACAGGATGATGCATGACCCAAAGTTACTTCAGGGGCGAATGATCCATCCGCGTGCGCGGTATTTGAGCATGCCAAGCTGCTCATACAACCAATCAAAGAACGCGTCGAATCGTTCAGCCGGTCCCGACAGCGAGTAGACGGCGTACCGCCGCTCGTCGCTCGGGACGCAGACGACGTGAAAGCCAAGCGCCTCGAATGTCGCGCACGCGCGGCGCGTGTGCAGAGGACTCGTCACGACCGCGATGGATCGCGAGCGCGCCGGAGCGAGCAGCTCGGCGCTACGCAAAGCCTCGTCGTGCGTCGTGTGGGCCGGAGCGACGATGCGCCAGGCCGCCGTGTCACCGCCAAGCGCGACGAGCGCGCGCTGGTCGGCGTCCGACGTGATGCTCCGTCCTCGCGCTTTCTCCTCGACGCGCGTGGTGATGAGAAGACGCGCATGATTCCGCCGCCACACCGCGAGCCCCGACAACAATCGTTCGGTTCCGCTGACATCGAGCACGCCGTCGTCATTCACGCTCGACGAGAGGACGACGACCGCATCGAGCGGCCCTACCGGCAGCGAGTCGCGCCGAATCCATCGTGCCACCGGTCGGTCGATAATCGGCGTGAGTGTCACCAGCGCGACGGCGATCGCGGCCACGAGACCGGAATACGCGGCGACGCGGATCCACGCCAGCCATCCGACGCACGCACCGAGCACCACGCCGGCGACGACATAGGCGTCGGCGTGGCTGCCCGGGATTCCCGGGATCTCGGCGACGATGACAGCGATCGCGACCAAGAGGCCGGCCGACGCTCCGAGAATGGCTCGGCGCCATCGAGGGTTCATAGGAGGCAACTTACTCACTCGCCGTTTGCGTTCGCGGGCGCTGCTCTCTGCCGGTCGATCGGCAGATGGCGTCGCGCCGAACGTGCCGCCGGGATCTCGATCGACGGGCGTGGCGTGTGGTCCGCCCGCGATTTAGGTTTACCGTACCCGTGGGGAGGTGGCCGAGAGGCTGAAGGCGGCGGTTTGCTAAACCGTTATACGGGCTAAAACCTGTATCGAGGGTTCGAATCCCTCCCTTCCCGTGACGAGAGCCCGCCGAGTCGGCGGGCTCTTGTAGTTTCCATCGACCTCGGCCCCGGTAGCTTTCCGACATGTCTCATCGATTGAGGTTCGCGCCATCCCCGACCGGCTATCTGCACGTCGGCGGCGCTCGCACTGCCCTCTTCAACTGGCTGTTCGTCAAACACTACGGCGGCCAGTTCCTCTTGCGCGTCGAAGACACCGACAAGGCGCGCAGCACGGAGGCAAGCACGCGGGCGATCTTCGAAGGGCTGGAGTGGCTGGGCCTCCAGTGGGACGAAGACGTCGTCCATCAAGGCGCGAACCTCGAGCGCCATCGCGCCGACGTCCAGCGTTTGCTCGACGCGGGCAAAGCCTACCGATGCTTTTGCACGCAAGCCGAGATCGACGAGCAGCGCAAAACCGCCGAGGCGCGTGGTGAGGCGTTCCGTTACGATCGTCGCTGCGCGCGACTCAGCACCGACGAAGTCGCGAGTCGCGTGGCGAGCGGCATGCCGTTCGTCGTTCGATTCGCCATGCCGCAAGGCGAAACGACATGGAATGATCTCGTTCACGGCCCGATCACGTTTCCGAACAAGGACATCGGCGAGGGCGACTTCATCATTCTGCGCTCCGACGGCACGCCGATCTACAATCTCGCCGTGGTGTCCGACGACGTCGCGATGCGCATCACGCTCGTCATGCGCGGCGACGATCACGTCTCCAACACGCCGAAACAAATCTTGCTCTACGAGGCACTGGGCGCCCCATTGCCGCAGTTCGCGCATTTGCCGAACGTCAACGGTCCCGATGGCAAGAAGCTGAGCAAGCGGCACGGCGCGACCGCTGTCGGCGACTACCAGCACATGGGAATCTTGCCGCAGGCCATGGTGAACTTTCTCGCGTTGCTCGGCTGGTCTCCGGGAAACGACATCGAGGTGATGACGGTGCCGGAGATCATCGAGCGATTCTCCGTCGACGGGTTGTCGAAGAACGCGGCGGTGTTCGATCTGAAGAAGCTCGAGTGGATGAACGGGCAGCACCTGAGCCTGATGTCCGCGGCCGAGCTCGCGCCGCTGGTCACGCGCGGCGTCGTCGCGGCCGGCTTGGCGAGCGAAGCCGATCTTTCGGCGCGCGAGGCGTGGTACTTCTCGCTGATCGATCTGCTCAAGGTTCGCGCGCGCACGACCGATGACATCGTGCGTCAGGCGATCCCGTACATGCGGGAGCACATCGAGTACGACGCTGAAGCGGTCGCCAAGACATGGAAAGACGCGGCGGCGGCCACCGACGTCCTTCAGGCGACTCGCGATGCGCTCGCCGCCGCGCCGGCGTGGGACGCTCAGCCGCTCGAGGAATCGCTGCGCGCCCTGGCCGAGTCGCGCGGCGTCGGCGCCGGGAAGATCTTTCAGCCGCTGCGATTGGCGCTCACTGGACTGACCGCGAGCCCGGGAATCTTCGACGTGCTCGTCATGCTCGGTCGTGAGCGATCGCTCGCCCGCATCGACGCGGCGACGGAATTTCTTGGGGAGAATCGCGACGCTCGACGTTGACCTCGCGAGGCGCACGAGCGTACATTAGCGCTGAACGGAGCGACGCCGGGCACTCAGCAAGTTGAGACGCCCGGCGTCCTCATACGCTGAAGGGGCCATGTCTGAGCCGCTCACCCAGTTAGAGCAGCGCGTCTATCACTATTTGATAGATTTTCTCGCGGCCAACACGTATCAGCCGAGCATTCGCGAGATCGCGCGCAAGTTTCGCATCAAGTCCACCAAGACCGTCTCCGACTTGCTGCATTCGCTGGAAGCGAAGGGGTACATCGAGCGAGACGAGTCGCGATCGCGCGGGGTGCGATTGCTCGGCTTCGCCGCGGCAGGAAGCACCCAGCCGATTCCCTACTACGGACGCATCCACGCCGGCGAGCCGGCGCTTCGGCCGGAGTATCGCAAAGGATACATCACGATGGACCGTCGCTTCGTACCCGGCGACGATGCGTTCTTCCTCAAGGTGCGCGGCGACAGCATGGCGGGTCGCGGAATTTTCGACGGTGACTACGTGATGCTCAGCCCGTCCGCTCGCGCCAAGGACGGCGACATCGTCGGCGCTCGCCTCGGCGAGGAGGCGACGGTGAAGACACTCACGCATCGTGGGTCGACGATCGTGCTCGAGCCCGCGCACGACGGCGAGCGCGCGATCGAAGTTGGACCAAAGGACGACTTCGCCATCCTCGGCGTAGTGGCTGGCGTATTTCGTCCGTTCTGGGAGCAGGAGCCGCCCCCGACGCTGGTAGACGACACCCCGGCGGGGTGACATCAGCGCGGATCAGGGAATGATGGGCGTCGGTTTCGGCGACTTGTCCTTTTCCTTCTCTTTTTCCTCGCGCTCCTTCCGCTCGCGAATTCGCCGCACGGCGTCGCGGAAGTCGTCCTCGCTCAAGCCCTGCGCGTGCGTGTAGATGTCGTTCTGAATCCAGGCGGCGTTACGCGCCTGAATGATCCGACTGCCGTCGACTCCACCGGTGTTGAACGGTAGCGCCGCGAGGATCGCCGACGGAATCTTGAATTTTCCAAGGTAGATCCAAGACGTGTCAATGCCGTACTTCTGGCCGTTGCGCTCGAACGTCCAGTCGCGCGGATCGCGGCCTTTGTGCTCTTCGGCGAGCACTTCCGCCTCGCGGTACGCCATGTAGATCGCCTTCACCGCGCTGTCGTTCTTCTGCGCGATGCTGAGCGGCATTCGCAGCCCACTCGGTCGCAGCTCGATGCGCGGATCGGGCAGCGCGGGCTCGACGCCGGTGGCGATACCGGCGGGTGCGCCGCCGGAGCCCGTGCCCGTGCCTGTCGCCGTCCCAGGCGCGACGGTCGGCGGTGCGATGGGCGGAAGCGTCGTCGGTGTCACCGTCGGCGCGAGGATCGGCGCCGCGGGAGCTGCCTTCTTCTGTGGTTTCTTCTTCTCGGCCGACCCGTTGCCAACCGCACCCGGCGTTCCGCGAGCGGCCGGGCGCACCTCGACGTATTGAATTCGTTCCGCGGGCGCCGTGCGATCGCGACTGAATAGCGCCTCGATCGGATAGCGGAACGTGATCGACGCGATGAGCACGATCGCGACGGCGTGTACGCCGACCGAGAGCGCGATCGAGCCTTTGGAGGTTGGACGCTGGGCCGACAACTGCGCCTTCATGTGACCTCGGCTCCGAGCGAGGCAAGCACGCGTCCGGCGCGACGCGCCGCCTCGGCGATGCGCTCGGGCGACACGATGAAGGAAATCCGGAAGAACCCCTCGCCGCCCGCGCCGAATCCGGAACCCGGCATGACGACCACTCCTTCCTCGTCGAGCAAGCGATCGGCGAACAACGCGCTCGGCACGCCGTCCGGGAGCGGGATCCATAGGTACATCGTTGCCCGCGGGGATTCACAGGTAAAGCCGGCCGCGCTGAACGCCGCGACCGCCGCATCGCGTCGCGATTTGAACGTCGCGACATTCCGCGGCACGAACGCATCGTAGCTCTCGAGCGCGGCGACGCCGGCGGATTGGACCGCCATGAACGCGCCCGTGTCGACGAACGACTTGACCTTAGTCAGCGCCGATGAGATCTCGGGCGACGCGACGGACCAACCGCAGCGCCACCCCGTCATGTTGTACGTCTTCGACAACGAGTGAAACTCGATTGCCACCTCACGCGCCCCATCGATCTCGAAGATGCTGGGCGGCACGTATCCATCGAAGGCGAGCTCGGAGTACGCGTTGTCGTAGACGAGCAGGATGTCGAGCTCGCGGCATCGGGCGACGACGCGCTCCAGATAATCTTTGGGCGCGACGGCCGCCGTCGGATTATTCGGATAATTCAAATAGAGAATTCTCGTCTGACGCAGCGTCTCCTCGGGAATATCGTCGAGGTCGACGAGAAAATTCGTGCGCGGGCGGAGCGCGTAGCGGTAGGGCTGCCCGCTCGCCAGCATCGTCCCGCCCTGATACGCGTTGTATCCCGGCTCGGGAATGATCGCGATGCGGCCCGGCTCGAGATACGCGAGGGCGAGGTGCGAGATCCCTTCCTTCGAGCCGATGAGCGGCACGATCTCCGTGAGCGGATCGAAGCGAAGCCCGAACCGCTTGAGCATCCACGCCGAGATCGCCTCCCGGTACGCGACGAGTCCGAGCCCGAAGCCGTAGCGGTTCATTGCCGGGGTGTGCGCTGCCTTGGCCAGCGCTTCGACGGCGGCGGGCGGCGGCGCGAGATCGGCGTCACCCGCGCCGAGGTCGATCACATCGATGCCCCGCGCGATGAGTTCCCGCTTCTTTTGCGGGATCGTCGCGAGCGGATACTCGGGCAGGGTTCGGAATCGACCGGCGAGTTGCGGCAACTAGGCGTCCGTGGTCACAGGGTTCCGCACCCGGCTGAGGCCGAGCACCTCCACTTCTACCTCATCCCCGGCAGAGAGTTTCCCCACACCCGCGGGGCTGCCGGTCAGGACGAGATCGCCAGGCTCCAAAGTCATCACGTTTGAGATATACGCAAGCACGTCGGGAATCGAGAACACCATATCGGAGGCCAATCCACGCTGCCGTTCCACGCCGTTCACCCGGGTCACGACCGTCAAGCTGGATAAGTCCGCTGGGGGCTTGGCCGGTTCGCCCATTGGACAGAATGTGTCGAAACCTTTGGCGCGGGTCCATTGTGAGTCAGATCGTTGCAAGTCGCGCGCGGTAACGTCGTTCGCGGCCAGAATGCTCTGGATCGCGCCGCCAGCCTCTTTACTGGTTACGCGCCGCAGCCGCCGACCGATGATCACGCCGATCTCGCCCTCGTGCTCGACCTGCGACGACTGCGCCGGCAGCATGATGGGCTCGCCATCGCCGATCACGCTCGACGGCGGCTTGAGAAAGATGAGCGGCTCGGTGGGGACGTCGTTGCCCATTTCCTTCGCGTGATCGCGATAGTTGCGGCCGACGCACACGATTTTGCTCGGAGGCATTGAACCAGGGTGGAGGGTTGAGGGTTGGGGGTTGATAGCGGCGCTATTCCCTCGCGTAGAATTCTTGAATCGTCGGAAGAATATCGCTCCATCGACCAACGATCCGCTTGGCCGGCGGCAACCCGTGGAGCAATCCACGCCCGTAGTTCTTGGTCACGACACGTGGATCGGCAATGACCACTACGCCGCGATCCGTGGCGGTGCGAATCAGCCGGCCGAACCCCTGCTTGAGACGCAGAGCGGCGTGCGGGAGCATGTACTCGCTGAATGCATCGCCGCCGCGAGCGACTATTGCCTCGCAATGCGCCGCGGTGATCGGGTCGGTGGGGACGCGGAACGGCAGCTTGGCGATGAGGAGCGCTCGAAGCGCGTCGCCCGGAACGTCGACGCCCTCCCAGAACGACGACGTGCCGAGGAGCAGCGCGTGTCCGGCGTCGCGAAAACGCCCGAGCAGCGCGTCCCGCGTCTCGTCGCCCTGAATGAGCAACGGCCACCGACGGTCCGACCCGCGCGAGCGAAGTTCGGCGGCCATCGCTCGAACATCGCGGTGGCTCGTGAAGAGAACGAACATGCCACCATTGGCCGCGGCGGCGAGATCGAGCGTGACGCGCGCCAGCGCGCTGAAATGTCCGCCCGCGTCGACGTTCGGCGCCGGCACATCACTCGGCACGGCGAGAATGGCCTGCTCGCGAAAGCGGAACGGCGACGGGTAGATCCCGGTGAGCGGCTCCAGCTCCGGGTCGTCCAAACCGAGGCGCGACGTCAGGAAGTCGAATTTGCCGTCGGTGGCGAGCGTCGCGCTCGTGACCACGGTGGTCGACGCACGCTTGAACAGGTCTTCGCGCAAAATTGGCGCGAGGTCGAGCGGAACGGTCGACACGCTCACCGCGCGATCTCGGCCGCGCGCTTCGATCCATCGCACCGTCGGCTCGCCGCGCCCCGGGTCGAGAGCGCGATGCAGACCATCGCCGGCCAACTGCAGCCGACGCGTCACGGCGCCCATCTCGTTGAGCAGCGGCATCACCGCTTCGTCGCTTCGATTGCCACTCTCCAGCCGCTCTCGCACGAGTTGAAGACCCTGGGCGAGCAATTCGATTTCTCCGAGCGTGTCCTCGAGCGCGACGCGAAGTCCCGCGCGCCAGATCGGATGCGCCGCGAACTCCTCCGTCAATCGCAGCACCGATTCCCCGCTCTCTTGCAGGAACGTCTCGAGCAGGTCGAACAGCGTCGCGCTCTTGTCGCGAACTGAGTGCACCGACGGCGCGAGCCGCGTGCTCACGAGATCGAGACTGGCGGTGCTGAGCAGATCGTCGGCCGCGGCCAAGCGCATGGTGAGCGCCGACAACAACCCTTTGCCGCGCCGATCCAATCGATTGAACAAACGCTGAAGTGAACGGCGCGATACCGTCGATCCCAGGTGCGCGGCCGCCGCGTCCTCGAGATGATGGCCTTCGTCGACGACGAGTCGCGAATAGGCGGGGAGCACCGCCGCCTCACCCCAGTTCCCCGACGCGCGTCGCACCGCCAGGTCCGACAACAACAGATGATGATTTACGACGATGACGTCAGCCTGCGCTGCCTCTTTTCGTGCCTTGAAGAGAAAGCACTTCTCATAGAGCGGACATCGTGCCCGCTGACACAGATCGGGCTCCGCCGCAATCTCGTCCCAGAGCTCGGGACGCGGCGCGATCGTGAGATCGCTCAGCGATCCATCGCGCGTGCGCTCCGACCACGCCTGGATCGCATCGAGCTCCTGTTGCATGCCGTCTTCGAACAGCGCGTTTCCCGAGGACCGCGCCTGCTGAAGTCGCGCGAGACAGAGGTAGTTTCGCCATCCCTTGAGCAGCGCGAACCGAACCGGCTGATCGGACAGCGCGCGACCGAGAAACGGCAAGTCTTTTCCGACGAGCTGCTCCTGCAGGTTGATCGTGTTCGTCGACACGACGGTCCGCTCGCCGTTCGCCGCCGCCCATCGAAGCGCGGGAATCAAATAGCCAAGCGATTTGCCGATACCGGTCCCCGCCTCGAGAAGCCCAACGCCACCCTCGTTGTACAGTCGCGCGATCTCGACTGCCATGGCGCGCTGGCCGCGACGATCCTCATAGCGTTCGTGCTGCTGCGCCACGCCCCCCGTCGGTCCCAGATCGCGATCGATGCGCGCGAAATCCAGCGGCGTGAACTCAGCACGCGTGGGCACTTCGACGACGACGTAGAGCTCCGTCGCGCCGTTGTTGACGATCGCGAAGCCGATCCCATCGTCATGGATGCGCGCCGCGACGTCGAGGTCCTGCGGCGACGGCTCGAGCAGTCCCGAGGGGTGATTGTGGACGAGCATCTCCCCCTTGTTGGCGAACCCCGGGAGCGCGAGCACGCTTCGCACGTCGCCCCGCGCGACGACGCGCGCCGTGTTGACGACGCCGTTCGAGTCGAGGGTGCACACGAAGCAGACCTCGCGACCGCCGGCCAGCCGAATTGCCGCGCGAATCGCCAGCGCTGCCGCCGAGTGAAGCCGTGCCGAAGGCTCGGCGGCGGTGGGGGGAGACATGGCCGAAATCTAGCGCTCGTGTGTCATCCTGAGGAGCGAAACGACGAAGGATCTGCTGTTGGCACAGCAGATCCTTCGCTTCGCCCGGGACGACAGGACGGGCTATGTCTTCAGTGGCTTCTTCTTCGCGGCCGGGAATAGAACGTTGTTCAGAATGAGTCGATACCCGGGCGAGTTCTTGAACAGCGACAGATCAGTCGGGGGGTTGCCGATCGCGTGCGACGGGTCCTCCGGGTCGTGCCCGCCGTAGTACGTCCACGTGCCCTTGCCGTAGTCGCCGTGGATGTACTTCACCCAAGGCGCGCCCTCCTCGTTGGCGAGCACGATGTCGCCGGGCTTGAGCACGCTCTTGTTGAAGCTCGTCGTCACGCCGAAGAAATCGTTGATCACCGCACGGTGGTCCTGCACGAGCATCGACGCCACCGGATCGAACTTCGCCGAGAAATTGAAGAGCGTGAACGTGCCGAGCGGCTGCCGCCGCCCAGGGACGTTCACTTGGTGTCCGTCGATGTCGCTCATCGCGTTGACGAACGGCGACTGCTCGAGATGCGCATCACGGAAGGCGAATGTGCGCTTCCAATCCATCTTGCGATCGGCATCCGGATCCATCGGCGTGCCGTCAATGAAGCTTTGCGCCATATCGACGTTGTGCCCGGCGATCGCGAGCTCGAGCGTCTCGGTCGCGCCGCACATCGCAAACAGGAAACCGCCACGCTCGACGAACTCCCGAATCTTTTCGGCGACGTCTTTCTTGAGCCCAGGAATGTTGCTGAATCCCAACCGCTTCGCGGCCGCCGTGTTCTTCTGTAGCAGATCGATGAACCACGGGGCGTCACGATAGGTCAGATAGAACTTGTTGAGCTGCCCCGTGAAATCCTCGTGGTGCAAATGCAGCCAGTCGTACTTCGAGAGGTCGCCGCGCTCGACCTCGTCGTCGTAGATCGGTGTGTACTCGATGCCGGCGTACTTGAGGGCGAGCGTGACTGCGTCGTCCCACGGTAACGCATCGGGCGGCGTGTAGACGGCGATGCGCGGCGCTTTCTCCAACGGAACGGCGTCCATGTTGTTCGCGGCAATCTCGCCGCGAATCTGGCTGAGTCGCCCGTTGTCGACCGGTTCGATCGAGATCCCATCGAGACCGGCCTGCCGGCGCAACTCGGGCGTGTCCGCGAGCAGGAACGACCCGCCGCGATAGTTCAGCAACCACTCGGCCGATGCTCCCGCTTTGATCGCCCGGTACGTCAGGCCGTACGCCTTGAGATGATTCTGCTGCGCGTCGTCCATCGGAACGAGCAGGCGCTGCGCCTGAAGCGCGCGCGCCGACGACGCGAGCGGTATGAGCGCGCACAGGGCGAGCACGCTCATTCGATGTATCCACGATCTTGAAATACGCATCAACCCACCGGAGGAATCGCGCTCTTCGCCAGCTCGAGCTCACGCCGAGCTTGCGGGACGAGCGCGCTTTGCGAGTACGTGAGAATCATATGCTCCAGGTGCTTCGCCGCGCCTTCGTTGTCGCCGGCGCGGCGTAGTACGCGCGCCCACTCGAGCTCGGCCTGCGGCGCTTCGGGCGTCTCGGCCTCCGTTTCGACGATTCGCTTCCAGAGCGCGATGGCCTCCGCGTCGTTCTTGCGCGCGAATTGGATCTGGGCGGCCGTCGCCAACAGCAAGGACCGAACGGGTGGTGTCGAGTCGGCGGCTTGCAAGAACTGCGCGACCGCACCCGCACTGTCGCCGCGCGCCAATGCGAGAAACGCATGTCCGATCGCCGGCGCCGAGTCCGCTTTGAGACGAGCGATCAGCCCGAGCGCGAGCGCCAGTTCGGGTGAGCTCTCCGTGCCGCCACGCAGCAGCCCCCGCGCAGTCTTGAGATTTCCCTCATACAGCGCAAGCCAACCCGCGGCATCGCTCGAGTCGCCGTCGGCACCGGTCGCGGCCAATGCCGCGCGGGCTCGAGCCATGTTCCCCGTGCGCACCCAGCCCCACGCGATGGTCCGCGTCAGCGAGTTCTTGGCACCGGGTGAGAGAAATCGATCGTACTTCTCGACCAGCTGCTCCGCCTCGGCCGGCCGGCCGAGCGCTGCAAGCGCCCGCGCGTGCAGCGGCAAGTACGACCGAACGGCGAGCGACGAATCACCGCGCGCATCGGCGATCGGAGCGAGACGAAGCGCCGCCGATGGATCGCCCGCGTTCTGGGCGGCAGTCGCGGCACGCAGCGCCAGTTCCGGCGTTCGTTTCCAGCGAATGGCCAGCTCCAGCGCTTCGCGCGCGATGGTCCATCGCTCTTCCTCCTCGGCACGCTTGGCAAACTCGGACCAGGCGTCCGCTGACGCGCTGTCGGGCGGCAGGTCCTTGAGCGCGTTCCACCCATCGGCTGGCGATCCCCAACCGGTCTCGAGATCGGCGAGTGCGCGACGCGAGGACACATCGATGGGCGGCGCGAGAAAGATCTCGCGGATTTGTTGACGCGCCGATGACGGCGTCGGGGCGAGCGCATACGCAGCCGCTTGCTCGAGATAGTCGCCCGTGACCAGCGCTTGTCGCCACGCCTGCGCCGACTCGACCCATTGCCCTTGCGCCGCACGCGCCTGCGCGATCTCGAGCTGAAGGTCCTTCGTGGTGCCGAGCACCTGTCGCGCGCGCAGTAGGACGCTGTCCGCCGCCGCGGCTTGATTCTTCTGCAGCAGCAGTCGCGCGTACTCGCGGTACGGGGCCGCGCTGTTGGGCGCGTCGCGCATCCATCGCTCGAATGCGCGCCGCAGGTCGGCGTCTTTGCCCAACGACTGCAGCGTGCGCAGTTGAACTGTTCGATACGTCTCTTCGGCCGGGTTCGCCGCGATGAGCGTGTCGAGCGGCGCCACGAGGGAGTCCGACCAGCCGAGTTCCGCGAACACGCGCTCGAGACCGAGCAGCGCATTCACCGCGGCCGGTGTTCGGAGCGCGGCGCGAAACAGCGGCGCGGCCTCGCGATACTTCCCCGCCGCCTCCAAATCGAGCGCCCTGTAGAACATCATCGTATCGGCCGGCGCTTGCGCGCCGATGCGTCCGGCCGGCACGATCGGTAACGCGGCGACGAGCAGCAGTGCACTCCACGTCCGAACCCGGCGCCCTACGAATCGCTGATGTTCCGCACTACGGATTCTGTGCATTGATGCGCTTGAAGTACTCCAGGATCGCTCGCCGCTCGTCGGCGCTCAATCCGCGTAGCTCTTCCCACGTCGGTTCGCGGAACTTCGTACCCGCGCGGCCGGTGGCATTCGTGTTGTCGGGTTTGAATTCGTTGCCGCCCTTCGCCGATGTCGCCTCACGCTTGCCGGTATCATCGCGCTCCTCTTTCTGCAGGGAGTGACCGGCGTCGAGCAAGCGGCGGAACAGCTGCTGCTGGCGCGCGACGGTGGTGGCATCGAGACGTCCGCCCTCGAGGGCGTCGGCGAGCGCCTTGGCTTCCTTTGCCAGCTGCGCGGCGCGGTCGCCGCCCGCGGCTTCGCCCAGCTCGTCGAGTTGCTGCGACACTTGTCGCTGCTCGCGCGCGAGCGCCCGCGCCGTCGCCTGCATTTGAGCCGACATCGGCTGTCCCATGCCGGGCATCAATCCCTGCGCCTGTGCGTTGATCGAGCCCTGCTTCTTCGCCATCTCTTGCATCTGTTGCAGCATCTCGGCAAACCCGGTTGCCGATGAAGAAGTGTTGGCCTTCTCGCGGTCGCGCGCGAGCGACGCCGCGGCGCGGTTGAGCGCGTCGGCCGCGTCACCCATGGCGCTGGCGGCCTGCTGCGCCCCCCGCGAGTCGTTCGTCGACTGCATGGCTTCGCCCACTTTCTGCTGCGCCTCCGCCATCGAGCGCTGCGAGCGCCCGGACAGCAGCGACGTCTTTTGACCTTCTTGCTGCAGCTTTTGCGCGGCGTTGTCGACGCCCTGCTTGACCGCGCTCTGCTCGCTGCGCATCTGCTCCGGCTTCGCTTGTCCAGATCGCGCGTCCTGCTCGAGCTTCTGCTCCTGACGCGCCATCTGCAGCATCTCCTGCACGGCCTGATCGAGCGCGTTCGTGAGCTCGGACTTCCATTGATTCACTTGCGACTGCCGCGCGTCCTTCATCGCATCGGACGCACGCTGCATCTGCGCCGACGCGTCGCGCGCGTTCTGCTCCATGCCGCCACTTTGCTGGCCGCTCTGCTGCCCATCTTGCTGTCCGCTTTGGGATCGTTGCTGCTGCGCGCCCTGCGCACCGGCCTGCGCATTCTGATTCTGTGATTGACCGCTCTGAGTCTGCTGTGGTTTGGTCTGGCCCTGCGCACCAGTGCTGTCCTGCTTGGCCGAACTGGTCTGCCCCGAGTCGCGCTGCGCGCTCTTCTGCTGGTCCCCGGACTGCGACGGCTTCTGCTGGCCCGCCGCCTGACGCATCGACTCTTCGGCAGCATTGGCGTGCTTGCGCGCCTCCTCGGTCCCCGACGCGCCCGCGTCCGCTTTGTCCTTCTCGAGCCGGTCCTGCAATTTCTTCAGCTCATCGTCGAAGCGCTTCGATCGATCGGCCAGCTGCTTGGCCTGGTTCTTCTGCGCATCGCTCGCCTGCTTCGCCGCCGAATCCGCGAGCGCCTTGTCGCGGTCCGCGATCTCCTTCGCTTCATCCTTGAGCGTCTGCATCGCGCCCTCGAGCGCGGCCCGCTTCAACATTTCGGCGCTCTTCTCGAGCTGCTCGCGCAACTTCTGCTGCATCGCTTGCAGATCCTTGAGTGTCTGCTGCGCCTGCTCGTGCGAGAGCTGCTGTGTGGCGTTGTCCAGCTTCTGCATCTGCGCGAGCAATTCCGGCGTCAGCGCGTCGCGCAGCATCGCCTGCGCTTCCTGAAGCTGTCGCGCAAGACTGCTGTCCAGTGCGCCAGCTTGCTTGAGCTGCTGCTCGAGCGCGGCCGCCGTTTTTTGAAGATTCTTGACCTGGTCGGCAAGCGCGCGTTGATCCTTCGCGACGGCCTTCGCTTTTTCCGCCGCCTCGTAGGTCATCGAGCCCTGCTTTCCACTCGCGCCGCTCGGCGCGTCCTGTCCCGTGTTGCGCGCGCCGCGATCGCGCGTCGCGTCACTGGTGCGCTCTTGGAGCGACTTCTCGGCCTGTGCCGCCGAGCGAACCTGACTCACCGCGGAGTCCATGGACGCGCGCGCGATGGAGCGGCGCTCTTCCATCGTCGGGATCTTGAGGAGCAGCTCGCGACTCTCGCCCCGCTGAGCCCACGGGGAGTTGTCGGTCGCGACGATCTTCACGTGAAGCGCGTCACCCGGCCTTAGGCCACGCGGCGCCAAATCGAGCACGGCACTTCCATCCCATACTGTCGCCGCGGCGTCGGCAATCCGCTGCGTCGCCGGCGTCTGCGACGCACCGGCCGAGCCTTGCTTCCAACTCACGATCTCCACTCGCGCGATGCCGTGGTCGTCGCTCGCCGTCGCGCGCAGCGTAATACGATCGTCGCCCGCGACGATCGTGTCGGTCGCCGGACTCACGAGCTCCACGTGCGGCGCCGAGTCGGCAACGACCTCGAGCTCGATGGGCAACGGGAGGTCGGCGATCGGCCCGGCCACGCCCGAGGCGAGCCACGCGTACTTGCCGCTCCGGCGCGGCTCGAAGTGTCCGGTGAACGACCGATCGTTCACGCGCAGCGCGATCGTGTCGTTCATGCTTCCAAGGCGCACGTCGCGCAACGCCGTCGACGCGCGGCCGGCGATGTCGATGATCGTTCCCTGCGGCACACGCGCCGGATCGCCCACGGGCAATCCTTCGGCGGGCCGGCCGAGATACGCCGGATACGTCGCGCGCATGGACACGGCGCCCACGAACGGACGATCGGTCACGCGAACGATACCGGTGTCGCTCGCTGAGCGTCCGTCGGTGGCGACGATGGTGAGATCACCGCGCAGCGGTCCCACGTCGAGCGTCGCGACGCCGGACCGATGGTCGACGGCGACGGCTTGCGTTGCCCACGCCTCGCCTGGTACGCGTTGGGCGAGCGTCACCGTTCCGCGCTGCGGCGCGGCGATGCGCAGTCGCAGTGTCTCGCCACGCAACACCGCTGGTGGAAGATTCTCGAAGGCGAGCCGCGGCAAGAGCGTGCCCTGCCACGCACGCACCGGCTTGAGGATCGCGAGGAGCCCATCACTGAAGCTCGGCGCGGCAAATGCGAGCGCGGCCACGGCCACCGTCGCGACTCCAGTTGCCTGCCCCGCGTGGCGGCGTACCGATCGTTGCGCGCTCGGAACGAGCCGCGCGCCGCCAGGCGCAAGCTGTGCGCTCACGTCCGCCGCGGCGCGCCGGCCGAGCGCGCCCGAATCGGCGACCTCGAGTGCGCCGCGCAGCGCACCGGCGCGCAAGGTCTGTTCGCGTTCGATCGCCGCGGCGACGCTGCTTCGGGTCGTGCGACGCTCGAGTTGTCGCATCGTCCACCAGATCACCGCCACGTCCGCCGCGAGCACGAGCAGCCAGACGAGGAACGGCACGCCTCGCGGCAATGCCATCCATCGCGCTCCGCCGAGCGCCGAAGCGCCGCCGGCGAGTAGCAGACACGTCGCGCCGACGGCGAGCGCGATGCCCGCCATCAAGTGCATTCGCCGCAAGCGCGCGCGCTCGCGGTCGACCAATTCGAGGACAGTCATGGCGTCGGCCGACTGGTGACAGCGTAGACGAACAGATTCACGCCCATGCGGAGCGCCGCCTCGTGCAGCTCCGGCGGATCGTGATAGACCTCGGGATCTTCCCACCCATTCCCGAGGTCACTCGAAAAGCTGTAGTACACGGCGAGCCGGTCGCCGAGGAAGATGCCGAAGCCCCGGGCCGGCAAACCGTCGTGTTCGTGAATCTTCGGAATGCCCTTGGGGAATTCGTACACGATGTGATAGATCGGATGCGACAGCGGCACGTCGACCAGAGGCCGGTCGGGAAAGACGCGCTTGATCTCTCGGCGAAAACTCTCGTCGAGGCCGTAATTGTCATCGACGTGAAGGAATCCGCCGCGTGCCAGGTAGTCGCGCAGCCGCGTGACTTCCGCGTCACTAAAATGAATGTTCCCGTGACCGGTCACGTGGATGAACGGATAGTCCCACAGCTTGTCGTCCATCAGCGTGACGCGCGCTTCGGTCTTGTCGACCTGTAGTGAGGTCCGCTGTCGAATGGCCGCGAGCAGGTTGGGCAGGCTGGAGGGATTGGCGTACCAATCGCCGCCGCCGTCGTATTGGAGCCGGGCAATCGTGAGCGTCGGAGCCGGAGGACGCGCTCCGATGAGCGGCATGAGTGCAGCCGCGGTGAGAACCCGCGCACGACGCCAACTGAATCCAATCATTCGTCTTCTCCCGCCTTGGACGACTGCTGCGCGAGGCGATACGCAACCCGCTTCGCCACACCGAGCTCCGCGGCGACCGCAGTCGCCACGTCGCGCGCACTCATACCCGCCGCGCGAAGTTCGTTCACGCGCGTCGCGACAGCCTCGTCGGTCGGCGCCTGCTCGACCGCCGCGGCAATCAGGAGCACGACCTCTCCCCGGGGAGGCTTGTCCTCATAGTACGCGCGGAGCTCGCTGACCGTTCCCCTTTTGACCTCCTCGAATTGCTTTGTCATTTCGCGGGCCACGACCGCACGCCGGTTGCCGCTTCCGCGCCGCTCGAGCTCGCCCAGCGTGGCAGCCAGCCGGTTCGGCGCTTCGTAGAGCACCGCCGTATGTCGCATGTTCGAAATGTCGTCGAGCGCGGCGCGACGTTCACTCCCGGTGCGTGTAAGGAAACCGAAAAAGGTGAACCGGTCGGCGTCGAGCCCCGACACCACGAGCGCCGAGAGCAACGCCGATGGGCCTGGGATCGCGACCACGTCGATGCCGGCCTCGATCGCCGCCCGCACCAGCCGCGCGCCGGGATCGGAGATGAGCGGCGTGCCCGCGTCCGACACGAGGGCGAACGACGCGCCGCGCTCGAGGCGCGCGACCAGCGACGGCGTCGTCTTCGCCTCGTTGTGCTCGTGATACCCCGTCGCCGGCGTCTTGATCTCGTAGCGATCGAGCAGGTTTCGCGTGTGCCGCGTGTCCTCGGCGAGAATGAGATCCGCCGACTTCAACACCTCGACCGCGCGGAAAGAAAAATCCCCCATGTTGCCAATGGGGGTGCTGACCACGTAGAGCGTTCCCGCACCTCCGTCGCCGGTCACATGACCTTCCAGGGAATCTGATCGAAGAGGCCAGCCGATTGAAAAATGTGTCGTCGATCCCAGGTGATCTCGCGCAAGAATGCGTCGGGCGACAGCGCGTCGGGGTCGACCGCGGCAAACATCACATCGCGGATCCAAGCCGCGACCGCCCCGGTCAGTTCCGCCGTATCAGCGAGCGGTTCCTGCGTGGGCCGACCCGAGTACGAAAACCCCTCGAGGACGGGATGTGCGGCGAGCAGATTCTGCCGCGCGTGCTCGGCAATGGCCGGCGCGCTCTCGCGGCCTTGATCGACGAGCTTCTGCACCAGCGTCGCGGTGAGTTCCCGATAGGCTTGCACGAGCGCCGGCGGTGCCTGGACCGGGAGCGGGACTGGTACGCCCCAGCGCGACACGACCAATTCGCCAATGCGACCCTCCCGGGCGAACAGCTTCGCGACGCGATCGACCACCGTGCCATGGTGCGCGCTGGCGAGGAATGCGCGAGCGACGCCGCCATTCTTGAATATCAGATAATTCACGAACTCGTTCGCGATGATCTCGACGACGCCGTCGAACGTGGTCGACATCAAGTACGGAAAGAGCGCCGCGGGATCCTGCGCGGTCATTCCCTCGGGCCACGGCTCGGGCGCCGTCGCTTCGGCCGCGTACATGCACGCGAGCTGCTCGACGTCGGCTTCGTGAAAGTAGATCTCTCCGTATTCGGGCTCGAGCGGCACTTTGTCGATCGCGCTCGCGATCGCCAGAGCGCGCGCACCACGGGCGTCGCGGACCGTCGCGTTGGCGACTTCGCCGCGGAGCAAATACAGAATGACCAGCTCGTCCGGCAGCGAGATCGCGACGTATCCGGAGATACGCGCCGCGCGGTCGCGCTTGGCGTCGGTCAGGAGATTTCGGAGGTGGATGTAGGCCAGCCGCGTGGGCGGGAGAAGGACGCGGCTAAACGGAAAACGCAGCGCATTGGCGAAGGGCATGAAGCCCTAAAATGCAACGATGCGCGGCCATGCGCGAGACGCGATGTGGCCTTTGGCCGCACCGTGTCTCGCACTCGGCCGGCGACTACGCACTGTGCTTCTTTGGCGCGACGGCGTCGGCGCTGCTCGGTGGCGGAAATGCGCTGTGTTGCTGCAGCTTCGCTTCGATGTTCGTGCGTGGAACGGCCCCGATGATTTGATCGACCACTTTTCCGCCCTTGAAGAACAGCAGCGTCGGAATCGATCGGACGTTGAACCGCGACCCCGTCTTGATGTTCGCGTCGACGTCGAGCTTCGTGACCTTCACCTTCCCCGCATACTCGGTAGCGAGTTGATCCAGAATGGGCGCCACCATGCGACACGGCCCGCACCACGTGGCCCAAAAATCCACGATGGCAAGGCCATCGTGCTTCTCAACCTCGTCTTCGAAGTTGGCGTCCGTGACCGCAATGATATTCGACATGAAATGCTCCTTTCAGCGTTGAGCCTTTTGAGTCGCCGCTGGCGGCAGCCAACCGCCACGAGCCAGAAGACAACTAAACTTACCACATGCAAAAACCCTCCCAACTAGGTACCCGGATCGC